>JAPHTA010000230.1 GCA_026196475.1 Sedimenticola sp.
CACGTCGAAACGGAACCAGTCACGGAACTCGTCCCCGGTCTCCACCAGGAAGTGAGCCGCCTCCTTCATGTCCCGTTCCACGTAGCCGGCAATCTTCTCCGCCTCCTCCCGGGTCAGTTCGTTCAGCTCCACCGTTTTCTCCCGGGCCGCCTCGATACTCTTCCTCAGGGTCGGCAGGGTGCTCTTCTCGGCCCGGCTGATCATCTCGTCCACCCGTTCGAGCATGTTCTCGTAGGCATCCACCATGCGCTCGACGGGATCTTTCTCATCTTTAGGGGTCATAACCTGTTCCTTGCATTCTCGCCACGGTGACTGTCAGAGATTTTATGACAGCCCTGACTCCTTTTTACACCAAGTACACCAGAACACAAGTCATCCCGCGCCACTCCGGAGATCTTGCCACCCAGCCCCCCTGCAGGCGGACCGTGCCATCCCCTTCCTCCAGCACGCTGGACAATATGCCTTCATGTCTCACCGGCGGTGAGGTATCCTTGCGGGTTTGAACCCTGGCATTAATCAGCGACCCCACCCAGACGATGAAAGAGACCTACACCCCGGCGACCATTGAGGCCGACGCACAGCGCCACTGGACAGAGCAAGGCAGTTTCGAGGTCAGGGAGGACCCGGATCGCGAGAAGTACTACTGCCTCTCGATGTTCCCCTATCCCAGCGGCAAGCTGCACATGGGGCATGTCCGCAACTACACCATCGGGGATGTGATCTCGCGCTACCAGCGTATGCTGGGCAAGAACGTCCTGCAACCGATGGGCTGGGACGCCTTCGGCCTGCCGGCGGAAGGTGCTGCGATCAAGCACGGCATGGCGCCGGCGAAATGGACCTACTCCAATATCGAGTACATGAAGAACCAGCTGCAGCAGCTCGGCTTCGGTTACGACTGGCGCCGGGAGCTGGCCACCTGCAAGCCGGACTACTACAAGTGGGAGCAGTGGCTGTTCACCGAGCTGTACAAAAAGGGCCTGGTCTACCGCAAGAACTCGGTGGTCAACTGGGACCCGGTAGACCAGACGGTACTGGCCAATGAACAGGTGATCGACGGCCGCGGCTGGCGCTCCGGTGCCAGGGTGGAGCGACGGGAGATCCCGCAGTGGTTCATCAAGATCACCGATTACGCGGACGAACTGCTGGACGAACTGGATCGTATGGAGCACTGGCCGGAACAGGTGCGCACCATGCAGCGCAACTGGATCGGGCGTTCCGAAGGCGTGCAGATGGACTTCGCCATCGAGGGCAGCGATGAAGCACTGACCATCTACACCACCCGTCCGGACACCCTGATGGGAGTCACCTACATGGCAGTGGCGGCGGAGCACCCACTGGCCCTGCGCGCGGCCGAGTCCAATCCGGAGCTGGCCGCATTCATCGAAGAGTGCCGCCAGGGCGGCACCTCGGAAGCCGATATCGAGATGATGGAGAAACGGGGCCACCGTCTCGGCATCAACGCACTGCACCCGGTAAGCGGTGAGGCGGTGCCAGTTTTCGCGGCCAACTTCGTGCTCATGGGTTACGGCACCGGCGCGGTGATGGCGGTACCGGGCCACGACCAGCGGGACTGGGAGTTCGCCCACCGCTACGACATCCCGTTGAAACAGGTGATCACCGCGGCAGACGGCAGCGATACCAGTATCGAGCAGGCCGCCTATACCGAGAAAGGCACCCTGATCAACTCCGGCCGGTTCGACGGCCTCAGCTCGGCAGAGGCATTCGAGGCTATCGCCGAACACCTGCAGAAAGCCGGCAGGGGCCGGAAGCAGGTCAACTACCGGCTGCGCGACTGGGGGGTCTCCCGGCAACGCTACTGGGGCGCCCCGATCCCGATGGTGCACTGCCCGGACTGCGGCATCGTGCCGGTGCCGAAAGAGCAGCTGCCGGTGGTGCTGCCGGAGGATATCGAGTTCGACGCCACCGGCGGCTCGCCGATCAAGAAGATGCCGGAGTGGTACCAGACCCGGTGTCCGGAGTGCGGCGGCGAGGCAGAGCGGGAGACCGACACCTTCGACACCTTCATGGAATCCTCCTGGTATTTCGCCCGCTACACCTGTCCCGACGCCGAGCAGGAGATGCTGGACCCGCGCGCCCGCTACTGGCTGCCGGTGGATCACTACGTGGGCGGTATCGAGCACGCCATCCTGCACCTGCTGTATGCCCGCTTCTACAACAAGCTGATGCGGGACACGGGACTGATCGACAACGACGAGCCCTTCAGCAAGCTGCTGACCCAGGGCATGGTGGTGGCCGAGACCTACTACCGGGAGAGCGCCGACGGTGCCAAGAGCTGGTACAACCCGGCCGATGTGCTCACCCGGCGTGACGACAAGGGAGGCATCCTCAGCGCCACCCTGGAATCGGACGGCCAGCCAGTGCGGATCGGCGGCGTGGAGAAGATGTCGAAATCGAAGAACAACGGCGTCGATCCCCAGTCCCTGGTGGACCGCTTCGGTGCCGACACGGTACGCCTCTACACCATGTTTACCTCACCCCCTGACCAGTCCCTGGAGTGGTCCGACGAGGGCGTGGAGGGCGCCAATCGGTTCCTCCGCCGGATCTGGGCGCTGGCCTACAACAACGAGCAGAGGATCCGCGCCGCCGACGACCGGCCGGAGGGGATGGACGAGTCACAGAAGGGGGCCAGGCGGGAGATCCACGCGGCGCTCCAGCAGGCCTGTTTCGACTACGACCGACAGCAGTTCAACACCGTGGTCTCGGCCAGCATGAAGATCACCAACACCCTCTACAAGCTGGGCCAGGACGCTGCCGACGATGCCCTGCTGCGGGAAGGCATGAGCATCGTATTGCGCCTGCTGGCACCCATCGCGCCCCATGTCACCCACGAACTGTGGCGCAGCCTGGGATTCGGCGAGGAGATCCTGGACTCGACCTGGCCAGTTGCCGATCCATCGGCCCTGGTGCAGGAGAGCATCCACTACGTGGTGCAGGTGAACGGCAAGGTGCGGGCCCGGATCGAGGTCCCGGCCGACGCGGACCGGGCAACCATCGAGCAGCTGGCGCAGGATGATCCCAATGCGCAGAAATTCATCGGCGATGCCACGGTACGCAAGATCATCGTGGTGCCCGGCAAACTGGTCAACATCGTTGCCAAATAGCATGACAGGCGGTGCAGGACGAGCCTGCCACTGTCCGGAGGAGAAGATGCCCGGTAAATCTGTTTTACGCCCATTTCTGCTGCTACTGGCGCTTGCCCTGCTGAGCGGCTGCGGTTTCCAGCTACGCGGCAAGATCACGCTTCCGGCGGCGATAGGCCCGGTCCATATCCAGGGACTGGGTGAGTATGACGAGGTGAGGCGGGAGCTGGTGCAACTGATCCGCTTCAACAACATCCAGATTGCCGACCAGCGGGAACAGGCCAGCAGTATCCTGCGGATCAGCGACCGCAGCAGTGACCGGCGGGTCCTGTCGGTGGACGGCAACGGCAACGTGGCCGAGTACGAGCTGCACGAAGGGGCACGCTTCAGCCTGCTGGCAAAGGACGGGGCAACCCTGGTGGAATCACAACCGGTAAGCACCCTCACCACCTACCTCAACAGCGAGACCGAGGTCCTCGGCAAGCAGCAGGAGGAGGGCCAGCTGCGCAAGGATATGCAGCGCGACCTGGCAGCCCAGATCATGCGCCGTCTGCAGGCCCAGCTGTAACCCGGATCGATGCGCTTACGCCCCCACGAGCTGCCCACCCGCCTCCGACAACAGGGACTGGCGCCGATCTACATGATCAGCGGGGACGAACCACTGCAGATGAACGAGGCCGCAGACGCGGTTCGTGCCGCCGCCCGGGAGGCCGGATACAGCGAACGCGAAATCCTGGACGCGGACAGCCGTTTCGACTGGGGCCGGCTGGCGGCCGAGGCCAACACCCTCTCCCTGTTCGCGGAGAAGAAGATCATCGACCTGCGCATCCCCTCCGGAAAGCCGGGACGGGAAGGGGGCAAGGCGCTGGCAGAGTATGCCGAACGGCCGCCGCAGGAGACCCTGCTGCTGGTCACCCTGCCCAAGCTGGACAGGAACCAGGCCCGCAGCAAGTGGCTGCAGGCGATCGACTCGGCCGGGGTGCTGGTCCAGATCTGGCCGATCGAGGGCGCCCGCCTGCCGCCCTGGATCGAACAGCGTATGCGCCAGCAGGAACTCACACCCGGCCCCGACGTGGTGACCCTGCTGGCGGAACGGATCGAGGGCAACCTGCTGGCGGCAGCCCAGGAGATCGACAAGCTGAAGCTGTTGCACGGTAGCGGTGTCATCACCCCGGAGACCCTTCTCGAGTCGGTCGCCGACAGCGCCCGTTACGATGTCTTCGGCCTGGTTGATGCGGCCCTGGCCGGCAACGTGGGACGCAGCATCCGGGTCCTGAACGGGTTGCGCGCCGAGGGTACCGCCGCCCCGGTAGTATTATGGGCGCTGAACCGGGAGATCCGGTTATTGTGCAGCCTTTCCAGACAGATGAAGCCGGGGCGTTCCGCGCAGCAGGTGGTGGCCACCGCCCGCGAGGTGTGGGACAAGCGCAAGCCGCTGGTCGCCAAGGGTCTGCAGCGTCTCAACAGGCGACAGTGGCAGCAACTGCTTCGACTCTGCCACCTGGCCGACCGGGCGATCAAGGGCCAGTCGAGGCAGGACCCCTGGCTGCAACTGCAGCACATCTGCGCAGGCATGGCCGGGGCTCCACTGCCGGACGACCGCAGCGTCGCCTGAGCGATCCCCAAGCGGGATGCAATTTGCTAGAATTGCGCTTTGCCTAACGCAACCGGAAACCGAAATCCCGATGTCCAGCCAAATCACCGACATTCCCGCCTACATGGCCGACCTGGGCCGGCGCGCCCGTGCCGCCTCCCGGATCCTGGCTGCGGCCTCCACCGCCACCAAGGACGCCGCCCTGCTGGCGATCGCCGACGATCTCGAGCAGCAGCGCGAGGCCCTGGCCGAGGCCAATCGGCGCGACCTGGAGGCGGGAGCCTCCAAGGGGCTGGACCCGGCCCTGCTGGACCGGCTGGAGCTGACCCCGGCGCGCATCGACGGCATGCTGGAGGGTATACGCCAGATCGTCTCGCTGGCCGACCCGATCGGCGAGATCTTCGACCTGAAGTTCCGCCCCAGCGGAATTCAGGTGGGCCGCATGCGGGTCCCGCTCGGGGTGGTCGGTATCATCTACGAATCGCGCCCCAACGTCACCGCCGACGCTGCCGCCCTGTGCCTGAAGTCGGGCAACGCCACGGTCCTGCGCGGCGGTTCCGAGGCGTTCCACTCCAACCAGGCCATCGCCGGCAGCATCCAGCGCGGACTGCAGAAGGCCGGCCTGCCGGCTGACTGCGTGCAGGTCCTGGCCACCACCGACCGGGCGGCGGTGGGTGCCATGATTACCATGCCGGAGTCGATCGACGTGATCATTCCGCGCGGCGGCAAGGGGCTGATAGAACGCATCTCGAACGACGCCCGGGTGCCGGTGATCAAGCACCTGGACGGCATCTGCCACGTCTATATCGACGACCAGGCGGACAGCGGCAAGGCGTTCGACATCGCGCTCAACGCCAAGACCCAGCGCTACGGCACCTGCAACACCCTGGAGACACTGCTGGTGGCGGAGGAGATCGCCGAGGATATCCTGCCGATGCTGGCCGCCGCCTACGCCGAACACGAGGTCGAACTGCGCGGCTGCGAACGCTGCCGGCAGATCCTGGACGACTGCCTGCCGGCCAGCGAAACGGACTGGGATACCGAGTACCTGGCACCGATCCTCTCGATCCGTGTGGTCAGGGGCCTGGACCAAGCGATCGAGCACATCAACCGGCACAGCTCGGGTCACACCGAGTCGATTGTCACCGAGAACTACACCCGTGCCCGCCGCTTCCTGACCGAGGTCGACTCCAGCTCGGTGATGGTCAACGCGTCGACCCGTTTTGCTGACGGCTTCGAGTACGGCCTGGGCGCCGAGATCGGCATCTCCACCGACAAGTTCCACGCCCGCGGGCCGGTGGGGCTGGAGGGCCTCACCTCGGTCAAGTTCATCGTCCTCGGCGACGGCCACATCCGCACCTGAAGGCAGCCCCCGTCGCGACGGGGGCTGACAGGAAATCTCATGATCGGCATACTCGGCGGCACCTTTGACCCGGTCCATTTCGGCCATCTGCGTACCGCGCTCGATGTGCAGCAGCAGCTGGGCCTGGCACAGGTGCGCCTGATCCCCCTGCGCGATCCGCCGCACCGAGGGACACCAGCGCTTGATGCCAAACAGCGCTTGTCCCTGCTGCAGGCCGCGGTGGCCGATGCGCCCGAGTTCAGCGTGGACACCCGGGAACTGGAGCGGGATGGCAAATCCTACACCCTGGACACCCTGCAATCGCTGAAGTCAGAACAGCCTTCGCGGACGCTCTGCCTGCTCCTCGGCAGCGACGCCTTCCGGCAGTTTCCGGACTGGCACCGTCCCCGGGAGATTCTCGAACTGGCGCACCTGGTGGTGATGCAGCGCCCCGGCGAGGCGGACCCGGCCCACTACCCGGAGCGCATCACGCACCAGGCCGAACGGCTCGCCACCCGCCAGGCCGGCCTGATCCTGCCGTTGCAGGTCACCCAGCTGGAGATCTCCGCCACCGCCATCCGCGGCATGCTGCGGCAGGGACGCTCACCCCGCTTCCTGCTGCCCGACCCGGTGCTGCGACTGATCCGGCAGCGGGGGCTCTACCTCGACGACTGAAACCGTTGCCGGACGGGCTGTTTTGCGCCGCGCTCCGGATAGCGACTAAAATATCCCTGTAGCACTCCAACACGGTACTGAAGAGACCTTATGCAGATAGACGAACTGCGCGACCTTATACTTGACACCCTCGACAACATGAAAGCACTGGACATCAGGGAGCTGGATGTCCGGGACAAGACCAGCATCACCGACCTGATGATCATTGCCAGCGGCACCTCCAACCGGCATGTCTCCTCGATGGCCGAAACCCTGGTATTCAAGGCCAAGGAGGCCGGCGAGACGCCCCTCGGCGTGGAGGGGCTGCGGGAAGGCGAATGGGTCCTGGTGGACCTGAACGGCATTGTTGTGCACCTGATGCAGACCAAGGTACGGGACTTCTACCAGCTGGAGCGCCTGTGGCAGATGGAGACACCGCAAGGCGGCTCCCGCACCGCTGACAACCAGCACTGACCTCCCGCCGCACCCCGGCACGCCGCCCGCATGGACCGCTTCGATCGTATATTCGACCTGCACCGGCTGCTCAGCTCGGCACGACGACCGGTCTCGCGCCAGCGCATCGAGCAGGAGCTGGAGTGCTCCCGCGCCACCGCCAAACGCATTATCGAGGCGATGCGGCTCTACCTCAACGCGCCGATCCGCTACAGCCGGGAGCACAACGGTTACTACTACGACCGTGACGGGGAGGTGATGTACGAGCTGCCGGGCATCTGGTTCAACAGCTCGGAGCTGCACGCCCTGCTCAGCGTGCAGCAGCTGCTGAAAAGCGTGCAGCCGGGACTGCTGGAGCAGCAGCTGGCACCGCTCAAGCAGCGCATAGAGTCCCTGCTCAAGGTGCAGGGGACGGGCGTTGCCGACCTGGCCGGACGGGTCCGTATCCTGCGTGCCGCCTCGCGCCCCGCGGGGGAGCAGTTCCAGACCATCAGCTCTGCCCTGGCCTGCCGCCAGCAACTGCATATCCACTACTACCTGCGCAGCGACGACAGGCTCAGCGAACGCACCGTCTCGCCGCAACGTCTCACCTACTACCGGGACAACTGGTACCTGGACGCCTGGTGCCACCTGCGCCGGGCCCTGCGCACCTTTGCCCTGGATGCGGTGGAGCAGGCCAGGCTCCTGCCGCAAACGGCAGAGGTGGTGGACGAAACGACCCTGGACAACCATCACGCCGCGGCCTACGGCATTTTCGCCGGCGCCGCGGAGCAGACCGCACGGCTACTCTTCTCGCCGTTGCGGGCACGCTGGGTTTCGCGGGAGAGCTGGCACCCGCAACAGCAGGGAGAGTGGCGGGAGGACGGAAGCTACGCGCTGGAACTCCCCTACAATCGGGCCGACGAGCTGGTCATGGACATTCTCCGCTACGGCCCCGACGTCCAGGTGCTGGGCCCGCCGGAGCTGCGAAGACAGGTGCGGGAGCGGCTTGCCGCTGCCCTTGACCAGTACCGCTGAAACAGTGGCAAAAATCTTTTAATTCATTATAATGAACTGGCTTCCCGGGCCGCCGACCCGGCGGAATGAGGGAAGCAACAGGCGTCCCGTCTCCCGAACCCGGCAACACCGCATGGAAAGCCCGTATGTCGAAACCGGACAGTCAATCAAAACTGGTTCCCGTGGTCAGCACACTCTTCATCGGCTGGCTGCTTTTCTGGTTACTGCTTGTACTCCTGCTGCCACGGAGCTTCTACACCACTCCCTTCTTCCTGGCCGGAGTCACACCGGTGATCGGATGGTTTCTGATCCGGCCACGCCGGATCACCTGGTTTCTGGCCATTCTTTCCGGCACCAGCGCACTGGATGACCGCCCCGGCTCCTGAGGGCCACCTGCCTGGACCTCTCCGGCCACACACCCTATGATGCGGCGCACCCCTGACGGAAGACGAGTGCCCATGAACATCCACCTGCTTTCGATCGGCAACAAGATGCCCCGCTGGGTCAGCGAGGGCTACCGGGAGTACGCCAAGCGCCTGCCCGCCGAATGCCGGCTGAACCTGATCGAGATCGCCCCCGGCCACCGTGGCAAAAACGCCGACCTCAAGCGCACCCTGCGCGACGAGGGGGAACGGATGCTGAAGGCGATACCCCGGGATTGTCATGTCATCGCCCTGGACATACCGGGTCGCGCCTGGAGCACCGGGGAGCTGTCACAACGGCTGGGCGACTGGATGGAGTCCGGCCACGATGTCGCCCTGCTGGTGGGCGGGCCCGAGGGCCTGGCCGGGAGCTGCCTGGAGCGTGCCGACAGTCGCTGGTCCCTCTCCCCGCTTACCCTGCCCCACCCGCTGGTGCGGGTACTGCTATCGGAGCAGATCTACCGAGCCTGGAGTCTGCTGCGCAATCACCCCTATCACCGGGCCTGATCCCCGGCGAGCGAATGCCACCGGTTTCAACAAACGTGATACAGGCCCGCTGACGCCAATCTCTCCTATCCTTGTCTGACGCACTGGTGTACTGTAAAGCGTCCCGGCAGGTCTCTTCAGCCTCCGGGTCAAACAGATAACAACCTACTGCCGACCCGTTAAGAGCCGTTTTGGCTGTTTGTAACAGACTGATGGTAAGTAAAATGTCAGTCGCCACTCGGACAGTGGAACATAGAAAACCAATTCGTTCGTCCCTTCTCCTTTCGGGAGGAAGGACAGGATGAGGGGATATTAACAATCAGTGAGTTAGCTCATATTCTCCCCTCACCCCAACCCTCTCCCTGAGGGAGAGGGAGTTGATGGAGCAGCAGTGATAACAACCGTATTTACTGACGCACTGTTACATAAAAGCACTGTTTATACTGACCAAAACGCACAGGCGAACCATGCAGCCGCTGATCTACCTTGCCTCGCGCTCGCCTCGCAGGCGTGAACTACTGACACAGATAGGGGTCCATCACACAGTCATCGATATCGATGTGGACGAGACCCCGCTAGCCCACGAAGCACCCGCCGAGTACGTGATCAGAATGGCCCTGGAGAAGGCGCGTGCGGGACAGGCTGCAATACCCCTGGATTTGCCGATGCCAGTGCTGGCGGCTGACACCGCCGTGGTGGTGGGCCAGCGGATCCTGGGGAAACCCCGCGACCAGTCGGACGCACTTGAGATGCTGCAACAGCTGTCGGCAACACGCCACAAGGTATTGACCGGGGTCGCTCTCGGCGGGCAGCGGGAATCGACCCGGCTGAGCGTCAGCCAGGTTCTGTTTCGCCGGATCTCTCCGGCCGAGGCACTGGCTTACTGGCGCAGCGGGGAGCCGGCGGACAAGGCCGGAGGTTACGCCATTCAGGGCCGCGGCGCACTCTTTGTCCGCGCTCTGGAGGGGAGCTTTTCCGGGGTGATGGGACTGCCCCTGTTCGAGACCGGGGAACTGCTGCGGCAGGCGGGAATAGACCCGCTGCAACTGAACATGAGAAACGATCCATGAGTGAAGAGATCCTGGTCAATGTGACACCACCGGAGACCCGGGTCGCGGTGATCGAAAACGGGGTGGTGCAGGAGATCATCATCGAGCGCGCCCAGCGCAAGGGGCTGGTGGGCAACATCTACAAGGGCAAGGTGTGCCGGGTACTGCCCGGGATGCAGGCCGCCTTCGTCGACATCGGCCTGGAGCGGGCCGCGTTTCTGCACGCATCCGACATCAGCAACGGCAGCGCCACCAGCAGCGACAGCATCAACGAACTGGTACGGGAGGGGGCGGAGGTGATCGTGCAGGTGGTGAAGGATCCACTTGGCACCAAGGGCGCTCGCCTCACCACCCACATATCGATCCCCTCCCGTTACCTGGTGTTCATGCCCGAACTGAACAATCTCGGGGTTTCGCAGAAGATCGAAGACGAGGCGGAACGGGCCCGCCTGCGCGAGATCGTCAGCAACTTCTTCGGCGACTCCTCGCTGAGTGGCAATTTCATCATCCGTACCGCCGCCGAGGGGGTCGACGAAGCGACACTGAAATCCGACATCCGCTTTCTGACAAGACTCTGGCACGCGATCCAGGACCGGCTGCAGACCTCGCCTCCGATGTCCCTGATCCACGAGGACCTGCCACTGTTTCTGCGCGCCCTGCGTGATCTGATAACCGCCGACGTGGAGCGACTGCGCATCGACTCCCGGGAGAGCTGGCGGCGCCTGACCCAGTTTGCCGAAAAACTGATCCCGGACAGCCAGGTGAAGATCGAGTACTACCCGGGGGAGCGGCCGATCTTCGATATCTACGGCGTCGAGGACGAGATCCAGAAGGCCCTGGAACAGAAAGTGACCCTGAAATCGGGCGGCTACCTGATTATCGACCAGACCGAGGCAATGGCCACCATTGACGTCAACACCGGCGCCTTTGTCGGTCACCGCAACCAGGAAGAGACCATCTTCAAGACCAACATGGAGGCGGCCCAGGCGATCTGCCGACAGCTCCGGCTGCGCAACCTGGGGGGCATCATCATTATCGACTTCATCGACATGGCGGAAGAGGAGCACAAACGCCAGGTGCTGCGTGCGCTGGAGAAGAGCCTGGCGCGGGACCATGCCAAGACCCATATCACCGAGGTCTCCAGCCTGGGCCTGGTGGAGATGACCCGCAAGCGAACCCGGGAATCCCTGGAACACATCCTGTGCGAACCGTGCCCCTGCTGCGGAGGTCGTGGCTCCCTGAAGACCGCCGAGACCACCTGCTACGAGATCTTCCGCGAGATCCTGCGCGAGGCGCGGCAGTTCGACGACGTGGATTCCCTGCTGGTACTGGCGTCCCAGGAGGTGGTGGACCGGCTGCTGGACGAGGAGTCGGCCACTCTTGCGGAACTGGGCAGCTTCATCGGCAAAAATATCCGGCTGCAGGCGGAGTCCCTGTACAGCCAGGAGCACTACGACGTGGTGCTGATCTAGCCCGGCAAGCGGCTGGGGAATGGCCTGCGTGGCCAGTTATCGGGAACAGATGTTGAACAGCAAGCTGCAGAACAGACCTTGTATCGCTGAATCATACAGCAGCCAGCTGACCGGGCCGGCCGGATGA
The DNA here is from genome assembly GCA_026196475.1 of Sedimenticola sp. GTDB lineage: Bacteria > Pseudomonadota > Gammaproteobacteria > Chromatiales > Chromatiaceae > Sedimenticola. The sequence goes on from JAPHTA010000230.1 coordinate 11,697, forward strand.
AGCGGCTGCTCCACTTCTCCTATCGCAGCACCAAGCGCCTGCTGATCCTGCTGGTGGTAGGTCTCGGCCTGCTGATCGTCTTCGGCCGCCTGCTGGCACCCATGGCGGCCCAGTATCGGGCCGAGGTCGAACAGTGGACCAGCGACCTGCTGGGGCAGCCGATCACGGTCGGCCGCCTGCGCGGCGACTGGCGTGGCCTGGGGCCGGTGCTGGTGCTCTACGACCTGCAGCTGATCGACCCGAAACGAAACGCACCGACGCTCTACCTGTCCGAGGTACGCGTCGCCCTCGACCTGCTCAGCTCGCTGCGTCAGCTGAGTCCGGTAGTGCGCAAGGTCTCCTTCGTCTCCCCCAGGCTGAGGGTGATTCGCCAGGCAAACGGCGCCATTACTGTAGGCAACCTGGACCAGCTCAACGAACTGGAGCCGGGCGACGGCAGCTCCGCCTTCCTGCTGCCGTCGCACCTGAGCCTGGTAAACGGCGAGATAATCTGGGAAGACCAGGCATCCGGGGCGCCGCCACTGCGGCTGACCCGGGTTGACCTGCGGCTGCGTAACAGTGGCACCCGGCACCAGCTGGATGGCAGTCTCACCCTGCCCGGGAGCGGCGGCGGAACCCTGCAACTGGCGGTGGACCTCACCGCACAGCCGGACCGGCTCAGCACCTGGCATGCCCGCAGCTACACTCGCAGCCAGGGTATCGACCTGGCCCTTCTGCTCAACCGCCGGATGGCCCGGGACTACCGCTTCAGCAATCGCCAGGCGGAGATCGAGCTGTGGGGTGAGTGGGACCAGGACGGCCTGATCAACCTGCAGGGTTCCACCGACTGGGAGCAGGTGGAGATTCGCCGGCGCGGTGACCGGCCCGACCGCACCGATGCCTCACTCAGCCTGGACCGCCTCTCCACCGATCTCCGGCTGCTGCGACTGGAGCAGGGCTGGCAACTGGACCTGAACCGGTTGGAAATCCAGCGTGGCAACCGTCGCTGGCCACAGACCCGGATCAGCCTGCGGGCGACACAGGACGACTCCGGGGCCTGGGAGCTGGTCGCCGGCAGCCGTCATACCCGGATCGAGGATGTGAGCGCCATTTCGGCGCTGATCCCGATTGCAGACCGGACCCTGGAGCAGGGACTTCAACAGGTCCAGGGCAGCGGCAGCCTGGACGACCTGCAACTGCGCTTCCGGGAACAGGCCGACGGCTTTTCCTGGGAGGCCCACGGCCGGCTCAGCGATTTCAGCTCCCGACCCTGGAACGGACTGCCCGGGCTGGACAACCTGGCCCTCACCTTCTGGATGGATGCGCAACAGGGCACACTCTCCCTCGACAGCCAGAATGTCAGCATCGACTTCGAACAGCTGTTCCGCGATCCGCTGCAACTGGGCCGACTGGCAGGCGAAGTCGCCTTCACCCGGGCGCCAGGGGGTGGAGTCACGGTGGAGAGCCGGGCCCTTCTGGCTGAGAATGACGATATCAGCACCCGGAGCCGCCTCCACCTGGCGATACCCGATGGCCCGGATTCGTCGCCCTTCCTCGATCTGCAGACCGATTTCCGGGACGGCGACGCCAGCTCCACCTCCCGCTACCTGCCGACCGGTATCATGGGCCAGGAGGTGGTGGCCTGGGTCGATCGCAGTATCGGCCCCGGCCGGGTCACCCATGGCAGCGCCCTGGTGCGGGGCCCGCTGGATGACTTCCCCTTCCACCGCCGGCACAGCGGCCGCTTCGAGGTGTTTTTCAATGTCGAAGGGCTGGAGCTGGACTACTGGCCCGGCTGGCCCGCCCTGCAAGGACTGAGCGCCCGGGTCCGCTTTCTCAACAACCGCTTCGACGCCTGGGCCGATGGCGGTCGCATCCTGGACAGCCAGATCGGCGCGATTCATGCAGAGATCGAGGACCTGCTGCTCACCGCTCCACTGCAACTCGACGGCAGCGTAAGCGGACCGCTGGGAGACCCGTTGCGGCTGCTCAGGGAGTCCCCGCTGAAAGAGGATTTCGGCCCCCTGGTGAAAGGCATCCACGGAGAGGGGGAGACCCGCCTCGAAATCGGCTTCTCCCTGCCGATCGAAGAGGTCGGGGAATTTGCCCTGGATGGCCGGCTGGAGTTCCTCGACAGTCGACTGGTGCTGGACGAGTGGCCCTTCGATCTGGAGCGGATCAATGGCGCGCTTCGATTCGACCAGGACCACCTGTTTGCCAGCGATATCCGCGCCAGGGCCCTGGATATCCCTCTGCAGATTGATGTCGACCGCTCCGACAGCCGACGCCAGGCGACACGGGTTATAGCCACCTCCACACTCCCGCTCACCACCCTGCAGCGCCAGCTTCCCGCACTCACCTCTGTGGCCGCCCTCTCGGGAGAGAGTCGCTGGCGACTGCAACTGGATATCCCCCACCTCTCGGCTGGCCCCGATGCCGGCGTGGCGGTGAGCCTGGGCTCGAACCTGGTCGGCACCCGTATTGACCTGCCCGCACCCCTGGGCAAGCCGGCCACAGAGTCGCGCGCACTGCTGCTGGAGACCGTTCTGACGCAACAGGCCGGGCCACTTCACGTCCGCTACGGCGAGCAACTGGACGCACGTCTCGCCTTCGACCGCAGCGAACCGGAGAGCCCCCGGCTCAGCCACGCCGGGATCACCCTGGGCGGTGGCCAAGCCCGCCTCCCCGGCACCCCGGGTATCGAGATTATCGGCCAGCTGGCAATGCTGCCCCTGGACCATTGGCTGCAGGCCACAACCTCATCCGGCAGCACCCCGTCACTGCCACCCCTGAACCGGGTTGAGCTGGCGGTCGATACACTGCAGATCGGGCAACAGGCCACCGACAATGTACGCTTCTCCCTGGAGCGGGGCAGCGACCACTGGCAGGGTACGCTGCTCAGCGAGTGGGGCGAGGGCAGCGTGCTGCTGCCCCTTCAGGCGACAGGCTCCTCGGCCCTGCGTGGCCGCTTCAGACACCTGCGCATCGACCCCTGGTTGCCACTGCTGTCGCCGCGGGCAACAGGCAATGACATACCAGCGTTCAGCCAGCTCAGCCTGAACAGCGACCGGATTGCCTACCAGGCGATCGCACTCGATGGCTTCTCACTGCAACTGGAGCGGACCCCGGCCCGCTGGCACGGCACCTTCAGCAGCGACCGGGCCAGCGGGCAGCTGACCCTGCCGCAGGATCTCCTCGCTGCACCGGTCCAGCTGGAGATGGACCGGCTGTCACTGACCCTGGACGAAACCCTTCTGGACCAGGTGGAGCAGAGCAGTACACCGGACGCCAAGCCGATCGACCCGACCCGGGTACCGGCACTGCAGGCAGAGGTGAAGGAGCTGATCATCAACGACAAGCCCTTTGGCAGCCTGCAGCTGATCAGCCAGCGACGGGAGCAGGGCCTGGCACTGCAGACCCTGTCGCTGAGCTCACCCCGCTTGCAGCTCTCAGGTACCGGCAGCTGGTTGCGGGAGGCCGGGGGCAGGCCGGTTTCGCGCTTTGACCTGTCGCTCTCCAGTGCCGATTTCGGTTCGGTACTGAAAGACCTCGCGCTGTCCGAGAACCTGGAGGGGGCACCGGTGGAGATCGACAGCCGACTGCACTGGCCGGGCGGCCCACTCGACCTCTCCAGCGCCCGTCTCAACGGCCAACTCGGAATGCAGATCGACAAGGGTCGTTTTCTCAAGGTGGATCCCGGCGTCGGACGACTGTTCGGCCTGTTCAACCTGGGTGCGCTTCGGCGCCGCCTGACTCTCGATTTCAGCGATATCTTCAAGAAGGGGTTTGCCTTCGACACCATCGAGGGCAACTTCCTGCTCGACAGCGGCGACGCCTTCACCAACGACTTCCGCATGCAGGGCCCTTCGGCCAATATCGAACTCTCCGGCCGTATCGGACTCGGCGACGAGGATTTCGACGCCCTGGTCACGATCACACCAAAGTTCTCCTCCAGCATCCCCCTGGCCGGCGCCATTGCCGGCGGCCCGGCGGTCGGAGCAGCCCTGTTCATTGCCCAGCAACTGGTGGGGGACTCCCTGGACAAGGTGACCCAGCTGCAGTACATGGCAACGGGTAGCTGGGATGACCCGGTGCTGACACCCAAATTGCGCGAGACCCCGGAAGGGGGAAGCCTCAGCGACACTGATGGTGAACTGCATATTCCGGACGACAGCACCAGCACGACCGATGACGCTGATGACACCGGGACAGGGGGGCCGGCCGTCATGCAGGCGGACGACCCGGACACATCATCCCCCGGGGTCGCACAGCCCGAAGATGGCGCAGAGAGCAATCTCCTCAAACGCCTGCTGAAAAAGCTCAAGCCAACCGGCCCCACCTACACCCCGGAGCCCCAGAACCAACCGTGATTTTTAACGCCTCGCCCCCGTTTGGTCCCTCTTGCGGTTAATGCTATGCTCCGGGCTGGCCAGGGCGGCAGCGTGTCCTGGAATGACAGAGGAAGCACCCTTCGAACCATGAGCAGAGAACAGAACAGAGCAGCCGCCATCCAGATGGCGACCGGACCCAATGTCAGTGCCAACCTGCTGGAAGTGGAGCGCCTGGTCACGGAGGCGGTGGATAACGGTGCAGGACTGGTGGTACTGCCGGAGAATTTCGCCTTCATGGGCAAGCAGGACCGGGATCTCTGCGCCCTGCGCGAGGCGGACAATGACGGCCCGCTGCAGGAGTTCCTTGGCCAGCTTGCCAGGCGCCACGGCATCTGGCTGGTGGGCGGCACCATCCCCCTGGAGGCACACGACAACAGCCGGGTCAGGGCCGCCTGCATCGTCTACAACGACCAGGGCCGGCGCGTCGCGCGCTACGACAAGATCCACCTCTTCGACGTCAACCTGATCGAGGCCAACGAGC
>JAPHTA010000183.1 GCA_026196475.1 Sedimenticola sp.
GGCGACCTGCACACCTGTGTCTGTGCCGCCCAGACCGAGCATACCCCCTGCATTTTCGAATTCGTCTACTTCGCCCGTCCCGACTCCATTATTGATGACATCTTCGTGCACAAGGCCCGTTCCCGTATGGGTAGCAAGCTGGCGGAGCGGATCAAGCGGGTGTGGCCGGATCATGATATCGACGTGGTGATTCCGATTCCGGATACCAGCCGTACCGCCGCCCTGGCGTTGGCCAACGCACTGGGCGTGGAGTATGCAGAGGGCTTTATCAAGAACCGTTACATCGGCCGTACCTTCATCATGCCGGGGCAGCAGGTGCGCAAGAAGTCGGTGCGCCAGAAGCTGAACGCCATCGACTCCGAGTTCAAGGGCAAGCGGGTGATGCTGGTGGACGACTCGATCGTGCGCGGCACCACTTCCCAGCAGATCGTGCAGATGGCACGGGAAGCGGGGGCCGAGAAAGTCTATTTCGCCTCCGCCGCGCCGCCGGTCAAGTACCCCAATGTTTACGGGATCGACATGCCCTCCGCCAACGAGCTGGTGGCCTTCAACCGCAGTGTTGATGAGGTGCAGGAGATCATCGGTTGTGACCGGCTGATCTACCAGGAGATCGGGGACCTGATCGCGGCGGTGAAGAAAGAGGACAAGTCGGATGTCACCAGCTTCGACACCGCAGTGTTCGACGGCAAGTATGTCACCGGCGATGTCAGCAGCCAGTACCTGGAACAGCTCGAGCTGATTCGCAGCGACTCGGCCAAGCAGAACGGCAGCGCCGACTCCGACGTGGTAATCAGCCTGCACAACAACCAGTAGGGCCGTCCGGCCGTAGCAGTCCCCCCCGGCCCGTAGCCGGGGCCTCTAGCGCATCAGGAAGTGGGCGTGGGCCGCAGCCACCGGCCGCAGCGGGTCGCTCTGCCACGCCTCCACCCGCACGTTCGATACGCTCCTGCCCTGTTTCACCAGGTAGGCCCGGGCATAGGTGTCCTGGGTGCCGAGGCAGGGTCTCAGGTAGTCCACTGATATGTTGATGATCTTGGGGAAGCGGGTGATCTCGCAGTCGTGGATGATGTGCATCACTCCGGCATGCTCCAGCAGTGCCCCTACCACGCCCCCATGCACCGCCGGGATGGTGGTGTTGCCGATATTGCTTGGCCGGCAGCGCAGGATGGTGATCAGCTGGTCATCTTCTGACAGCAGTTCGAAACCGACGAAGCTGCTGTAGGGGATCAGGGCACTGATGGCGGCGAAGTCACCCGCCGCCTTGAGCGCCATCACTCGGTCAAACAGGGAAGTGTCACGCTCTGTCACTGGGCGAAAATCCTACCGAGCCAACCATGAAGCTGGCGACAAAATGGGCAATCGGGTCGTCTGCCGTGTCGTGGCAGGCGTGGCCCCGGACGAAGACGATGTGCCGGGTCTGGCGGTAGCATTCTGCGTAGCCCAGGATCGCCCGGCCAGGTTCGGCCTGTTTCAGGTAGTCGATGCGCAGGTCCAGGGTCGCTACCGAGGCGCCGTCGGGCACCACGCTGAAGGCGGCGGTGCCGCCAGCGCTGTCGAGCAGGGTGGTGATCACCCCGCCGTGGACCACGCCCGACTCCAGGTTGCCGACCAGTTCAGGCGAGTACTCCACCCGGAACAGGCAGTTGCCCCGGTTGAGTTCCAGCGCCTTTAGCCCCAGTGCCTCGAAATGGGGCAGCTTTTGCACGATGGCGCGGATGCTCTCCAGCGGATAGCCTGTCCCGTCACCACTCATTGCCGGTATGCCACTAGCGTGCGGTCCACTGTCTGGATACCAGTAACCGGTCCCCGGCCAGTACCTGGCCAAGGAAACGGTCTCCCCGCTGAAAGGCGCCAACGCCGTTGGGGGTGCCGGTCATGATGATATCGCCATCCTCGAGGGTGAAGTCGTGTCCGATCGCCTCGATCAGAAAGGCCGGTTTGAATATCATCTCCCCGCAGCCGCCTTCCTGTACCCGCTGTTCGTTGATGTCGAGCTGCAGGCGCAGTGACTCCAGCGGATCGTCCAGGGCCACGAAATCACTGAATACCGCGGAACCGTCGAATCCCTTGGCCCGTTCCCAGGGCAGACCTTTCTGTTTCAGCGTCGACTGCAGCTCCCGCCGGGTGAGGTCGAGACCGAAGGCGACCCCGGCAATGACACCGTCCATGATCAGCAGGGCGATCTCGCCCTCGTAGTGCAGCGGCTCATCGGTGCCGGCCTGCAACTCGCCACTGATCGCGGAGTTGGGCTTGATGAAGATGACCGGCGAGGTGGGCACCTCGTTGTTCAGCTCCTTCGCATGCGCGACATAGTTCCTGCCGACGCAGACCACCTTGGATGGCGTTACTGGCTGTTCCCGGAAAAGTATCCTGTTCATCTGCGTGTCTCGCGGCGGAAGTGGTCGAGGTTCAACTGCCGGATGCCTGGTCGAAGAGCAGGGCGGCGATCACCCGGCGTCCCTCGGAGGTCAGGATATTGTAGGTGCGGCAGGCGGCGGGTGTGGTCATCACCTCGACACCGATCCCGGCGCCGATCAGGCTGCGGTATAGGGCCGGGGCGGGGAATCGTTGCTGCTCCCCGGTGCCGAGTATCACGATGTCCGGACGAAGCTCGACAAAGGGTTCGAAATCGCTCTCCTGCAGGGCATCGAAATCGCCCGGTCGCCAGTCCGGTATAACCCGTTCCTCCATGATCACCAGGCTGCGTGAGAAGGTGACGCCATTGATTACCACGCCACTGTCTGAGTAGGCCTGAACGATGTTGCCCTTGGACTGGTCTGCCACGGAGAATTTCATGCGCGCAAGATAGCAGGCCGGGGCGGTGGCTGCAAAAGGAAAGAGATCGCGTTCCCGGATCGGGGTGCCGGTATAGTGTGCCACCCATGGCCTGGCAGCAGACATACATACTCCCGCCTCCGGGCATGGAGCCACGCTGCGGACGCCACTTATTACAATTGACAGCTGTATAAGCGCTCGGTTACGTTAAACCCTTTTTCCCAGCCGATAAATCAGCCGCTTTCAAGAGGTCCACGTGTCAACGCCCGAGATGGAAGAGTTCAGCAGAATCAATCGCTTGCCGCCCTATGTGTTCAATATCGTGAACGACCTGAAGGCGGCGGCGCGAGCGCGGGGCGAGGACATCATCGATTTCGGTATGGGCAATCCGGATCAGCCCACTCCCGGCCACATAGTCGACAAGCTGGTGGAAGCGGCGCAGCGCAAGGATACCCACCGCTACTCCATGTCCCGGGGCATCCCCCGCCTGCGAAGGGCCATCTGTCGCTGGTACAAGGATCGCTACGACGTGGACCTGGACCCGGAGACCCAGTCGATCGTCACCATCGGTTCGAAAGAGGGACTGGCCCACCTGTCACTGGCCTGTCTTGGCCCTGGCGATTCGGTGCTGGTGCCGAACCCGGCCTACCCGATCCACCCCTATGGCTTCGTCATCGCGGGGGCCGATATCCGCCACGTACCGCTGGTGCCGGGGGTCGACTTCTTCGACAAGCTGGAGGAGGCGATCATCGACACCTGGCCGAAGCCGAAGATGCTGGTGCTCAACTTCCCGGGCAACCCCACCGGCCAGTGCGTGGAGCTGGATTTCTTCGAGAAGGTGATCGATATCGCCCGCCAGAACAACATCTGGGTGGTACACGACCTGGCCTACGCCGATATCGTGTTCGACGGTTACAAGGCGCCGTCGATCCTGCAGGTTGAGGGCGCCGAGGATATCGCGGTGGAGTTCTTCTCCCTATCCAAGAGCTACAATATGCCCGGCTGGCGGGTCGGTTTCATGTGCGGCAACAAGGTGCTGGTAGCCGCCCTGGCTCGCATGAAGTCCTACCTGGATTACGGCATGTTTACCCCAATCCAGGTGGCGGCCATCCAGGCGCTGGAGGGCCCCCAGGAGTGCGTGCAGGAGATTCGTGACATGTACCAGCGGCGCCGTGACGTGCTGTGCGACGGGCTCAACGCCGCCGGCTGGCCGGTGGAAAAACCGAAAGCCACCATGTTCGTGTGGGCCAGGATACCGCCGCAGTACCTGGAGATGGGCTCGCTGGAGTTCTCCAAGAAGCTGCTGAAGGATGCCAAGGTTGCGGTGGCGCCGGGTATCGGTTTCGGCCAGCACGGGGATGACTATGTCCGCTTCGGCCTGATCGAGAACGAGCACCGTACCCGGCAGGCGATACGCGGCATTCGCGAGATGATTCGGAACGACGCCAAGATGGCGAGTGAATAAC
>JAPHTA010000068.1 GCA_026196475.1 Sedimenticola sp.
TATGGAGGCTATCCCTACTACGGTGGCGCCCCCTACTACGGTGGGTATCCCTACTACGGTGGGTATCCCTACTACGGCGGTTACCCCTACCTGCCGGCAGCACCAGCCCAGCCGGCGCCCGCTGAAAAGCAGGAGAGCGGCGACTAACCAACCTGTTGCCGTTACCGATCCCGTCCCGGGTAGGTCGAAGCGACCCGGGCGGGATCGGCAACAGCTGCTGAACCCCACTTCAGCCTGTGATCCTCAACCCATCAGAACACAATATGTTGTGTTTTCTAAAAAACTCTAATTTCCAACAACTTACCTTGGATGACCTGTAAAGCACCTGTTATATCCTATTGATTTTATTATTTATTACCGTCCACTTATAGACGAACTGGTGACTTGACAGGGCCCCCTTCTACACATAATCTCGCATCATCAAACACAACATATTGTGTTTCAAGGTCAGCAAGGAAACGCCAGGCTACTATATGTAGGGATGGGCTCAACCCTGGAGCCCCCACCCTTCAGCAGATATTCAGCCTGCCCGGATTCCAGAACGACCCGACTGCCGAATTCGAACTATGTTATGAGAGAGAACGTGCCCGCTGGCGATACCATCCATCGCCGCAAGCAAGTGCCGGTTGACACCCTGAAATAAATATAAAGAGCCGAAGGATTTGAGTGAAATGAAAAGCGCCCACCTCAAAGCAGTACCCGATGCCGCCGTTGAGATCCCCCTGCAACCCGCATCCATGGATATCTGGGATACCAAGTATCGACTGAAAGCCAAGGACGGTACCCCGGTTGACGGGGATATCGACGGCACCTACCAGCGCGTGGCCAAGGCGCTGGCGGAGATCGAGACCACCCCGGAACTGCAGCAGGAGTGGCAGGAGCGTTTCCTCTGGGCCCTGCGCCGGGGCGCCATTCCGGCCGGTCGCATCACCTCGAATGCCGGCGCGCTGGAGCACAAGCCGGCCACCTCCACCATCAACTGCACCGTCTCCGGCACCATCTACGACTCCATGGACGAGATCCTGGGCAAGGTACACGAGGCCGGCCTGACCCTGAAGGCGGGTTGCGGCATCGGCTACGAGTTCTCCACCCTGCGCCCCAAGGGCGCTTACGTCAGCGGCGCCGGCGCCTACACCTCCGGCCCCCTGTCGTTCATGGATATCTACGACAAGATGTGCTTCACCGTCTCCTCCGCCGGCGGCCGTCGCGGCGCCCAGATGGCCACCTTCGACGTCGGCCACCCGGACGTGATGGACTTCGTGCGCGCCAAGCGGGAGGCCGGGCGCCTGCGCCAGTTCAACCTCTCCCTGCTGATCACCGAGGAGTTCATGGAGGCGGTCAAGCAGGACGCGAAGTGGGACCTGGCCTTCCCCATCACCGGGAAGGAGCTGGAGGAGGACAAGATCGATCTTGGCGACTCGAAACAGATCATCTGGCGCGAGTGGCCCTACAAGCGGGACTTCATCAGCGACGAGACCGGCACCAAGGTCGCCTGCAAGATCTACAAGACCATCCGCGCCCGCCGCCTGTGGGACGTGATCATGTCCTCCACCTACGACTACGCCGAACCCGGCTTCATCCTGATCGACAAGGTCAACGAGATGAACAACAACTGGTTCTGCGAGAACGTGCGTGCGACCAATCCCTGTGTCACGGCAGACACCTGGGTGCAGACCGCCAACGGCCCGCGCCAGGTCAACGACCTGCTGGGTCAGCAGTTCCAGGCCCGGGTCGACGGTGAGGACCATTTGAGCGGTGAGGAGGGCTTCTTCAGAACCGATACCAAGCCGGTGGTCCGTCTGCACACGGCGGAAGGTTACCAGCTGCGCCTGACCAACGACCACCGGGTGCGTCGGGTGACCCGCTACACCCGTTACAGTACCGAAACCGAGTGGTGCGAGGCCGGCCAGCTGCGCCAGGGCGACCGGGTCCTGCTCAACGATCATCGTGCCAATGCCCAGTGGCCGGGCGCATTTAATCGTGAGCAAGGTTATCTGCTGGGCATGCTGGTCGGTGACGGCACGCTGAAACAGGACAAGGCGGTGCTGTCGGTGTGGAAACCGGCCGCCGTTGCCAACGGCGCCGATGCCATTCTCTCACACGGGACAGAAGCGGTTATGGCCGAGGCCCTGAAAGCGGCCCGGAGCCTGCCCCATCGCAGCGATTTCGCCGGCTGGTCGGAAGTGGCCGGGCGTAACAAGTACCGGATGAGCCTGTCCGCCCTCAAGCAGCTGGCCGAAGAGGTCGGCATGGCCCCGGGCAACAAGGCGATCACCCCGGCCATCGAAAAGGCCTCCAGTGATTTCTATCGCGGTTTCCTGCGCTGTCTGTTCGATGCCGACGGTTCGATACAGGGCAACCGGCAAAAAGGTGTCAGCGTGCGCCTGGCCCAGTCCGATCTGCCGCGCCTGGAAGCGGTGCAACGCATGCTGTTACGCCTGGGCATTGCTTCCACGCTGTATACTGATCGCCGAAACAAAACCACTGCCAACCTGCCCGACGGCAAGGGCGGTCAGAAGGCCTATGACATCAAGCCGCAGCACGAGCTGTGCATCAGCCGCGAGAACCTGCAGCAGTTCATGCAGCAGGTGGGCTTTGCCGATAGCGACAAACAGCAACGCCTGGAACAGTCCCTGGCCGGTTACAACCGGGCGCTCAATCGCGAACGCTTCGTGGCCCGGGTCACCTCGGTCGAGGCCGACGGCGTGGAGGATGTGTACGACGTACAGGTTCCCGGCATCAACACCTTCGATGCCAACGGCCTGCATGCGCACAATTGTGGCGAACAGCCCCTGCCCCCCTACGGCGCCTGCCTGCTGGGCTCGATCAACCTGACCAAGTTCGTGCGCAACGCCTTCACCGGTGAGGCCAGCTTCGACTGGTCCGAGTTCCGCAACGTGGTCTCGGTGTTCACCCGCATGCTGGACAACGTGGTGGAGATCAACGGCCTGCCCCTGGAAGAGCAGCGGCGGGAGATCGAGCTGAAACGGCGCCACGGCATGGGCTACCTGGGTCTGGGCTCCTGCATGACCATGCTCGGCATGAAGTACGGCGACGCCGCCTCGCTCCGTTTCACCGAGAAGGTGACCAAGGAGCTGGCGATGGTGGGCTGGAAGACCGGTCTCGAGCTGGCGCAGGAGAAAGGCCCGGCACCGATCATGGAGCAGGAGTTCACGGTCACCAAGGAGATGCTGACCCAGCGTCCGGAGATGGCGGTGGACAACTGGAAGGTGGGCGACAAGGTCAAGGGCAAGATCCTGCACGCCCGCTACAGCCGCTACATGCAGCAGGTGGCCAAGGAGGACCCGGAACTGGTCGAGCAGATCGCGGAGCATGGCTGCCGCTTCACCCACCACAGCTCGATTGCGCCGACCGGGACCATCTCGCTCTCCCTGGCCAACAACGCCAGCAACGGTATCGAGCCCAGCTTCGCCCACCACTACTCCCGTAACGTGATCCGGGCGGGCAAGAAGTCGAAAGAGAAGGTGGACGTATTCAGCTTCGAGCTGCTGGCCTACCGGGAGCTGGTCAACAAGCGGGCCATGCCCTATAGCGAGGACCCGGAAGAACAGCTGCCGGATTACTTCATCACCGCCGACATGATCAAGCCGAAACAGCACGTGGATGTGCAGGCCGCGGCCCAGAAATGGATCGACTCCTCGATCTCCAAGACCGCCAACGTGCCGACCGATTTCGACTACGAGGATTTCAAGGATATCTACCTCTACGCCTACGAGCAGGGCCTGAAGGGGTGTACCACGTTCCGCTTCAACCCGGAGGCGTTCCAGGGCGTGCTGGTGAAGGAGGAGGACCTGGCCAACACCACCTACAACTTCACCCTGGAGGATGGCACGGTCATCGAGGCGAAGGGCAACGAAGAGATCGAATACGACGGCGAGGTACACACCGCCGCCAACCTGTTCGACGCCCTGAAAGAGGGATACTACGGCAAGTTCTGAGCCCGGCGGGCCTCAAAAAAGAACCTGGCGAACACATTCAACGGGCCAGCGGGTTGCTGGCAGGAAAAGTAAAATGACAATCA
>JAPHTA010000238.1 GCA_026196475.1 Sedimenticola sp.
GCAAAAAGTCGCCAACCTGGTCTCCAGGTATGTGAGAGACCCCAGTGAGACACTCGATGTGACACAGGAAGCTTTCATCAAGGCCTACCGCGCGATCCCCAACTTTCGAGGAGAGAGCGCCTTTTACACCTGGCTCTACAGGATTGCCATCAACACCGCCAAAAACTACCTGGTGGCGCAAAAACGCCGGCCACCAGGGTCCGATATTGACGCGGAGACCGCAGAGCAACTGGATGTGGGTGTCCGCCTGAAAGAGAATGCAACTCCTGAAAATCACCTGCTGGAGCAGGAGATAGGAGAGACCGTGAAGCAGGCAATTGACGAGTTGCCGGAAGATTTGAGGACCGCCATCACCCTGCGCGAACTGGAGGGTTTGAGTTACGAGGAGATCGCCCGGGCCATGGATTGCCCTGTAGGTACTGTCCGGTCGAGGATATTCCGCGCCCGTGCAGCCATAGATGCAAAACTGCAGCCGTTACTCAGCTGAGTTCCCAACAACACAAAAGCTATCGAACCGGCATGACTATGAAACAGACAGACGATATCAACGAGCAGGTTTCAGCACTTCTTGACGATGAATTGAGTCCGGGAGAGGCGAGTCGTATCCTCGACAGTCTGGTCGACGACCCGGGCCTGCATGCGCGATGGGACCGATACCATCTCATTGGCGACGTCATGCGAGGCGAGGCAGTACGTTTTTCGGCCGATTCGGTCGCCCAGCGCGTACGACAGAGCCTGGATCAGCAGGGTACCGACCTGCCGGCCATGAATCCGATTTCTATCTCCCGGGCACGTCGCTTCCGGGGGCGCTGGGTGAAGCCTGCCAGTGGCGCCGCTCTCGCGGCCTCTGTGGCCATTCTGTCCGTACTGGCCTTTCCGGAACTGACGCGCTATACGGCTGATGAGGGTGAAGTGCTGGCCTCGAAACAGGCGATGCCCGGAGCGGCTCCAATTCTGGTGGAGTCACGCACCCGGTGGAAGAATCTGAAAGAGCCAAAAGTAGAGTCCAAGCTTAACCGTTACCTGATTGATCACAACGAGTTCGCCGATCCCGGCGGCATGGGTGTACTCCCCTACACAAGTTTCGTCAGCTACGACAGCAGCCGCTGATGGTCATGCGAGGCCTGGTTTTCATTTTTTCATTGTTCCTGCTGGCGCTACCGGCCCAGGGCTCCACCGAAGGTCGGGGAGGAGACGTTCGGGACTGGTTGCAACGCATGGTGAACGCGGTCCACTCGCTTAACTACGAAGGTACCTTCGTCTACCTGCACAACAATCAGCTGGAGAGCATGCGGATTGTCCACAACGCCGACGAGGACAACGAAAAGGAACGACTGCTCTCGTTAAACGGCGTTCCCCGCGAAGTCATCCGTGACAACGCATCGGTCACCTGTATTGCTCCGGATGCTCAATCGGTGTCGATTGCCAACCGGGTAGGCAGCTATGGCTTCCGGGCGGTATTCGCGGCGGATATCTCGCAGCTTTCGAACCTGTATGATTTTCACATGCTTGGCGAGGCGAGGGTTGCCGACCGTCCTGCGATGGTGCTCGCGATCGTTCCGCGGGACGCTTTTCGCTATGGTTACAGAATCTACTTGGACAAGCAGCATGCACTTCCACTGAAGACGGACATGCTGGACCGCTCTGGCGAGGCACTCTCCCAGTTGATGTTCACCCAGTTGCAGGTCCACTCCGGCAAATCAGAGATTGAGACCATCAGCCTGGAGGGCAAGGAGCACTACCGCTGGGAGTTGCAAAAACCGATAAAGACCCTGCAGGAGAAAAACGGTTCCAGGTGGTCTTTCGAGGGTCTCCCGGAGGGTTTTAAGATCATACTCTATTCCCGTCGGAAAGCCGGAGAGCGGGGTGGGGAAGTCGACCACTTCGTTCTATCGGATGGACTTGCCTCGCTTTCAGTCTACGTTGAACCGGCCGCCGACGATGACCTCCGGGGCGGTTCCAACATAGGTACGATCAACGCCTACGGCAGTGTCAGGGAAGGGTTCCAGGTTACCGTTGTAGGGGAAGTTCCAGCGCTGACGGTTGAACATATTGCCAGTGCGCTGCGCAACAACCTGGTAGAGTAACCATGATCGAGGAGACCGGTATCATCACCGCCACTGACGGCACCTATGCAAGTGTCGAGACAAGGCGTGCAAGCAGTTGTGGCAGTTGTGATGCCAGGCCGACCTGCGGGACATCTGCCCTGGCCAGGGTATTCGGTAACCGCAGTAACGTGGTCGAGGTGTTGAATCCGATCGGTGCCGAGACCGGTGAATCCGTGGTCGTCGGCATCGAAGAAAGTGCATTCACCCGTGTGTCCATCCTGTTTTACATACTGCCGCTGTTTGCCCTTTTTGCGGGTGGCCTGTCTGGTGAGTGGCTGGCACATCAACTGGGTCTGGGGACAACGGAACCACTGTCGATCCTTTGTGGTCTACTGGGGCTGTCTGCGGGCCTCTACTGGCTCCGTCGTTTCTCCAGCAGCCACCGACGCAACCCCGCCTACCAGGCTGTAATACTGCGTCGCGCCGGCCCGGTTCAGATCGTTGACGGGATCAGTTAGCAGCCCTCTATCCAACCCTAAAGAACACAGGAGCTCTTCATGAAAGCTTTGTTGTCCAGGAACAGCTTCACCTACCTGCTGACCTGCCTGATGCTACTGTCTGTTTCGACTCTTCTGCAGGCAAGGTCACTACCGGATTTTACCGCGCTGGTCGAAGAGAACAGTGCTTCGGTGGTAAATATCAGCACCAAGCAGCACAAGGTGATCAACAACCGGCTGGGGCGCGAGTTTCAGATACCAGACCTGCCCGAAGGCAGCCCCTTCAACGAGTTTTTCCGTCACTTCTTCGGTGACCAGCTGGGAGAGCAGGCGCCCCGCGAATATGATGCCCGCTCCCTGGGTTCAGGTTTCATCATTTCAGATGACGGTTACATCATGACCAACTTCCACGTGGTCAACGGAGCGGATGAAATTCTGGTCCGGCTGAGCGACCGCAGGGAGTACGTGGCCAAGGTTATTGGCATGGACAAGACCAGTGACGTGGCCCTGCTCAAGATCGACGCCAAAAACCTACCCACAGCCAAAATAGGTTCGACCGGCGATCTCAAGGTGGGAGAGTGGGTATTGGCGATCGGTTCACCGTTCGGCTTCGACCACTCGGTGACCGCAGGTATCGTGAGCGCGAAGGGACGCAGCCTGCCAAACGAAAACTATGTCCCCTTTATTCAGACCGACGTGGCGATCAACCCGGGTAACTCCGGCGGGCCGCTATTCAATCTCGAAGGCGAAGTGGTCGGTATCAATTCCCAGATCTACAGCCGTACCGGCGGGTTCATGGGGCTCTCGTTTGCAATTCCGATAGAACTGGCCATGAACGTGGTTGACCAGCTGCGTACCAGCGGGCATGTAAAGCGCGGCTGGCTGGGTGTGATGATTCAGGATGTGACCCGGGAACTGGCCGACTCCTTTGGAATGAAGCACCCCTATGGTGCCCTGATTGCGCGTGTCATGCCTGACAGTCCCTCGGAAAAAGCGGGTCTGCAACCGGGCGACGTTATCCTCGAATACAACGGCACCAAGCTCAACAGCTCATCGATGCTGCAACACCTGGTCGGAGCCAGCCGGATTGACAAGCCGGCAGAACTGCTGATTCTCCGCAACGGCAAGCGCATGAACGTGGAGGTTAACATTGGCGAGTTGAAAGAGGATATGGCCGAAAACGGACGCCCTGACAAGTCACAGGATGTCTCCCGCCTGGGTATGAGCGTGGTGGAGCTCGACGACGAGCTGCGTCGCCAGTTCGAGCTTGCGGAGGTGAAGGGTGTGCTGGTGAAATCGGTGGAGCCGGGTCCGGCGAAACGGGCCGGTATAGAACCGGGTGATGTGATTCAGATGATCAATCGCCAGCGGGTTGCCAGTGTCGCGGAGTTCGATGCCGCGGTCAGCGGCCTGAAAGGCGGCAGCACCATTGCCGTCCTGGTTCACCGCAACTCGGGCAGCCTGTTCATTCCCCTGCAGGTGCCGGAAAAGTAGCCGAGTGGAACCGGTAGTTGCCTTCTACTACCGTAACGGCTGCCACCTCTGCGAGGACATGTGGCAGCTGTTACGGGAATTCCAGCAGGATCGTCCGTTTCAACTGGACACGGTGGATATCGATCTCGATGACACCCTCCGGGACCGCTACGGGACTCTGGTTCCCGTGCTGGCGGTGGGAGACCACGTGATCTGCCACTACTACCTGGACCCGGTGGCCCTCAGCCGCTACCTCGACAATCCATCGAGCGCCGGGTAAGGCTATTTTAGTACAGCCTGAACTGCGGTATGATGGCGCCTTTCCGAAGGCGCATGCACGATCAGGATCCGGAACGGAACTTTTGATAAAAAGTTCCGTTTTTTCAATGTGTTAGTTTATCACATTGAGATCCTGCCGCGCTTTGCAGCAGGGTACACTAGGCAGCAAACCACTACATGACCGATCTCCAGCATATCCGCAACTTCTCCATCATCGCCCACATCGACCATGGTAAATCAACCATAGCGGACCGCTTCATACACCACTGTGGCGGTCTTACTGACCGGGAGATGGCGGCCCAGGTGCTGGACTCGATGGATCTTGAACGGGAGCGCGGTATCACCATCAAGGCGCAGAGCGTTACCCTCAACTACACCGCGCCCAATGGCGAAATCTACCGGCTCAACTTCATCGACACCCCGGGGCACGTGGACTTCTCCTACGAGGTATCGCGCTCCCTAGCGGCATGCGAAGGCGCGCTGCTGGTGGTTGATGCCGCCCAGGGGGTTGAGGCGCAGAGCGTGGCCAACTGCTACACCGCAATAGAGCAGGGACTCGAGGTACTTCCGGTACTCAACAAGATAGATCTGCCCGCAGCCGATCCGGAGCGGGTTATCAGCGAGATCGAGGAGATCATCGGGCTGGAAGCACGAAACTCTATCCAGGTCAGCGCAAAAACCGGACAGGGTATTCCCGAATTGCTGGCCCAGCTGGTTGAATTCATTCCGCCCCCTGAAGGGGATATCGAAAAACCGTTGCAGGCCCTGATCATCGACTCCTGGTTCGATTCCTACGTGGGGGTTATCTCCCTGATTCGCGTCATGAACGGCAGGATCAAGCCCAAGGACAAGATGCTGATCATGTCTACCGGGCGCACATTCCAGGTTGAAAAGGTCGGCGTCTTCACACCCAAGCGGGAGAATCGTGCGGAGCTCGGTCCCGGTGAAGTCGGCTACGTGATTGCCGGTATCAAGGATATCAATGGCGCCCCCGTTGGCGACACACTGACCCTGGCCGAAAACAGGGCGGACAAGCCCCTGCCGGGTTTTGCGGAGATGCGGCCACGGGTGTTTTCCGGCCTCTACCCGGTAAGTTCCGACGACTATGAAAGCTTTCGTGATGCCCTGCAGAAACTGAAGCTGAATGATGCTGCCCTGCACTACGAACCGGAGACATCCCAGGCGCTCGGGTTCGGTTTTCGGTGCGGATTCCTCGGCATGCTGCACATGGAGATCGTACAGGAGCGACTGGAACGGGAATACGATCTTGACCTGATCACCACGGCGCCAACCGTGATCTACGAGGTGGAACAGACCGATGGCAGCGTCATCATGGTGGACAATCCGGCCAACCTGCCGCCACCCAACTTGATAGAGGAGATCAGGGAACCGATTATCGAGGCCCATATCCTGGTTCCCCAGGCCCATCTTGGCAACGTGATCACGCTCTGCATCGAGAAAAGGGGCGTGCAGAAAAACCTGCAGTACCTGGGTGGACAGGTGCAGGTTACCTACGAACTGCCTATGAACGAGGTGGTTCTGGACTTCTTCGATCGACTGAAATCGGTCAGCAGGGGTTACGCCTCGTTCGAGTACGAATTCAAGCGTTTTGAACCGGCAAACCTGGTGAAGCTGGATATATTGATCAATGGCGAGCAGGTGGATGCGCTCTCCCTGATTGTTCATCGGGATGCCTGTGAGTACCGGGGGCGGGAGATTGCGTCACAGATGAAGGAGTTGATACCGCGCCAGATGTTCGAAGTTGCCATCCAGGCAGCCATTGGAAGTAAAATTATCGCCCGTACCACGGTAAAGGCGTTACGCAAGAACGTCACCGCCAAGTGCTACGGAGGTGATATCACCCGCAAGCGGAAACTGCTCGAGAAACAGAAGGCCGGTAAAAAACGCATGAAACAGGTTGGCCGTGTTGAAATACCACAGGATGCATTTCTGGCAGTATTGCGCGTGGGGAAGGATAATTGACAATGCTTGGGGCCGGTGGCACCAAGACGTGAAAGCACCCGGAGCCGTATGGATTAGCCTATGAACTTTGATTTCCCCCTGTTTCTTGTCGTTGCCACCTTCCTCACCGGCCTCATCTGGCTCATCGATGCGCTCTTTTTTGCAGCAAAAAGACGCAGGAAAGGGAGTGAAGATGAGGTGCCCAAAGAGCCCATACTGGTCGAGTACTCGCGCTCCTTCTTCCCGGTGATCCTGGCGGTACTGGTCCTGCGCTCGTTTGTCGCCGAGCCCTTCCGCATCCCGTCCGGGTCCATGATGCCGACGCTCCTGGTGGGTGATTTCATCCTGGTCAACAAGTTCACCTACGGAATCCGGCTTCCGGTACTCAACACCAAGGTGGTCGAACTGAACAGTCCGCAACGGGGCGATGTGGTGGTGTTCAAGTACCCCCAGAATCCCAGGGTCGACTATATCAAGCGGGTCATTGGCGTGCCCGGTGACGAGATCAGCTACAGCAACAAGACACTGTACATCAATGGCGAACCCCAGACCCAGAAACACCTGGAGATCTATACCGGTGTCGGCAGCGGGGCCAGGGAGAGCGGGGTACTGAAAAATGTCGAGCAGTTGGGTGGGGTTGAACATGAGATACTGGTCAACCCGATGGCCCCTGATTTCGGCTATGGTTGCCAGGTACTGATGCGGGGACCCTTTACCGTGCCCGAGGGGCACTACTTCGCCATGGGTGACAATCGCGATAACAGCAACGACAGCCGGTGCTGGGGCCTGGTACCGGAAAAGCTCCTGGTAGGCAAGGCATTTGCCATCTGGATGCACTGGGACTCCAACCGTTCCGGATTTCCGGTTGCCTGGGACCGAATCGGAAACGGCATAGACTAGGGCCTGTTAACACTAATTTGATTATCGTCGCTGGCGTCATTTTTTTGTCCAGCAAGGCGAAAGGAGCGAAGTTTAGTGACTCTAAATGAGCGAC
>JAPHTA010000059.1 GCA_026196475.1 Sedimenticola sp.
AACGCCTTCGACGCGGCAGTGACCGTGGCGGCGGTGCTGTCGGTGGTGGAGCCCTACAGCTCCGGCATGGGGGGCGGCGGTTTCTGGCTGCTGCATCGGGCCAGTGACGGCCACCAGGTGATGATCGACGGCCGGGAGCGGGCGCCGCTGGCGGCCGGTCGGGATCTCTACCTGGACGACAAGGGCGAGGTGGTGTCGGGCCTGTCGGTGAACGGTCCGCTGGCCGCCGGTATCCCCGGCCAGCCGGCGGCGCTGGTGCACCTGGCCCGGGAGTATGGCCGCCTGCCCCTGGCCACCACCCTGGCGCCGGCGATCCGCTACGCCCGGGACGGCTTTCCGGTGGACGAGCACTACCGCCGGCTGGCCGGCTGGCGCCTGGAGCAACTGCAGCGTTGGCCCGAAGGGCGGCGGCTGTTCCTGCTGGATGACCAGGTGCCCCCGGCCGGGCACCTGCTGAAACAGCCGGAGCTGGCCTGGACCCTGCAGCAGATCGCCGAGGCGGGTCATGGCGGCTTCTACGCCGGCGAGGTGGCGCAGCGGCTGGTGGACGGGGTGCGAGCCGCCGATGGCATCTGGCAGATGAAGGACCTGGCGGAGTACCGGGTGGTGGAACGCGCACCGATACGGGGGATTTACCGGGGGATGCGCATCATCAGCGCCGCGCCCCCCTCGTCCGGTGGTGTGGTGCTGGTCAGCATGCTCAACCAGCTGCAGTTGTTGGGGCTGGAGCAGCGTGACGACCTTACCCGCAAGCACCTGGTGGTGGAGGCGATGCGCCGGGCCTACCGGGACCGGGCGGAGTACCTGGGGGATCCGGACTTCGTGGAGATGCCCCTGGCGCGGCTGACCGACCCCGACTACGCCGCCGGGCTGATCCGGGATATCCAGCTGGACAGCGCCACCCCCAGCCGGCCGCCGAGACCGGTTCCCGCCGTGGAGGGGCAGGACACCACCCACTACTCGATCATCGACGCCGAGGGTAACCGGGTCGCCGCCACCCTCAGCATCAACTACCCGTTCGGTGCCTGCTTCGTGGTGCCGGGTACCGGTATCCTGCTCAACGACGAGATGGATGACTTCTCGGCCCGCCCCGGCGTGCCCAACGTCTACGGCCTGGTGGGGGGCGAGGCCAACGCCATCGCCCCCGGCAAGCGCATGCTCTCCAGCATGACCCCCACCTTTGTGGAGAGCGACCGGGGCGTCGCCGTGCTGGGGACCCCGGGCGGCAGCCGCATCATCAGCATGCTGCTGCACGGTATCCTGTCGTTGTCCGAGGGGGAGGGACCGGAGCAGTGGGTCAGCCGCCCCCGCTACCACCACCAGTACCTGCCGGACCAGGTGCAGTTCGAGCCCGGCGCCCTGAGTCCCGAGGAGCAGGAGGGCCTTCAGGCTATGGGGCACAGCCTGAAGCCACTGGACTCCACCTACGGTAACATGCAGGCCCTGTTCCTGGACCGGGCGAGCGGCGTGATCGAGGGCGCCAGCGACCCGCGGGGGATCGGGGCAACCCGGGTGGAGTCGATCCCGGGCTATTGATAAATCGGTCCCGATGGCTATGCTGTTGCTCCAACTTGGGTAACAGGCCGTGACCGATGCACAACCGCTGGATTCGCTTCATGCTGCCGGGCCTGCTGGCACTGCTGCTGTCGGCCCCCCTGCCGGCCGGCAACTACCGCCAGACCGGCTACATCACCAATTTCCGTTTCGTGCCGGAGCGGGAGCAGGCCGGGGAGGATGTGGACAGCACTCCCTTCAACCAGCTGAAGGCGGGTGACCCGGCGGTGGCCGCCTACCTGTTGATGGACCTGGTACTGGATGCCGGGGAGCACCGGCTGCAGGTCGACCTGCTGGACAGGGAGGGCGAGCTGTTCGACCGCCTGCTGTTCGAGGATGTGCAGGCGGCGGAGGACGACTGGCGCTACGCGGTCAGCGGTCGCTTCGGCGGTGATCTGCCGGAGGGCGGGCTCTTCTTCCGGGTCTACGATTCGCTCAACGACCGGCCGATGGAGGTGATCGGCACCTTCCGCCTGCTCACCGCCAACTGGTGAGGCCGGTCGGACGAACACCGCAAACTGTGCGTTTAAATGTGCTCGCGGGGAAGGTATTCTCTGTTGTTATGGGGGTTACCGGTGCCGGGCCAGGGGCCGTCCGCCGGTCAACCCGGGATTCAAGAATCAGGAGACATGTTATGCAATTCAGTCCGTGCAAAGGTGGTGATTTCTGCAGCCAGGAGGGGACCCACTGCTCCGGTTGCGGCCGCAGCCACGAAGAGATCGCCAAGACCCGGGACCTGGTCTTCGCGGTGACCCGTTTCGCCATGGAGATGGGCTACGACAACGTGGAGGAGTTCACCCGCTTTGTCGGCGACAAGGCTGCCAAGAACGTGCGCAAGCAGCAACAGCTGGCCCAGGGCGGCATCGGGATTCCGATCGGCAAGTGAGGTTGTGCGGTTTGGCGAAAAGCGGGCTTCGGGCCCGCTTTTTTGGGCCTGGGTAAACCTTTATCGCGGCGAGGCGCCGCTCCTACAGGCGGTTCAGGATCTGTAGGAGGCCCGCCCCGGGCCGATGGAGATACGCTCGATACATGCGTTCCCACGCAGAGCGTGGGAACGAGGAGATAGGGGTAATTTGGGGATGATGGGTTTCGCCTTGCGGCTCCACCCATCCTACGAGCCTTTACGGTTCAGCCTCCGCGTGGGCACGAACGACGTGCCCATATATGGTCTCCTCCCCATTTGCAAGGCATCGGATCTCGATCCCAGGGACAGGTTGCTACCATATATCCGGCCTGTTAACGAAGCG
>JAPHTA010000151.1 GCA_026196475.1 Sedimenticola sp.
CACGTCAATTTACATGTATCTGCGTTGTGGCACTATTTCCCGCTCTTTCGGGACGTCGCGATCTGAATCGATCTGCAATCCGGCAACTTTTTCACCGCCTGCATATCCGGCAGGCGGTAGTGGAGTTGCCGGTGTCCTTTTCTGGGATAATCAGGAGAATGAATGATGAGTGTTAAACCCGTACTTACAGGCCTGGCTGCTACGCTGGCGCTCGGTCTGAGCTTTAGTGTCAACGCGGCCGATACCTCCGGTTGGAGCGACAGCACGCACAGTGGAGAGACGGACGAGGCGATGCACCTGGAGCCGGACCTGGAGAACGGCATGGACGTGTACGAGGTCTGTTCCGCCTGTCACATGCCAGAGGGATGGGGCATGACCGACGGGACCTTCCCGCAGCTGGCCGGCCAGCATCGCCCGGTGCTGATCAAGCAGCTCGCCGATATTCGCGCGCTGAACCGCGATAACCCCACCATGTATCCTTTCGCGTTGCCCGAATCGATTGGTGATGCACAGGCACTGGCGGACGTTACCGCGTACATCGAGAAACTGCCCATGAATCCGGAGAACGGCAAGGGCGAGTGGGCGGAAGGCACCCCCGAATTCGAGCAGGGCAAGAAGCTCTACGACGATAACTGCGTTCGCTGTCATGGCGAGCATGGCGAAGGCGACCGGGTAAAGTTCTACCCGCGTATCGAAGGCCAGCACTATGCCTACATGCTGCGCCAGTTCGAGTGGATTCGTGACGGCAAGCGCCGTAACGCCAACCCGGACATGGTGGAGCAGATCAAGAACTTCACCGACAAGGATATGGCCATGGTGATCAACTATGTCTCCCGTATCCCGGTCAACCCGAAGGATCTGGCACCCTCCGCCGACTGGAGAAACCCGGACTTCGATTGATCTGATCAACCCGGACTCCCCACGCGATACCGGTAGAACCCGGTATCGCGTGAGCGGAGCCTGACCTCCCCTTTCCCCTGGCAGAACGTCTCTATCATGAACGCAGTAATGAACAGGAAACAGACCGTTGTTGTGGCTATTCTGGGCTTTATTGCCCTGGGTCTGATGGCGGTAATCTTCTACTCCCCGGTCTGGTGGGTCTCGTTGACCGCGCCCAACTACCCGGAAGAGGCGTTCCCGGACGGGGTACGCATTCATTTCCATATGAACGGCGTGTTCAATGGCTGCAAGAAGATTGAGAAAGAGGAGATCCAGGAGCAGATCGTCCTCGACTGCGTGCACGAGATGGATACCATCAACCATTACGTGGGGATGTATCCTATCGCTGCCGGCGGGCCGGTTGAGCGCGGGTTCGGGCAGTTCCTGGTGGTGTTCATGGCCATCATGCTGCTTGGGTTCATGTGTACAAAGCCAAAGGCACGAATGGTCATTCTGGGAGTTGGCTTCTCCGGGCTTCTGGTCTGGATGTATCTCACCATTTATGGTGAAAACGGCATGAATCTGCAGAGTGCCGGCTATGTCGAGGCGATGGCAACTTCCCTGGACCAGGAGGCTGGTACCGAAGAAGAGGATGAGATTGTCATTGGCGGCATCGTTGGCGTACTCAAAAAGTCGCTGGAGGATTCCGGTGTGCATGTCGATATGCCGGTCGATGAGGACCAGCAGAAACGCGCAGCGGCCTCCGAAAAGTCTGCGATGATCGAACAACTCCGCATGACCTACGAAAGGGATTTTGAGAAGGGAGATGTTGACGAGCCGTGGAATGGCAGCGGTTTCCAGGTAATGAGCTGGCACTACGGAAAGAGCCTTGGGCGCTGGTTCAACAATCCGGAAGAGAATCAACCCAGGGTAGAGACGCTTAAGGCCGCGATTCACGTGGTGTTTGCCGGGTTGGCGGGTGCCATGCTGCTTCTGGTCTTTGGCGCCCGCAAGAATGGCGGCCTCCTATACTGGCTGCTGGTGCTGGTACCGATGGCGTTGCCGGTGTTCTTTATAATCGATTACGCGGCCTGGCTCTGGTGGTATGGGCACACCCTGAATTCGATGGGCGCGTTTACCGTGAAGCCGTTCATGCCGACCGTATTTGGCGACGGAAAGGTAGCCCAGTTTGCCACCCACTCCTATCCCTATATCGGCTTCTTCGTCATGCTCGTGCTGTCGCCGGTGCTGGCGGTTGCGGCACTGATTCGCAAGAAACAGTTCAAGGGTGAATGAGTATCGACACGGCCTGGCCTGAAAGCGGCGGTTTCGAATAGGGCCTTTTGACAACTGGAGTGAACAGGCACGGAGAGGGCGGGTAGGCTCGATATCTTATCCGGGTCGCCATCAATTGGAATACCATGCGTACGCTGCATACATTTGTTGCCCTTCTGCTCCTGCTCCAGTTGCCACTGCCGCTCTTTGCGGAGGAGTATCCCCCGTTCCAGGCGCTGGTCGATGCCACACCAGAGAATGAAGTGCTGCTGCCTCCCCCGGGGACCTATTCCGGCCCGGTAACCATCGAGAAACCGATAAGCATCGACGGTCGCGGAGAGGTCGTGATCGATGGTGGCGGAAAGGGATCGGTTATTTATCTCGATTCGGATGGCGTTACGCTCAAGGGACTGAGACTGACCAACTCCGGCGAGTCGCACAACGATATCGATTCCGGGGTCCAGGTGCGTGGCAACTTCAATGTCATCAAGGATAACGTGATTGATAATGCCCTGTTCGGCATCGATCTGGGCCAGGCGGAGTTCAATATCATCCGCAGGAACCGTATCTCCTCGAAGCCGTTCGAGATGGGGGTACGCGGTGATGCGGTTCGTCTCTGGTACAGCTTCAACAACAAGATCACGGACAATATTATCCGCGATTCGCGCGACATGGTGGTCTGGTACTCGAAAGACAACCTGATCGCCCGCAACGACGCCCGCGGCGGTCGTTACTCGTTGCACTTCATGTATGCCCAGCATAACGAGGTCATTGAGAACCACTACGAAGACAACCAGGTCGGCATCTTCCTGATGTACAGCGACGGGGTGGTGGTCAAGGACAACTATATCGCCCATGCCATCGGCCCCACCGGGATGGGGGTTGGTTTCAAGGAGACCTCTGATGTCGATGTGGTAGGGAACCGGATTCTCTACTGTGCCACTGGCATATACCTGGATATCTCGCCCTACGATCCCGAAACCACCAACCGCATCACCGACAACGTGGTTGCGTTCAGCGGGATCGGTATCCAGTTCCTGAATGACTGGCAGGGGAACATCCTCAAGAGAAATCGGTTCAAAGGAAATATTACCCAGGTGACGGTCGGTGGAGGTAAGACCGCCAACCGAAATATATGGGAAGGTAACTACTGGGATGATTTCGAGGGATTCGATCAGGACCTGGATGGTATCGGGGACAAGCCATACGAACTCTATGGTTACGCCGACCGCATCTGGATGGATGTACCCTACGCCCAGTTTTTCAAGGGGTCGCCTGTACTCGAGGTGCTCGATTTTCTGGAACGCCTGGCCCCGTTTACCGACCCGGATATGATTCTGCGAGATGAAAAACCGCTGATGTCCGCGGAGGCAATGTGACAAATGAGTGAACAGAGTAAGCCGAAAAA
>JAPHTA010000028.1 GCA_026196475.1 Sedimenticola sp.
CGCAGGCTGACGCTTTTCCAGCCGGCAATGGACGCCTACACTGCTGTCACAACAGTTACCGGAGCAACCAAGTGCATATCATACCCGCAACCGATCTGCGGATCGTCAGGGAAATGCTGCAGGCGGCCGACCTGCCGTACGAGGATATCGACCAGGATTCCGTCGCCCGTTTCTACCTGCTGCAGGAGGCGGGACAACCGGTCGCCCTGGCCGGACTGGAGCTGCATGGCGACGCAGCCCTGCTCCGATCCCTGGTGGTGGTTCCCGCACAGCGCGGCAGGGGCCTGGCCAGACAGCTGCTTGATCACCTGTGCAGGGAGGCCCGGTCGGGAGGCGCCAGCCATCTCTACCTGCTGACCGTCGGCGCCGCCGACTACTTCCGGCGGCTCGGCTTTCACGACCTGCCGCGGGATCGGGCGCCAGCGGAAATCCGCAACACCCGGGAGTTTGCACAACTCTGTCCGCAACACGCCGATCTGCTCTGCCAAAGACTCCCAGCTAAGCGGCCCCCTCTGCCGGAATCGGCTAATCTCTGAGATAATCAACCCCTTGCAAGCCAGTGGTAAAACCGATGACAGACCTGACCCGGATACTGCAGCAGATCGAGCGAAAGGAGGCGGGCAGCAGCGCAAAAAAGCCCTGGAACCCGACGCTGTGCGGTGATATTGACATCCGCATCGCCAGCGACGGCACCTGGTACCACGAGGGTCGCCCGTTCCGCCGCGAGGCCCTGGTCAAGCTGTTCGCCTCGGTGCTGCGGAGGGAGGAGGACGGGAACTACTGCTTGCTGACCCCGGCAGAGAAGATGCGCATCCAAGTGGATGACGCCCCCTTCGTGGCGGTCCAGCTGGAGTCCGTCAGCGAACCACGGCCGAGCCTGCTGTTCACTACCAACCTGGGGGAGCAGGTGGTGGCAGACGCAGCCCACCCGATCCGGGTCAAGTTCGACCCGGAAAGCGGCGAGCCACGCCCCTACATCCATTTTCGCGACAACCTGGACGCCCTGATCAGCCGCAGCGTCTACCTGGAGCTGGCGGAGCTGGGTGAACCGTTTCAACAGGATGGGGTGACCCACCTGGGTATCACCAGCCAGGGGGTGCGTTTCGATCTCGGCTCGCTGGAGGAGTAGGTCGGCGGAGGCAAATCCGGCAGAGCCTGTGTATAGTGAAGCCCGGTTTCCGCACAGCCCGACAGAAGCACCATGCGCAGCCCCCGAATCACCCACGACTGCCCCAGCACCGGCCTCCTCAGCTACTGGCTGGGGCGGCTGCTGCTGACTCTCTCCGGCTGGAAGGTGGAAGGAGATCTGCCGTCCGGACGCAAGTTCGTACTGATTGGCGCCCCCCACACCAGCAACTGGGATTTTCCCATCGGCATCGCCGTCACCTACCTGCTGCGGGTGAAGATCCGCTGGGTCGGCAAGCACACCCTGTTTTACTGGCCCTACGGCGCCTTCATGCGCTGGCTGGGGGGCATCGGCGTCGACCGTTCCAACCCGGCCGGGGTCGCGGAACAGCTGGCGCAGCAGTTGCGCCAGGCCGACCGCATGCTGCTGCTGATCACCCCGGATGGAACCCGCAGCCGCCGCGACTACTGGAAATCGGGCTTCTACCGGATCGCCCGGACGGCACAGGTACCGATCCTCTGCGGCTACCTGGACTACCCGACAAAGACCGCCCGTATCGGGCTCTGCTTTGACCCCAGCGGAGACATCCGGGCCGACATGGCACGGATCCGGGAGTTCTATGCCGGGGTTACCGGCGCGCACCCGGAGAACCACACGCCGATCCGTCTGCGGGAAGAGCAGGCCGAATGAGAGACCTTGGAGGAACAACACCATGAGAATACTGCACACCATGCTTCGAACCGGAGACCTGCAACGCAGCATCGACTTCTATACCCAGGTGCTGGGCATGCGCCTGCTGCGCCAGAAGGAGTACCCTGAGGGGGAGTTCACCCTGGCTTTTCTCGGCTACGGCGAAGAATCGGAACAGAGCGTGATCGAACTGACCTACAACTGGGGCGTGGAGTCCTACGACCTGGGCGACGGCTACGGCCATATCGCGATCGAGGTGGACGACGTCTACCAGGCCACTGAGCGGATCCGCGAGCGCGGCGGCAGAATCCTGCGCGAGGCCGGGCCGATGAACGCCGGCAGTACCATCATCGCCTTCGTCGAGGACCCGGACGGCTACCCGATTGAGCTGATCGGCAAAAAATAGGGTCTTTCGAAGACGTTACCGATCCGGCTCGTCCAGGTGCTCGAAGGCAGTGACCTGCCCGGCCACGAACTCGACCCGGGCCACGGTGTAGGATTCGATATGGTCCCGGTCCATCCACACAGAGCGGAAACTGACGATCTGCCGGCCACTGCTGTCGATGTAGTAGGCCGGCACGTGAAACCAGGCCATGTCCGGATAACGGCGGATCCGGGTATAGCCCCAGACAGTGGTCTTGCGGTTATCGGCGACCCGGGTAAAGACCTGGTCTGCAGGCCCCCAGGCCATGCGTACCATCTCCGGGGTGAAGCCGATGGCGATCTCCCCGCGCCGGATCTGCTGCTGTACCTCCAGCGGCAAGCTATCGAACAGCACCCCGTGATCAGCGATGCGCCGATCACGCAGCTCCTGCACCGAGGCGCAAGCGGAGAGCAGCACGCCCAGCAATCCGATGATCCAGATCCGTCTCCAGCCCATGACAGCCCCTCCCGTTCGGCTCCTCCACCCTTTGACCCCGGTAGATAGCAGATGATCCCGCCAGGGTGTCGACGGATCAGTGACGACCCTGTCTCAGTCCGGCCGGCACCTGACAAACCAGGTGGAGCTGAGGGTCGCGACCGGTTCACCCCCCTGCCGCAGCAGGGTATTGTCCAGCTTCACCATGCCCTCTCCCGGACGACTATCCAGCCGCCGTGTCTCGGCTATCTCGGTCACTGCCGACAGCCGGTCACCGGCAAACACCGGGCGCAGCCAGCGGATGCTGTCCCAGCCCGGGGAGATCACGGTACGGCTGTCGGGAAAGGCGTCCTTGCTCAGGCGCCGCCAGATTGCCGCCACCTGGGGACCGGAAGCGATCAGGCCGCCCCAGCCGAGGTCAATCGCCGCCTGCTCGTCCAGGTGAAACGGTTCCGGGTCGTAGAGCCGGGCAAACTCCACCATCTGCCGCTGCTGCATCTCCCAGTGGCCGTAGCTGAAGCGCTGCCCGACCTGGAAATCCTCGAACCAGACCATCTCCGGAAAGACTCCGGCCTGCTCATCTTGTTGCATTGTCACCTCGTATCGGATTGCGTTGGCTCCGGGTCCTCGGGACCGACCCAGGCAAACGGGTTGTGCGCCACCTCCCACAGGTGGCCGTCCGGATCCCGGAAGTAACCCGAGTAGCCGCCCCAGAAGACCTTTTGCGCCGGCTTGACCAGGGTCGCACCGGCGGCGACCGCCTGCTCCAGGACAGCCTCCACCTCCGCCTCCGTCTTCACGTTATGGGCCAGGGCAACGCCGCGGAACCCGCTGCCGTCGGCCGGCACCGTGGCATCCTCGGCCAGGGCATCCCAACCATACAGCCCAAGCCAGGTGCCGTTGAGGGTGAAAAAGGCCACAGCCGGGGGTGACTCCATGCGTGGAAATCCCAGACCCTCCTCGTAGAAACGGATGGCGCGCTGAAGATCGGCCACGCCCAGGGTGATCATGCTGATTCTCGGTTGCATGGCGCCTCCCATGACTTACCCCTTAACCGGTGTCGGCAGCACCCGGCGCAGCACCAGGTAGCCGACCACGCCGGAAGCGAGTGAGCCGATTATGATACCCAGACGTTCATCGAACAGCCGGTTGACCTCGGACTCCTCGAAGGCGAGGGATCCGATAAACAGGCTCATGGTAAAACCGATCCCGCAAAGCGCGGCAGTCCCGTACAGCGCACCCCAGTTCATCCCCGAGGGCAAGCGTGCCACCCCCAGGCGAATGGCTACCCAGCAGAAGCCGAATACCCCTACTTGCTTGCCCAGGAACAACCCCAGGGCGATTCCCAGCGGGACGCCGTGGAACACCTGCTCCAGGCCAACTCCGGAAAGGTCGAGTCCGGCATTGGCAAAGGCGAACAGCGGCAGCACCCCGAAGGCGACTGCAGAGTGCAGATCGTGCTCCATATCCTTGAGCGGTGAGAAGTCCGGGTCGCGCTTGGAGCGCATGGGGATGAACATGGCCAGGATCACTCCGGCCAGGGTGGCGTGAACACCGGACTTCAGCATCGCCACCCACATCACGGCCCCGACCATGATAAAGAGGGTTTTGGACTCCAGTCTCAGGCGGTTGAACAGCAGCAGCAGGGGCAGGCAGCAGGCCACCACCAACAGCGAGACCAGCGAGATCTTGGCGGTGTAGAAGACCGCGATGATGATGATGGCGCCGATATCGTCGAAGATCGCAAGAGAGGTGAGAAACACCTTGATCGACGACGGCACCCGGGAGCCGAGCAGCATCAGGACACCGAGGGCAAACGCGATATCGGTGGCGGCCGGAATCGCCCAACCGGAGATGGCTGAGGGACTGTCGTGGTTGAAGCCGACATAGATCAGCGCCGGAATCGCCATACCGCCAACCGCACCGATGCCGGGCAGTACGATGTTTCGCGGGTTGGACAACTCTCCCTCAACCAGTTCCCGCTTCAACTCCAGACCGACCAGGAAGAAGAACACGGCCATCAGGCCATCGTTGATCCACAGCAGCAGCGGCTTGGCGATATGCAGTGCACCGATGCGGATCTCCACCGGTGTGTCGAGCAGTAGATTGTAGTAAACCTGCAGCGGGGAGTTGGCGAAGATAACGGCGATCACCGCGGCGCACATCAGGATGATGCCACTGGCGGACTCCAGCCTGAAAAAGCCGGTTATATAGGACTCTTCTTTATTACTCATTGTTTCTCTATTGACGTGCTTTAAACCGGGCACCTGGCACCCTGGCCGGAACGACAGCTGTCACCCTCCGGCGGCACCTCCGGGACAAGATACGACAGTCTCAAGCTCCCCTTCAAATCCACCCCCTGCCACCCTAAACCATAGTACACCGTGCAGGCTATACTGAAAGCTTATCCCTGGATACGGAACCGGGAAATCCGCCGATACGATGCCCGCCGCTAAAGATACGCCACCCCCCGGATACCGCGCCCGCCTGTCCCGGCTGGTGCTGGTCAGGCCCGGCGAACTGCCGGCCCTGGCCGCCGGCTTCGGCTACTTCTTTTTTCTTCTGTTCAGCTACTACACCCTGCGCCCGCTGCGTGACGAGATGGGGATCCGCAGCGGTGTCGGACAGATGCAGTGGCTGTTCAGCGCCACCTTCATCGCCATGCTGCTGGCGGTGCCGCTGTTCGCCCTGCTGGCATCGCGTTACCGGCGAACCCGCCTGGTCGCCCTCAGCTACGGCTTCTTCATCGCCTGTATTCTCGGCTTCTGGCTATGGCTGGAATCGGGACGGGGCACGCTCTGGGCGGCCCGCGCCTTCTTCGTCTGGTTGTCGGTGTTCAACCTGTTCGTGGTATCGGTGTTCTGGAGCCTGATGAGCGATATCTTCGACCACCGCCAGGCCGCCCGACTGTTCGCGGTGGTTGCTGCCGGTGGCAGCCTGGGTGCCGTCCTCGGCCCCACTCTGACCGCCCTGCTGGCACAACAGATCGCCCCCCGCCACCTGCTGTTGCTGGCCGCCGGCATCCTCGCCCTGACTCTCCCCTGCCTGTGGCAGTTGCAGCGCTGGAAACAGCATCAAACGGCTGCCGGGGAACAGGATTCAAGCGAACCCGAGGCACTTGGTGGCAGCCTGCTGGAGGGGGTACGCGCACTGCTCGGCTCCCGCTACCTGCTCGGGATCTGTCTCTTTATCTGGCTCTACACCACCCTCGCCACCTTCCTCTATTTCACCCAGGCCGAGATCGTCCAGCGTCACCTGGGCGACAGCGGCGACCGTACCACCCTGTTCGCGCTGCTGGATGCCGCCACCAACCTGCTGACCGTGCTCCTGCAGCTGTTCGTCACCGCACGCCTGGTACGCCGCTTCGGACTGCCCCGGACCCTTGCTGCAGTACCGCTTCTGGTGCTGGCCGGGCTCCTGCTGCTGGCCATGCTGCCCATGCTACTCACCATCGGCCTCCTACAGGTGCTGCGCCGTGCCGGCAACTACGCAATCGCCAAGCCGGGCCGGGAGATGCTGTTCACAGTGCTGCCGCGAATGCAGAAATACAAGTCTAAAAACGTCATCGACACGGTGGTCTATCGCGGTGGTGACGCGATTGCCGGCTGGGTCTATGCCCTGCTCGCCTCGGCCGGCTTCGGTACCGGC
>JAPHTA010000348.1 GCA_026196475.1 Sedimenticola sp.
AAATTTGGTCGGGGTAGAGAGATTCGAACTCCCGACATCCTGCTCCCAAAGCAGGCGCGCTACCAGACTGCGCTATACCCCGATACCGGACCCCGCCTCTTAGCGAAGAGGGCGGAATGATACGCAGCGAGCCGATCGGAGTCAACGAATAATTTCCCCCTTCAGCGCCATATCCCGGTGAAAACCGTGGACTTTCGCGCTATTATGCGCCCCTTCGCCAACAACAGTTACGGGACCCCGCCAATGAGTGCAAACACCCTTGATGGCAAGGCCATCGCCGCCGACATTCGCCGAGATATCAAGGCCCAGGTCGCAAACCTGGTCGAGGCCGGCGAGCGTCCGCCAGGGCTGGTGGTGATCCTGGTCGGCGAGGACCCCGCTTCCCAGGTTTATGTCAGAAACAAGCAGCGCTCCTGTGAAGAGGTGGGCTTTGTCTCCGAGCTGCGGCGCCTGCCGGCCGATACCAGCGAGGCGGAGCTGATCGCCCAGATCGACGAGCTGAACGGCCGGGACGACGTGGACGGTATCCTGGTGCAGCTGCCGCTGCCGGAACAGATCGACGAGGAGACGGTTACCGAGCGCATTCTGGCGACCAAGGATGTGGACGGCTTCCACCCCTACAACGTAGGCCGCCTGGCCCTGCGCATGCCGATCATGCGCCCCTGCACCCCGAAAGGGGTGATGACCCTGCTGGAGCGGACCGGTCAGAAACTGGAGGGGCTGGACGCAGTGATCATCGGCCAGTCAAATATCGTGGGTCGTCCGATGGCGCTGGAGTTGCTGGCGGCCCGCTGCACCATCACCGTCTGTCACAGTCGCACCAAGGACCTGCCGCAGAAGGTGGCTGCCGCGGATATCGTGGTGGCGGCGGTCGGTCGCCCCAATTTCGTGCAGGGGGACTGGATCAAGCCGGGTGCCCTGGTGATCGACGTCGGCATCAACCGCCTTGAGGACGGCTCCCTGTGCGGGGACGTGGACTACGCGGCCGCCTGTGAAAAGGCCGCCTGGATCACCCCGGTGCCGGGCGGCGTGGGCCCGATGACTGTCGCCACCCTGCTGCAGAACACCCTGCAGGCACGGGAGCTGCACGGTAGCTGATCCGGCGGCACGGGCATATCAATGCCCGGCAACCTGCTGCTCAAGCCAACCGAGCCGGGCCCGCAGAACCTGTTTCACGAGTTGCAGCAGCAGCCAGAGGGAGAACAGGGGAAACAGCAGGGTCTGCACCATGAAGACCACTATCATGTTGATGACGTGCTCGCTGATATCGGCCGCCGCCTGTCTGAAGGCGGCCATGCGCGCCTCCACGTCCATCGCCCGGGCGGCGCTTTCGTAGACCCGCTTTGCCCCCTCCAGCAGGGAGCCGGAGGAGGTCTCCGACGGTGGTTGCAACTCCTCGTTCACTTCACCAATATGGCTGGCCACCTGTTCCAGCTGTTGTCGGGATTCCGTGAAACGGGGCTCCAGGAAGCCCTGGTAGAGCTGTTCACCGCCGATGGCAATCAGCGAGACCGACAACCTCAGGATCAACAGCAGCAGGGCCAGCCGACACAGGTTTCTTCGCCCCGTCCCCAGGCGTCGGGTCGGGCGCAACACCGTCCAGAGCAGGACTCCGGCAGCGGCCATGGTCAGCAGGGTGAACAGACGCGAGGCCATCACATCGAGCAGAACCTGCTGGATACCGAAGAAGGCGCTGCTGGCCAGCATCACCCAGGAGAAGCGCTCCACCAGGTCGTTGACCGGATCGAGGATCTCGCCCGGTTTGAAGTTGACACCTATACCCGCCGGCTCCACCGCCACCTCGGTACCCTGGGCCACCGATATCACCCCGTTGAGTCCCCGACTGACCGCGAACACCAGCAGGGCGCGCTTGAACCCGGCCTCGGTCTGTTCATAGCCGGCCCGGTCCAGGCTGCCACTCAGGACCAGGGCGAGTATCAGCGTCAGCAGCAGGGTAAGTGAGAGCCTGGTAAAGCGGTATCGGGGCATGGTCAACGGCAGCGGGTCGGTTAGGGATGGGGATTCATCATAGCCCGCCGGGGCCGGGGGAATCCACCCAGGCAGTGACAGGAGCGGCACGATTCAACCACCGTGCTCAACCCCATCGGCCCGGGGGCGGGCCTCCTACAGGTCGAATCCAGTGTGGGAGCGGCGCCCTCGCCGCGATGAAGGCGGCACGGCTCCACCACCGTGCTCAACCCCATCGGCCCGGGGGCGGGCCTCCTACAGGTCGAATCCAGTGTGGGAGCGGCGCCCTCGCCGCGATGAAGGCGGCACCACCACCGTGCACAACCCCTTCGGCCCGGAGGGCCTCCTACGGGTCTGATCTCAGCTCGCCGGGTAGTCGGCCAAGCCTGGATTACCCTCCATACCCACCAGTTTCGGGGTGTTCAGCTTCTTCAGCTTCACCTGTTTCTGGTCCCGCAGGTAGTCGGCCACCACGTCCCACACCGGGCGGCCCGGGGACTGGGATCCCACCGTGGCCCAGCCGGAGACCATGTACTGCTTGCCGGCATCGATCGGGGTTCCGTCATCCAGGGACATGCTACTGATCCGCTTGCCGAACGACTGCCGGGGATCGCACACGTAGTCCAGGCCACCGAGGCGCACCATGTCACCGCCCTGCTGGAAGTAGGGGTCGGGGTTGAACAGGTTGTCACACACATCCTCGAGGATCGCCTTGATATCGGCCCCGCTCATCTCCCGGCGGTAG
This sequence comes from Sedimenticola sp., assembly GCA_026196475.1. GTDB lineage: Bacteria > Pseudomonadota > Gammaproteobacteria > Chromatiales > Chromatiaceae > Sedimenticola. The sequence goes on from JAPHTA010000348.1 coordinate 2,714, forward strand.
GTCTCCGGGTAGGTGATGCAGGTCTGGTCCATCACGTGCTCCATGGTGATGGTCTGGCCCGGTATCACCGTGGTGCCCCAGCGGAAACCCGGGGAGAGCGATATCTGGGCATCGTTGACCGTGGTCAGGGCGTCACAAATGACCTGGTCGAAAGTACCGTTGAAGTTGCCGCGGCGATACAGGGTCTCTCCCGCCACCGCCAGTGGCTCCTGCAACTTCTCAAGGTAGGGGGCCCGTACCTTGTCGATGTGCGCCTGCATCTCCGCATCCGCCGGCAGCAGGTTGGAGAATACCGGCAACAGGCGGTACTGGTAACCCTGCAGCTTGCCGTTACGCACGTCCAGGTCCAATACGCCGAGGAACTTGCCATTGGATCCGGCATTGGTGACCAGGGTCTTTCCACTCCGATTCTCGACCACCGAGGGTGCCGGCATGCCGTCATGGGTATGGCCACCGAAGATCACGTCGATGCCCGTGACCCGGGAAGCCATCTTCAGGTCCACGTCCATACCGTTGTGCGACAGTACCACTACCAGGTCCGGTTTCTCCTCGCCGCGCACCCTGTCCACCACGGCCTGCATCTGCTCGTCCCGGATACCGAAGGTCCAGTCCGGAATAAAGCGCTGCGGGTTGGCAATCGGGGTATAGGGGAACGCCTGGCCGATCACTGCCACCCGCACCCCGTTCACACTGCGTACGGTATAGGGCTTGAAAGCCAGGCCGCGATCCTCGTCGAAACCGTCAAATTCGCTGAACTTGTAGTCGAACAGCGCCTCCTCGGTCACTTTTACGTTCTGCGCCACGAACTCACCGTTGAAGGCCCCGATGTTGTCGATCACCTCGCTGTCCTGGTAGGTAAACTCCCAGTGCCCGGTCATGATATCCACGCCCAGCAGGTTGCACGCCTGCACCATATCCATGCCGCGGGTCCAGTACGCGGTACCAGACCCCTGCCAGGTGTCGCCACCATCCAGCAGCAGAGAGTTGCCATCACCCCGTTCAGCCCGCAGCCGCTTTACCAGGCTGGCCAGATGGGCAAAACCGCCCACCTTGCCGTAGGTGTTTGCGGCAGTGGCAAAATCGAGATAGCTGAAGGCGTGTGCCGCCCGGCCACCGGGCTCTATGCCGAACTGCTGCAACAGGGCGTTCCCTACCAGGTGGGGCGGGTTGCCAAGGGCGGCACCGATACCCAGGTTGACATTCGGTTCCCGGAAGTAGATCGGGTTCAGTTGCGCATGACAGTCGGTGATGTGCATCAGGCAGACGTTGCCGAACGCAGGGGTCTCGTAGATATCCCGGGGCTGTTTCGCGGTCGCGTGCAATGATCCGGGGAGCATGCCGGCCATGCCGGCCAGCCCCATCAGGTGCATGAACTCTCTTCTTGAAATCGTCATCTGGATCAACCTTGGCGTGGAGTGCGCTACCGGCTTCAGAGTGCGCCGGTCTCTGTTTTCTTATCGCCGCCGCGGAACCAGGGCTCCGCGACGGCACTTAAGGAACTGCACCCGCTGGTGCAGCCTGCCAGTCTCCCGGCCGCTTAGCCGATGGCCGACTCGATGCTGTCGGATTCACCCTTGTTATCGGTCCAGGTCAGTTTGAGGGTCTGTCCCTGACCGCCATCGAACTTGAACGAAAGGTAGGGGTTCTTGGACACACCTCCACTCCAGTGGGCGTTCATCACCATATTCCCGCCTACCTCGCAGACCACCTCCTGTATGAAGTGCGCCGGAATCGCCTCACCCTTGCTGTTCTTGCGAAGACCGGACTCCATCGGGTGGGTCATCAGTGCCTTGACGGTGGTAACACCGTCCTTGTGCTTGGCACGTACTTTAATGCTCTTCTTTGCCATCTTGTTTCACCTCAAAAATTGATTGACTGTCGGGTTGAAGGGTGCTGCCGTTCAGCCACCACAGCCACCAATCGTGACCTTTACGTTCTTCCTGGCGCTGTACAGTTTTCCATCCGCCTTGACGATGGCGATCACATCACCGCTCTTGCCCATCTTGATCCGGGTCGAGGCGTAACCGTGCGCACCCGAGGCAAAATCAAAACTGGCTACCAACGGCGCCGGGTTGTTCGGTGCTGCAATAGTGATCGACTCCACGTTCGCCATGCTGGCGGTTACCGTCACCGGGACCACGGCACCATTCTCGGCAATCTCCGGCGCCTTTATACTCACATCGGCGCTCTCGCCCATTTCATCGCTGCCAAGCAGCACGGACAGTGCCCCGTCCAGGGTCTTCTGTCCGAACGCCTCCTTGGGCCAGGCGGCCAGCGCCTGTGACGGCACCAGGAGACCGGCTCCGGCCGCCACACCGAGAGTACCGGCAGCCATCGAGCCCTTGAGAATCAGTCTGCGTAAATTGTTCATATCTCTGTTCCTGTATAAATGCTTCAGCTCAGGGTGTAACCGTGGTCAGGCCAACGCTGACCCAGTCCTGCATTCCTCCGCGATACCACTTCAGCTTGTAGGCGGGATAACCCATCTTGGTCAGGGTCTTGATATTGACCGACGACTGGGGACACCAGATACCGTTGCAGAACAGCACCAGGGTCTTGGCCTTGCGGAAGTCCCACTTGCCGTCAACCTCCTGGACACCGAACTGGTTGACCAGGATATCGCTCAGGGTCTCGGCCTCTGCCTCGATCTCGAAGTTACCGGCGACGTCGATGTTGATCCGGTCCCAGGGGATGTTCACCGAGCCGGGTATGGTGCCGCGCTGGCTCCAGTCCGGTGTACGGGAGTCCACCAGCATGACGGATCGATCCCCGTTGCTGATGCGCTTCAGGTAACCCAGTACCTCCAGTTCGCCCACGGTATCCACTCCCGGCACCAGCTGCATCGGCTGAATACAGAACGGCGGACAGTGACGCGAGGTGCGGGCGTAAGCCCTGGGAATGGTGGCGTTTTCATCGTCTATTCGCCGGATGGTTACCGTCTTCCCCTGATGTACCACGTCCAGCGACTCCATCGCCGGCGTGATTTTGGCTTTCGGGCCGGCCAGAGCCTGTCCCGTCAGTACCAGGGTGCCGACCAGGATCAGGTTGATAAGTGCCTTGCCATATTTCATAGTCTCTCTCCTTCGATGATCGGTCTTCAGTACATTGCCTTCAGGTAGGAGGGTATCTTCAGCTCACTCTGCGACACCGCCTGCTGGTAGCCCAGGTTGCCCTCGCTTTCGGCCTTGTTGGCCAGCCTGACCGCTTTCGCGTAATCGCCATCCTCGGCCGCCTTCTTGGCGTTCTTGATGAACTTGCCAGTATCCCGCCATTCGCCGTTGACCGAATCCGCCTTCTTCTGTGCAGCTTCAGCCCGGGCGATCGCATCAGCAGCGGTTGCGGCATCTGCCTTCATCTCACCTGCCAGCGTTGCCGTGCTACCGATCATCAGGCCGAAAATAATTGCCAGTGCGGCCCATCGTTGTGCTCTTTTCATAGTCCTCTCCGGATTCTCATGTTGTCCGATTCTGCGTTTCCAGGGCAGATTCATTTGCGCGCCCCCGGCCCGTTAAGCTCCAGACCATTGCTCAGGTAGCTGAGGAAATACTCCAGATTTCGGTACTCGGGGCCCTGCGCCTTCATCGGCTTTGCCCGGATATTCTTGTTGCAGCCGGTGAAGCGGCGATGCAGGGTGCCCACGGTGCCCCACTTGGAGCGATAGACCGGCCAGTGAGTCACATGACCGACCGAGGGGCTGAGGATCTCGGTACGCACCTTGAGCCCGGTGTTCTGCACATGGCAGGTGGAGCAGGAGAAGTTGAGCTGGCCGCGGCGGGTGAAGTAGAACTTCTTCCCCTCTTCGAAGGCGGCCATGGCACGGGGATCGTCCTTCGGGACCTCGACGTTGATCACCTTGCCCCGGGACTGGAATGCGATGTAGGCGAGTATGTTGTTGATCGGTCCCTTCTTGTACTTCAGGGGCTTCTCGCCGTTCGCCTCGCGACACTGGTTTAGCGCCAGTGGCAACGTCATCACCAGTCCCTGCTCACGGTCCCAGTGCGGGTAGTTCTGGGCTATGGCCGGCCCTTCGGGGAAGCAGTCCTTGTAGCCCTTGCCGTTTGCAAAAGGTTTCTCCCACATCTCCTGTCCGCGGTCGATGAACGGCTCATAGGGGGGGAACTCTTCGATTGCCTCCCAGTTTTCACGCCCGATAGGATCGATGGCGTAGGCGCCGTTGGCGTACTCATCCCTCGGCACCGAGGGAAACTTGCCCTTGTAGTATTTAATGAAGGCCATGCGGTCCTCTTCCGGTCCCGCCTGTACCGTCGTGGCCGCCACAAGGAGCACGGCCAAACTGATCAGTATCTTTTTCATAATCTCTCTTCCCGTATCAGTAAGCAGTTGCTTGCGTAACCCTTCAGAGGGTCCAGATATACTCGACGACCTTGTCAATCTCGTCTTCTGTGAGAACCTGCATACGACCGAACGGGACCATCGCCGACTCCGGGTTGACGGAAGTGGGGTCCCAGATCTGGGCACGCAGCTTGGCCTTGTCAGGATACCTGGCCTGCATTGCAATCAACGGTGGACCGATGTTACCGGGTGAGGCGCCATCCTCGATCATGTGGCAGGCGAGACAGTTGCCCTTGCTGCGACCAAACGCGATCTGCTTGCCCTGCTCGACAATGGCGGGATCGACTGCCTTAGCCTGTGGCATGGCGGCCTGCTTGGTGGTGGAACTGCTGGAACAGCCGGTAATCCAGGCTGCTGAGGTAATTACGACCAGTGTGGAAACCAGTCTGCCCATTTTTGTCATCATCTCCTCCTTCGGCGGATGCTGAATAGTTGACCGTCTGTCCGATGTCGGGACGCAAGCCTGTGCGCTTCCCTGCACGC
>JAPHTA010000333.1 GCA_026196475.1 Sedimenticola sp.
CTGGACGGTAATATCGAAGTAAAATCTCGTGGTGGAAGAACACAGTTTGTTGTGGAATTGCCGATAAAGGAGACGTAGTGATCAACACCTCTCGTCTGTGCCTGGTCGAGGATGATGCCATCATGCGCGCCTCTCTGTGCCAGCGTTTCAAGATCGAAGATATTGGCTGCGACTGCTTCACCCATGCCGAAGAGGCCCTGGGCGCATTGGCGGAGCGGCAGTATGCAGCCCTGATCAGCGATATCCGGCTTCCGGATATGAGCGGTGAAAATCTTTATATCCGGCTGCTGGATTCGGAACGACCACCTCCTCCCACCATCTTCATCACCGGGTTTGGCACCATTGACCAGGCGGTACGCCTGCTCAAGCTCGGGGCCAGGGATTACATCACCAAGCCATTCGATCTCGATGATCTGCTGGCAAAACTGAGGGAGGTGTCACCCTCGTTGTTCGAGGATATGCAGCAGGGCAGTGCGGAGCTTGGGGTGTCCCCGGCAATGCGCCAAATCAAGAACACCCTGGACCGCCTGGCGGCGCACCGGGTCGACCTGCTGATAACCGGGGAGTCCGGTGTCGGCAAAGAGTATGCGGCCCGCTATTTCGCCAGGCGTTACAACCAGGGTACTGACAAGCCTTTTATCGCCATCAACTGCGCCGCACTGCCCGAGGATCTGCTGGAGGCCGAGCTGTTCGGTCACGTCAAAGGGGCCTTTACCGGCGCCACCAGGAGTCGGCGAGGGATGTTCGAGCAGGCCAGCGGCGGGGTGCTGTTCCTCGATGAGGTGGGAGAGACCTCGCCACGCATGCAGGCCAAGCTGCTGCGTACCATCCAGGAACGGGTGGTACAGCCTATTGGCAGCGAAGAGCATATTCCGGTGGATGTGTGCCTGGTCTACGCCACCAATCGGGACCTGAAGGCGATGGTCGATCGGGGGGATTTTCGCGAAGATCTCTTTTTCAGGATCAACGTGGCCCATATCCACATACCGCCTCTGCGGGAGCGCAAGGAGGATATCCTTTGGCTCGCGCATCGCATCGTGGAAGACTATTTCAATGAACACCAGGCGCGTCGATTGATCCTGCCCTTGACCGAGCGTTTCCTGGAGACCCAGCCCTGGCCAGGCAACCTGCGTGAGTTGGCGAATACCGTGGAACGGGCCTGCATCCTCTCTCCACAGGAGGTTCTGGGGCCGCGCGAGTTTGGCGCTTCCGGAGAGGAGCCGTTGTTGTCGTCGGATCACGTCTCCCTGAAGGAGGCGATGGAACACTACGAGGAGCGCCTGCTGCGGGAGACATTGGAACACCACGAGTGGCGCATAGCGGAGACCGCCGAGAGTCTCGGTATCAGTCGCAAGAATCTGTGGGAGAAAATGAAGCGGTATGAAATTTCCCAGCCGGATTGAGGTGGTGGTTACGCATCAAGTACACAGTAAAGACGTACGCCCTCGTCGATCTCCTTTACCTTGAGTCGTGGCAGAAGTACCGCCTGCACGGGGTAGCGGGCCTTGTGGTGTTCCGGACGATATCGTTCGCCATAGGCGATACCGCTGATCTTCAGCTGTTTTTTACGATGCCGCTCATCCAGATCGTCCACCTCTTCAAGCGACTGTGTAACAAAGCGCTTGAAGACCCAGCCGTTGTCCATCTGGAACAGCAGTTCCGAGAGCAGGCCGACCACGGTGGTCGGTATGTCGAAGCCATACCAGCTGATCGGAATCTCCTGCCGCTCTTCCACCGTCTCCTGGTCCCACATAAAGAGACAGAGCGCAGTCGAGGCTGCATCGAACATCTCGTTGTGATCCCGGGCGATCACTTCCAGGCCTACACCGCCCTTTGGATCTTCGGTAAAACTGTAGTTTGCCATGGTAGCTGTTCCGTGGTTTCTGCGGGGATGGCATGTTGGCGGCCGACTTCAGCTGCACGCCACTTCCCCGGGACGACTCCGATGGTATCACTATGATAGCCGGTTCGCAGTGCTCGCCCTGGGCGCGGCCCTTGTTTTCCGTCAGCCTTTCTGCGTATCCGGCTGATTATGGCCCTCGTCAATTTGAGGAAGGCCGAAGGAGAGCAGCGCCGTGGCCAATACGAAGGTTGCCGACCACCAGAGGCAGCCCTCCAGCCCCTGGGCCTGGTAGGCCCAGCCGGAGAGCACGGTGCCGGCCAGGCGGCCGCCGGCGTTGGCCATGTAGTAGAAGCCGACGTTCATGGAGACCCGTTCGTGATCCGAGTAGGCGAGGATCAGGTAGGAGTGCACGGCGGAGTTGATGGCGAAGACGATGCCGAACAGGATCAACCCGACAATCAATACCCACTGCGCCGGCCAGCCCTGCTGCAGACCGAGGGCGATACCAGCCGGGAACAGCAGCAGGACGAAGGCCCACAGGCGGGCCGTGTCGCCGCCCGGTCCGTGGCCGTGATGGCCCTTGCGGATCAGCCGCGGGGCGTTGGCCTGCACCAGGCCGTAGCCGATCACCCAGAGGGCGAGGAAGCCGCCCACCTGGCTGAACGACCAGCCCAAGACCTCGTAGAGAAACACCGGCAGGCCGACCACGAACCAGACATCGCGCGAGCCGAACAGGAAGAAGCGTGCCGCCGCCAGCCGGTTGATGGCCGGGACTTTGGAGAATACCTGGGTGAATTTCGGCTTTGATTTCATCTTGCCGACAGCGGATGGCAGCAGCAGGGCGGTGACGATCAGGACCATTGCCAGCATCCCGGCCAGCAGCGCCAGGGCACCGCGAAAACCAACCGATTCCAGCAGCGCGGCGCCGATAAAGAATCCCGCCCCCTTGAGCGCGTTCTTCGACCCTGTGAGTATCGCCACCCACTTGAACAGTTTGCCCTCGCCGCCGCTGCTCAGGTACTTGACCGAAGCCTTGGCCGACATCTTGTTCAGATCCTTGGCGATACCGGAGAGGGCCTGGGCCGCCATCACGTAGGGGACCGTGAGCCAGGGGTCCGGTACCGTAAGTGCCAGCAGCGCCAGCACCTGCAGCCCCATGCCGATATGCATGGTCAGGTTGAGGCCGATGCGTGCCCCCAGCCAGCCACCCACCAGGTTGGTGACGATGCCGAAGAACTCGTAGAACAGAAACAGCATCGCCACCTCGAACGGCGAATAGCCGAGCAGGTGGAAATAGAGCACCACCAGCATGCGGATGGCGCCATCGGTGATGGTGAAGGCCCAGTAGCCAGCGGTTACTACCAGGTAGTGGAAGAGTGAAGGGTGAAGTTCGGCGTTTGAAAGAGTTGGCATAATGTCATGCTTCGGGTTTTCGGATTACCCATCCATTCAAGTTGTGTTGAAGGAAAAATTTGCCGCGAATGAACGCAAATAAACGTGAACTCTGCTTTTGATAAAGGGGGATGCCAACCGTACTCGGAGATAGTCCCCCTGGCTGAATCTGGAATCTATTCTCTATCAGATCATTTGCGTATATTCGCGTTTATTTGCGGCCTTCTTCCTATTTCAAACTTAGAGCAACCTTGGTTGCCAGATCCATCAGCCGGTTCACGTAGCCCCATTCGTTGTCGTACCAGGCGTAGATCTTCACCTGGGTGCCGTCGATCACCATGGTGGAGGGAGCGTCGACAATCGATGAGCGGGGATCGTTGAGATAGTCCACCGAGACCAGGGGGCGCTCCTCGTAGCCGAGAATGCCCTTGAGTTCGCCCTCAGCCGCCGCCTTGAAATAGCCGTTGATCTCATCCACGGTTACCGGCCGCGTCGCCTCGAAAACAAAATCAGTGAGCGAGGCGTTGAGCAGCGGCACCCGTACCGCCAGGCCGTTGAGCTTGCCGGTCAGTTCCGGAAAGATCTTGGTGATGGCACGCGCCGAGCCGGTGGAGGTGGGAATCAGCGACTGGCCGCAGGCGCGCGCCCGGCGCAGATCCTTGTGCCCCTTGTCGATGATGGTCTGGGTGTTGGTGATGTCGTGGATGGTAGTCATCGAGCCGTGCAGGATGCCCACCTGTTCATGCATCACCTTGACCACCGGCGCCAGGCAGTTGGTGGTGCAGGAGGCGGCCGTGACCAGGTGGTGTACCTGCGGGTCGTAGAGCTGGTCATTGATGCCGTAGACGATGTCCAGGGCCCCCTCGGTGGGCGCGGCCACGATCACCTTCTTCACCCCCTGGTCGAAGTAGCGCTGCAGGGTCTCCGGCTTTTTGTGGTGCTTGCCGGTGGCCTCGATCACGATGTCGCACCCGGCCCAGTCGCCGTCGGCAATGGTCGGGTTGCTGCTATAGTCGAGCGCCTTGCCCTCGATCAGAATCTGCCCGTTTTCCGCAATGGCTTGCCGATCCCAGGTGCCGTGTACCGAATCGAACTGCAGCAGGTGGGCCGATCCGGCCGCATCGGTAGCGGTTTCGTTGATGCGGACGAAGTCTAACCCCGGTCGCTTCCAGCCGGCGCGCAGGCCCAGCCGCCCCATGCGGCCGAAGCCATTGATGCCTACTTTGATTGTCATGAAATTTATAACCCTCTGTAGTGGTCAAGTTGTAGTTGGGGCTCGTTCCTCATCCGAACGGTACTTAACTTAAGCCAAGAACCACCGTCATCCCGGCGCAGGCCGGGATGACGACAATCCTGCGATTCGCTTTAAGTAGGTGCCATTCGCTCCTCACCCCAACCTGTGGCTTATCAACTATCGCGACGGGGCACCGCTCCTACAGGGGCGTACCCGGGTTGCCACGCAAATTGCAGGAGGCCCGCCCCCGGGCCGATTCGCGGCGTCGCCGCAGCTTGTCCTCTGATCGTGCGATGGCAGCCCGTCGGAATACCCGCCGCGGATCACAACTCGTAGTCGCCGCTGTAGGGCAACTCGCCCTGCACCACCGGCAAGGTCAGCTCGTTGCCCCAGTGGGACCAGCCGCCGTTATAGAGTCGCACATCTTTATAACCAAGATATTTCAGCTGCAGATAGGCCAGGCTCATGCGGAAGCCGTCGTGACAGTAGGCGTAGATGGTCCTGTCCTTCGGAATATCCCGGTACAGCGCCGCCAGTTCCTCGCCGGATTTCCACTTCTGACCGCCGGTTCCCTCCAGGCTCACCACGTTGACCGCGCCCGGGATATGGCCACCCTGGATGGCGTGCGCGATCACCTGGCCGGTGTACATCGGGGTTGGACGGGCATCGAGCAACACAACCCCCGGGTCACGCCGCGACAGCACGTCGTCATAAACATGGGTCCATTCCACGAACAGGTCCGGGTTGGCCGCTTTCAGGGACACGCTCCCTGTCGCCCGTTGTGGCGTCGGCTCCTTGCTCATCTCCTCGAAGGCGCTCCACTCCACGGTGCCGCCATCAAGGATCTTCACCCGCGTCATGTCGAAGCCGTACAACTCCAGCAGGTAGTAGAGGCGTGATACCAACGCGGTGTTGGAGTCGTCATAGAGCACCAGGGTGGAGTCGTCGTTGACACCCCAGCGACGCAGGGTCGCCTGGAACGCCTCCCGCGAGGGGAAGCGCATCAGGGGGCTGCCCTGGTTGTCTCCCAGGTCCCGGAAACGTTGCACCTGCACCGCCCCCGGGATATGTCCGACCGTGTAGTGGCGGTGCGGATGATAGCGCGCCTCCAGCACGACCAGGTTCTTCTCTTCGATATGCTCTGCGAGCCACTCCGAATCGACCAGAAAGGCAGGGGTGGCCCAGCCCAGGGTGGGTAAAAGAAACAGCAGGAAGGCAAGTCCCTTGTTGATAAGATTCACGGTTATCCTCCAGGTGATTTTATGGCCGATTCATACCAGCCTTTTGTGTTATTGACGATCTTGACGACCGAGAGCATGACCGGCACCTCGATC
>JAPHTA010000301.1 GCA_026196475.1 Sedimenticola sp.
CGACTTGATGTGGTGTTTCACCTCGGCGCCCAGGGCCTGCCGGTCACCGTTCCAGTCGGGTTCCGGCTCGATATCCACGCTCAGAGTGTCCATGATTCCCTCACGCTGAATCACCAGCTGGTAGTGCGGGGCAACGCCGTTGACGCCCACCAGCACCGACTCGATCTGGGACGGGTAGACGTTGACGCCGCGAATGATCATCATGTCATCGTTGCGCCCGGTGACGCGCAGAATGCGCACGTGGGAGCGACCGCAGGCACAAGGCTCGTCGGTCAGCCGGGTGATGTCGTGGGTGCGGTAGCGGATGATCGGCAGCGCCTCCTTGGTCAGGGTGGTGATCACCAGTTCGCCCACCTCGCCATAGGGCAGCGGCTGCAGGGTCTCCGGGTCCACGATCTCGAACAGGAAGTGGTCCTCCCAGCCGTGCAGGCCGGCCTGCTCGGGACACTCCACCGCCACGCCCGGACCCATGATCTCCGACAGGCCGTAGATATCCATCGCCTTGATGCCGAGCTGCTTCTGCAGCTCGCCGCGGATCTCGTCGCTCCAGGGCTCGGCGCCGAACACGCCGACACGCAGCGGGCCGGAAGAGAGGTCGACCCCTTCACTGCGTGCCACCTCGGCAATGTTCAATGCGTAGGAGGGGGTCGAGAGCAGGACGTGGGAGCCGAAGTCGCTCATCACCGCGATCTGCTTCTCGGTGTTGCCGCCGGACATCGGGGTGACCGTGCACTTCAGGCGCTCGGAACCGTAGTGGGCGCCTAGGCCACCGGTGAACAGGCCGTAACCGTAGGCGTTGTGCACGATGTCACCGGGGCGGGCACCGGCACAGGAGAGGCTGCGCGCCATCAGGTCGGCCCAGTTGTTGATGTCACCCTCGGTGTAGCCGACCACGGTCGGCTTGCCGGTGGTGCCGGAGGAGGCGTGCAGACGCGAAACCTGCTCCCGGGGTACCGCGAACATGTCGAACGGGTAGGCGTCCCGCAGGTCGTTCTTTACCGTGAAGGGAAACCTTGCCAGGTCCTCCAGGCTCTCCAGGTCCTGCGGCTTGACCCCTTTTTCGTCGAACGTCTTGCGGTAGTGGGGCACGTTGTCATAGGCGTGCTGCAGCCGGGTTTTCAGGCGCTGCAGCTGCAGTTGCAGCAGCTGTTCACGGGGCATGCACTCCGCTTCCGGATCAAAGTAGTAGCTTTCGGCAGCCGTGTTGGACATGGTGACACTCCTCGATAATTGGTTTTTTAATAGTCTGAATATTTATCTAGGGATTCTCTGATTAACTACTCATTTGTCATCCCGGCGTATGCCGGGATCCAGGTATATCAACCTCATAGATTCCATCCTTCGGTCCGTAAACGGTGCATGGCATCCTCGGCTCCGTAATCGGTACATCCCTGTACCACTCCTCCTGCACCACTCCTCCGGCATTCGCCGGAATGACGGATAATTCAGAGCCTCCCTAGTTCATGCCGGCGAAACGCTTGAGCGTCTTGACCCGCTCGTTGACCTGCTCCTGGATGTGGGCGAGCTGCTCCTCGCTCACGTGGCGGTACTTGCCACTCAGGTTCAGGTAGGCCTCGACCGGAAGTGGGTTATCGATCGAATGGGTGAAGCGCAATTCGCCGCCCCGTTCGTACTCCCAGAGGGGAGCGAAATTAGTCTCCACGCCCTTGCGGCACACCTCGATGGTCTGGGACGAGGGGAAGCGCCAGCCGGTGGGGCAGGGCGAGTAGATGTGCAGGTAGGCGAAGCCGCGCTCGGAGGCCTCAAGTGCCTTGTCCAGCTTTTCGTAGTAATCCTCGACGAAGGCGGTGGAGGCAGTGGCCACGTACTCGCAGTTGTGGTTCATCATGATCATGGCCAGGTTCTTCTGGCCGGTGCGCTTGCCCTTCATCTGCGAACCCACCGGCGTGGTGGTGGTCCAGGAGCCGTAGGAGGTGCTCCCGGAGGCCTGCATGCCGGTGTTCATGTAGCCCTCGTTGTCGACACAGATGAACAGCACCTGGTCGTTGCGCTCGGCCGCGCCGGAGAGCGACTGGAAGCCGACGTCGCCGGCACCGCCGTCACCGGCCAGGGCCATGGCGGTAACGTTGCGGCCCATGCGGTTGTACTGTTTTTTCAAGCCGGCAAGCATCGAGGCGGTGTTGGTCAAAAGCGGGTGGAACACCGGCACCTTGGTACCGGTGGTGCCGTTGAAACCGACCGAGCCCATGCCGGGGATACAGCCGGGAGGTGTGGCCAAGACGGTGTCCGGCCCCACCTTGCGCAGCGAGTGACGCATGATCATCTCCGAGTTGCAGCCCTGGCAGGCGGAGAGCCCCGGCACGAACAGGTCCTCCCGCTCGTGCTGCTCGTTGAAGATGCTGGCCGAGGTGACATAGGTGAGGGCGCCGCTGGGACACGCCTTGACGCAGGCCGGGTCGCCGTCGCACAGGTCGCACTTGGCCACGTGCTTGAGGGTGGCGTTGTAGGTGATGCCACCGTAGGTGCAGCCGACGGTGCACAGCAGGCAGTCGACGCAGAGACTCTTCTCCCAGTCGATCATCCCGGTTTCGGGATTCTTGGTCAGGGCGGTGGAGGGGCAACTCTTGACGCACTCCGGGTCGCCGCACTGGCGGCACAGGGCCAGCTCGGGGTCGTTGCCGTTGAAGCCAGCCACGATCTTGATGCGTGAGTGCAGCGGATTGTCGGTGCCCGACTTGACCTGGGCACAGGCGGTGATGCAGGCGTCGCAGTCGTTGCACAGCTCGCAGCGCGACGGATCGAAGGCGATGGTGTTGTAGGCGGTCATGAATCTGTTCTCCGAATGATACTTACTTAAAGCGAATTACAGGCTATTCGTCATTCCGCCGCAGGCCGGACAAAAGCGCGAAGCGCGTTGAACGACTGCAAGTCGGCCCGCAGGGAGAGCGAAGCGAATCATCCAGGAATACCGCCACCCTTAAGCAGTCTGTATCCCGGCCTGCGCCGGGATGACGGTAGGTCTTGGCTTATTAAGTAAGTGCTATTCATCTGTGCTCCGTTTAATCCTCATCACTCATCGCCAGGTGCTGGACATCAGTGCGCGGCCGGTTTCCAGCGGACGCTCGATAAAGGCATCCCTTACCGGAGTCAGGTCGACCCGGCGTAGGATCAGTTGCCACATGATGCCGGCATCCATCTCCTGGTTGATGCTGGAGATGCCGTGCAGCTGGTTGTCCCTGAGCAGTATCTTCAGGTAGCCGCGGTTGTCGTCGTCGAGCCGGGTCAGCTCCTCGATCCCGTCCTCGGCCATGGACTGGCCGACCGAGATCGCCTGCTGGCCGAAGAAGGTGTAGGTGTTGATCGGCACACCGCCGGCGTAGGGCTTGAGGGCGTGGTCCTCGCTCATGTCCATGGCGGCGACCGCGCCCTGGGTCACCGCGTCCGGCAGGATACCCATCATCACCGGCTTGTCGCCGTAGAAGTCGGTGGCCTGGGTGACGTCACCGGCGGCCCAGATGTTGTCAGCCGAGGTGCGCATCCGATCGTCCACCAGGATGCCCTGGTCGTTCGCAACCGAGGTGCCGGCGAGGAAGTCCAGTTGCGGCCTGACGCCGGTGGCCACCAGCAGAAGCTCGGTCTCCAGACTGTCGCCGTTCTCCAGCTGGATCCGGCAGCCCTCACCTTCCGGCTCGACCTCCACCACCCGGCTGCCCATCAGCATGCGGATACCGTTGTCGTTGAACGCCTCCTCGATCACCGAGGCGGCCCGTGAATCGAAGTAACCCGGCAGTACCTGGTCGCACATCTCCACGATGGTCACCTCCAGGCCTGCGTGGCGCAGGTTCTCGGCACCGTGCATGCCGATCAGGCCGGCACCCAGCACCACGGCCCGCTTCGCCTTGCCGGCGTGGTCCCGCAGCGCCACCGCGTGCTGCATGGTGCGCAGGACGTGGAACGGGGTCTTCTCCAGGCCGGGGATCGGCGGGATAATCGGGTCGGCACCGGTGGCCAGGAGCAGCTTTTCATACTGCCACTGCTGGCCGGACTTCAGCGTCACCTGCCGTTGCGCCTCGTCAATCGCGACCAGTTCGTCGTCACTGACCAGGTTGATGTTGTGCTGCTCAAACCAGTCGGGCTTGCGCAGGACCACCCGACCCGGTTCGCTCTGTCCCGACACCACGTAGGGCAGGATGGTCGGGGAGTAGGGGGGGTGGGCATCCCGGGTCACCATGGTGATGGGGGATGTCTCGTCCACCAGGCGGATTCGGTGTGCCGCCTCCAGGCCCGCATGGCTGGCACCGGCGATGAGATAGTGAGTCGTGTTCATCGGGCGCTCCTCAGTCGTTCTCGTTCAGCCACACCGGACCGTCGAACTCGGTACCGGCAAGCAGTTGCGCGGTACGGTCGATGGCCCGGGTGAAATGGGTTTCGGTCAGGTCGGCGCCGGCCAGTCCTCCGATGAAGGAGCCGGTGGCGATCGGTTTGCCGGTGCGGTAGACACAGCTCAGCACCTCCTGGAACAGCGGTCCGCAGTTCCAGCCGTAGTGCACCGAGCGGTCCACCACGCCCACCGCGTGCACCTTCTTCAGGGCCCGGGCCATCGCCTCCACCGGGAACGGGCGGAAGGTCTTGATCTTGATGATGCCGACCCGTTCGCCGCGCTCCCGGGCGCTGTCCACCGCGTCCTTGGCGGCGCCGGTCATGGAACCGATGGTGACCAGGGCGTAGTCGGCGTCGTCCAGCCGGTACTCCTCAACCAGCGGTGCGTAGTCGCGGCCGAAGATGTCGGCCCAGTCGCTGTGCGCCTGCTCGATCACACCGAGTGCGTTCTGCATGCCTTCGCACAGCCCCTGGCGGTAGGCCACGAACTTGCCCGGTCCGGGACCGCCGGCGCCACCGGTCAGCGGGTCCACCGCCATCGGTCGCAGGGGGTCGAGGGCCACGTGCCAGTTGATGTTCTTCTCGCCCAGGTAGTCGTCCACCGCGGACTGCTCCGGTACCTCCACCTGGGTGACGCCGTAGGAGAGGTAGTTGCCGTCGTGGCAGATATTCACCGGCAGCATCACGTCGTGGTGCTCGGCGATGCGGTAGGCCATGATGGTGGTATCCAGCACCTCCTGCACGGTCTCGCAGTAGATCTGGATCCAGCCGGTCTCCTTCATGGTCATGGCGTCCTGCTGACCGCCCCAAACGCACTGCGGGGTGATGCCGTCCCGGGTCACCAGGGAGGCGACGATCGGCAGGCGCATGCCGGGGGTCCGCCAGTAGGGCTCGAACATGAAGGCGAGACCGGGACCGCAGGTAGCGGTATAGGTACGGCCGCCGGCCAGGGCAGCGCCGTGCAACGCCGAGAGCACGCTGTGCTCGCCCTCCACGTTCATCAGTTCTGCCTCGATCTTGCCGTCGGCGATGAACTGGGAGACGTACTCCACCAGTGACGACTGGGGGGTGATCGGGTACACCGCCACCAGATCGGGGCGGGCCAGGGCCACTGCCCAGGCTGCCGCCTCATTGCCATCGCAGACGATCGACTGGGCACAGCCGGCGGTTTTCATTTTCATCTTCAGCGCAGGTGTGGCCATTACTTGACCTCCTCAATCATCTCGATGGCACGGTGCGGGCACTCCACGGCACAGATGCCGCAGCCCTTGCA
>JAPHTA010000207.1 GCA_026196475.1 Sedimenticola sp.
CGGGGAGGAGGATTGTCCAGCTCCCGCAGATTGTCGTCCCAGATGTGCCCGGTATTGTTTTCACCCGGAAATGGATTGTTATCCGCCATTTTTATCTCCGCTATTTGTCTGTTCGTCATCCAACGGGATGTGCTTCTGTTTCTCGAAATGATCCCGTTTCTTTGGACGCAACACGTAAACGTAAAGACCAAGCATCAGCAGGAAGATGACCACCGTGAGGATCGTTCCCACCCAGTCATTGGTGGTCATCGCCTGAAAATCAGTCGCGAAATAGTCCTTGAGGTTACTCACGATAGACCTTGCTTTCGTCCAGTTTGACCATGGTGCCGAGTACCTGAAGATATGCGACCATCGCATCCTCCTCGCTCTTGCCGTTCACTTGGCCCGCAGCAGCCTCGATGTCCGCATCGCTGTACGGAACACCTATCGTCTGCAGACCCCGCATGTTGGCCTGGATGGTCTCCCCATCCAGCTCGTTGTGCTGCAGCCAGGGGTAGTTCGGCATGACCGACTCGGGTACCACCGACCGGGGCGCCCGCAGATGCTTGCGATGCCATTCATCGGAGTACTTGCCACCCAGTCGCGCAACATCCGGACCGGTTCTCTTCGAGCCCCACTGGAAGGGGTGGTCGTAGATCGATTCAGAAGCCAGCGAGTAGTGGCCATAACGTTCCTTCTCGTCACGGAAGGGGCGGACCATCTGGGAGTGGCAGAGATAGCAGCCTTCGCGCAGGTAGACATCCCGCCCGGCCAGTTCGAGGGCCGAATAGGGACGCATCCCGTCGCCGGGCTGGTGATCGGCCAGGGCCTTCCCCGCCTCACGCTGCCAGATGATCTCCGGGTGCTTGTTATGTTCCATGGTGTTCTTCAGGTAGAACAGTGGCACGATCTCCACCAGGCCACCCACACTCAGCACCAGCGCCAGCACGATCAGCAGGCCCCAGATGTTTGTTTCCATTTTTTCTTGCATTGCCATTTCCTAGCTCCCCCTTATGCAGACGCGGTTGCGGTGCGTGCCTGCTGCACACGACCCTGGGCGTTAGACTGAAGTACGGTCATGATGACGTTGACCACCATCAGCGCCGCACCGGCCAGGAAGACCATGCCACCGATTGCCCGCATGGCGTAGTAGGGGTGCATCGCCTCGACGGACTCGGCGAAGGTGTAGGCCAGCGTGCCGTACTCATCGTAGGCGCGCCACATCAGGCCCTGCATGATTCCGGACACCCACATGGCGACGATGTAGATCACCGTGCCGATGGTAGCGGTCCAGAAATGGGCATTGATCAGCTTGGTGGACCACATCTCGACATGGAATACCCGGGTCATCAGGTGATAAATGGCTCCGATTCCGATCATGGCCACCCAGCCGAGAGCACCGGAGTGGACGTGGCCAACGGTCCAGTCGGTGTAGTGCGACAGGGCGTTGACGGTCTTGATCGACATCACCGGACCTTCAAAGGTGGACATGGCGTAGAACGCCAGCGACATGATCAGGAAGCGAAGTACGTAGTCGGTACGCAGCTTGTCCCATGCCCCGGAGAGGGTCATCATGCCGTTCACCGCACCACCCCAGGAAGGGATGATCATGGCCAGCGAAATCGCGGCACCCAGCGAACCGGTCCAGTCAGGCAGTGCGGTGTACTGCAGGTGGTGCGCACCCAGCCAGACATAACCGAACATCAGCGCCCAGAAGTGGATCACCGACAGGCGGTAGGAGTAGATCGGACGCCCCGCCTGCTTCGGAATGAAGTAGTACATGATGCCGAGGAAGCCCGCCGTCAGGTAGAACCCGACCGCATTGTGTCCCCACCACCACTGGATCATGGCATCCTGGACACCGGAGAAGATGGAGTAGGACTTGAACATGCCGACCGGGATGGCCAGGCTGTTGACCACGTGCAGGTAGGTAATCATCACCATCATGCCGAGGAAGAACCAGTTCGACACGTAGATGTGCGAGCTCTTGCGGTTGGCGATGGTCATGATGAAGTTGATGGTGTAGGAGAGCCACACCACCGCGATCGCGATATCGATCGGCCACTCCAGCTCGGCGTACTCCTTGCTCTGGGTGATGCCCAGCGGCAGGGTGATCACGGCAGCCACGATGATCAGGTTCCATCCTATAAAGGTGAACCAGGCCAGCTTGTTGCTCCAGAGACGGACACCGCAGGTCCTCTGTACCGAGTAGAAGGCGGTTGCCATCAGGATACAGCCGCCGAAGGCGAAAATGACGGCGTTGGTGTGTAACGGACGCAGGCGCCCGAAGGTGATGTACGGCAAATCGAAATTGAGCACCGGCCAGGCCAACTCCGAGGCGATATACACCCCGACCAACGCGCCTACCAACAAGTAGACAGCAGCCATCACGGTGAACCAGCGTACAACACCCAGGTCGTACTTCTGTTCAGCTACGGCGTCCATGAACCCCCCTTACTTAACAAAGATAAAAAACCAATTACCAAACCCTGATATTCAAACCCGGCTTATTATCGGGTTATTCTTGAAAATTGGGGCTATAAGACAACGCGCGGTGATATTTGTCAAGTTCAAATATGCGCATTATCAGTACTAGCATCTCTCTAAGTGACTGTTAATCCAGTTATTTATAGACCATATGCGGGAAATGACCTAAATCAATGAAAAAGTATATTAGTTGTTTCACATACACTTGCCTATTCGGCATTCAGCTTTTTTCTTCCCGCAAGCAGAAAGGCAGACGACTCTCAAGCACGATCTCCCGACTATCGATACGGGCGCCGTAAGCCAGTACCTCGACACCGGACTCCAGGGCCAGGGCCAGGGTTTCGGCATATTTCGGATCGATATGCCAGGCCGGAATCACCCGCCGGATCCCGCTATGGGCCACGTTGAAAAACAGCACTCCCCGGGAGCCGCCCTGCACCACCTCCATCAGCTCCCGCAGATGTTTCCGCCCACGCTCCGAGACCGCATCGGGGAATGCCCCCCAGCCCTCCTCCTCCAGCAGGGTCACATTCTTCACCTCGACAAAACAGTCCGGCCTGTCACCACCCCGCAACAGCAGGTCGATACGGCTTCCCTCCCGACCGTAGGGCCGCTCAGTCAGCAGCTCGGTATAACCCGCCAGTTCCGGGATAGCGTCCGCCTCGATCGCCTCCGATACCAACCGGTTGGCCAGTCCGGTATTGATGCAGGCCAGGTAGCGCTGGTCCACCTCCACCAGTTCCCAGCGGAATGGCAACTTTCGACCGGGCGACGCCACATCCCGCAACCAGACCCGGCTGCCGGGGTCGGCACAGTGCTTCATGGAACCGGTATTGGGACAGTGGGCGGTCACCTGTCGACCGTCGTTCAACTCGATATCGGCCAGGAAACGCTTGTAGCGGCGAACCAGGCGACCCTCGACAAGCGGCGGGAACCTCATGCGCCACTCCGTCGGCGGAACAGGGCGGACGGACAGTTGACCGACACCGCGGTACGATTCCGGACAGTGCGGGACTCGCCACTCAGCTCCGTGCGGTTGTCAGACATGGGCAACTCCTGTTTCTGTCCGTGTGCAACGCCTGGAACGGATGCCCCGGCACTCCCCTACTCTAGCAATCATTCCGTTCCCGTGACAGCGATAGCCGGAGACATGCGCCAACCGCCTGAAGCTCCGCGACGACTCCCGGATCCCGGCTCTTGGCATGTGATCAATTCAGCCCTGTTTCAGCTCTGATAAATAGACTGGAGATCCGGCATGAATGAATACCTCTATCAAAAGGAGCCAGACATGGAACCGACAAGCAATCCCGTACTGAATCTTTGCATACTCTGCGGCGGCATCGCATTTGGCAGCTTCGCCATCAGCGCCATGGGTGCACTGCTGGAGAACACGGCACTATTGATGTTCTGGTACCTGGGGCTGAGTGCACTGTTTCTGATGCCACCTCTCCTGGTGATCGGTGGATTGAACCGGCTATGGGTTCATGGCAACGCCCGGCGTCGCGGACAAACCGGGTATGGATCGGTATCAACCTTGTGATTTGTTTCCATAGTCGTGGGAAAAGGGGCGGACACATGATTAAATCATCGACTGAAAGGCGGCACCGGAGCAGCTGCCGGCACGCTCCGACTCGCCGCAACCGACATCTACCGGACCAGCGGAAACCGACCAATGGCGAAAATCAGACGATCCGTGCTTGTTACCCTGGTTCTGCTGACTGCGGTCGCTGGAGCGGTGCTCTATCAGAGCCAGCGACCGGCAACTGACCAGCAAACCGTCCGGAAGGTGACCCAGAGCCCGATCCCGGTCGAGGTAGCAGCAGTCGAGCAGGGGCCGATCGAGTGGCGGCGCACCTTCTCCGGCTCCCTGGAAGCACACGCCGAGTTGCTGGTCGCACCGAAAGTGAGCGGCCGGATCGAGCACCTGGAAGTCGACCTGTCCGACAGCGTGCAACGGGGGCAGCTGGTGGCCCTGCTGGACGATGCCGAGTATGTTCAGGCGGTACGCCAGAGCGAGGCCGATCTGGCGGTGGCCGAGGCCAACTTGGCGGAAGCACAGAGCCTGGCGACGATTGCCGGACGGGAGTTGCAACGCATCGAGCAACTGCGCAAGCGCGGGGTCAGTTCCGAGTCGCAGCGTGACGCAGCCAAGGCGGACCAACTGGCCCGGGAGGCCCATGTCGTGGTCACCCGGGCTCAGGTCACCCGGGCCGAGTCGGCCCTGGAGAGTGCGCGCATCCGTCTCGGTTATACCCGGATCAGGGCCAACTGGCATGACGGGGATGACCGGCGGGTGGTGGCTGAACGGCTGGTCAACGCGGGCGAGACAGTGGATGCCAACGCCCCCCTGCTGCGCATCGTCGAGCTGGATCCGGTGACCGTGGTCTTCTTTGTCACCGAGAGGGATTACGCCCTGCTACGTAGCGGCCAGCAGGCCCGCCTGCGAACCGATGCCTTCCCGGGAGAGACCTTCGACGGCGAGATCACACGTATCTCTCCGGTATTCCGGGAAGCCACCCGCCAGGCGCGGGTGGAGATACGGGTGAACAACCCCCTGCAACGCCTCAAGCCCGGCATGTTCGTGCGTGCGACCCTGGTCCTGGAGCGAGTTGAGCAGGCCACCATCGTACCGCGCCAGGCCCTGGTATCACGGGAAGGACAACAAGGGCTCTTCATCGTTACCGAAGAGGCCCCGAAGGTCCGCTGGCAGCCGGTGGAGGTGGGACTGCAACAGGACGACAGGGTACAGGTCAGCGGCGCAGAAATTACCGGCCAGGTGGTGATCCTGGGCCAGCAGCTGCTGGCCGACGGGTCCCCCATCCGCATCACCGGTAACAACGGTACCCGCCCGTGAACCTGGCCCGCGCCAGCGTCCAGCGCCCGGTCTTCACCAGCATGTTGACCCTGATCGTGCTGGTTCTGGGTTCGGTTGCCCTGAGCCGGCTGCAGATCGACCTACTGCCCAGCATCGAACTCCCCACCCTGACTGTCAGGACCCAGTATGAAGGGGCCGACCCGGTGGTCATGGAGCGACTGGTGACCCAGATCGTGGAGGAGATCGTAGCCACGGTACCGGGCGTAGAGGAGATCACCTCCAGCTCCTACGAGGGCAACAGCCGGGTCCGGGTCAGTTTCGGTTGGGGCACCGATATCGACAGCGCCGCTTTGGATGTGCGCGCCACCCTGGAGGACGAGATCAGCGAACTGCCGGACGAGATCGTCGGACCCCGCGTCAGCAAGTTCGACATCGACAGCTACCCGGTGGTCATTCTGGGAATTTCCAGCCGTCTCGATCCGGTGGAACTGACCCGGATCGTTGAGGACCAGATCCGCTACCGCTTCGCCCGGATACCCGGGGTAGCCCAGGTCGATCCCTGGGGCGGCTTCAACCGGGAGGTGCGGGTGGAGCTGGACCCGGCCAAGCTGAACGCCCTGGGGCTGCCGTTGAACGATATCCTGGAGTCGATACGAAATGCCAACCTGGACCTGCCGGCTGGCAGGATCGAACAGGGTCGCTACCAGGTCACCCTGCGTGCCCCGGCCGAATTCAGCAACCTGGAGCAGATACGCAGCACCGTAATCCAGCGACGGGACGGCGTTCCGGTGACCCTGGGACAGGTCGCCGAGGTCAGGGACACCTACGAAAAACTGACCCGTATCATCCGGGTCAACGGCGAACGGGGTGTGCGGGTGGCGATACGCAAGCAGGCCGGCGCCAACACGGTGGAGGTGTCGCGGCGAATCCTGCAGGAGGTGGAGGCGGTCAACAGTGCCTTTCCCCAGATCCGGGTGACACCGGTCATCAACCAGGGCAACTTCATCGAGCGGGCAATCAGCAACGTGGCCCGCTCCGTGCTCTATGGTGGCTCGCTGGCGGTGCTGGTGCTGCTCTTCTTCCTGCGCAACCTGCGTAGCACCCTGGTGATCTCGCTGGCGATACCGATCTCCATGATCGCCACCTTCGGCCTGCTCTACTTCGGCGGCTTCACCCTCAACCTGATGACCCTGGGTGGACTGGCTCTGGGTGCCGGCATGATGGTGGACAGCTCGGTAGTGGTCCTGGAGAACATCTTCCGGCGTCAACAGGAGCACCGGGAGAGTCCCGCCGATGCGGCGGTCAAAGGTACCGGGGAGGTGGCATCGGCGGTACTCGCCGGCACCGTCACCACCCTGGTGATCTTCCTGCCTTTGATCTTCGTACGCGGGGTCTCCGGGGTATTGTTCAAGGAACTCGCCTACGTCATCATGTTCTCCCTCTTCTGCGCCCTGCTGGTGTCACTCAGCCTGGTACCGATGCTGGGCTCCCGCCTGCTCCGGCACACAACCCAACGAAGCACCTTCGGCTCGCACCTGGCGGAAAGGGCCGGCGCCGGCCTGCAGAACCTGGAGTCGGCCTACCACCGGCTGCTGCAACGGGTTCTGAAACAGCGTCTGGCAACCATACTCGGCGCCCTGCTCCTGTTCACCGCCAGCCTGTTCCTGGCGCCCATGATCGGCACCGAATTCATTCCCCCCAGTGACGAAGGCGAGGTTCGCGTCAGCGGCGAGATGGAGGTCGGCACCCGGCTCGACCTGATCGACCGCCAGACCCGGTTGCTGGAACAGAAGGTCTATGCCGGGGTGCCCGAGACCGTCTCCTCTGTGGTCAGCATCACCACTTCCGGGACCCGTGGCAGCTCCAAGGCGATCGGTGAAATCCGGCTCGCGCTCACGGCGGCGGCGCAACGGGAGCGTTCCAACCGGGCGATCGCCGACCAACTGCGGGAACAACTCGAACACCAGATCCCTGGCATGAAGATCCGGGTACGGGCACCCCAGGGACAGTTCCTGCTGGAGCGGCTGCTCTCCAGCGTGGAGGGGGTTACCGTCGAGGTACGTGGATTCGACCTGCAGGCACTCTCCCTGCTCGCCGGACAGGTCTCCACCGCCATTGGAGATATCCCGGGCGTAACCGACGTGGAGATGAGCCGGGAGGTGGGGATACCGCAACAGGAGATTCGGGTGAAGCGTGACAAGGCCAGCGACCTGGGCGTCAGCGCGCGGGATATCACCGAGGCCATCGAGACCGCCATTGCCGGTTCCCGGGCCGGGGAGTACCGGGTCGAGGGCAATGCCTACCGCATACTGGTGCAACTGGAGTCGGCCGAAAAACGCAGCCTGGACGAGATCCTGGACCTGACCCTGCGTACGCCCGATGGAGAGCAGGTCTCGCTGCGCAACCTGGTGGAGACCCGTTCCGGCACCGGGCCGGCCACCATCGAGCGCAAGGACCAGCAGCGCCTGATCACCGTTACCGCCAACGTGGCCGGTCGCGACCTGGGCTCCGTGGCGCGGGATATCCAGGAGCAGCTGGGACAGATCGCGCGACCGATGGGCTACGACCTGCTGATCTCGGGCAACTACGAAGAGCAGCAGAAGGCGTTCGAGGAGCTGCTGGTCTCTCTGGTACTGGCTCTGCTGCTGGTCTACATGGTGCTCGCCTCCCAGTACGAATCCCTGCGCGACCCGCTGGTGGTGATGCTGTCGGTACCGCTGGCCGCCACCGGCGTCCTGCTGACACTGTATCTTACCGACACCACCCTCAACCTGCAGTCGGCCATCGGCTGCATCATGCTGGGCGGCATCGTGGTCAACAACGCGATCCTGCTGGTGGACCAGGCCGGCCGCCTGCGGCACACCGGCATGGATACCGACAACGCCCTGACCGAAGCCGGTCGACGACGCCTGCGCCCGGTGCTGATGACCACACTGACCACCATCCTTGCGTTGTTCCCACTGGCCCTCGGACTGGGCGAAGGCGCCGATGCCCAGGCCCCGCTGGCACGTGCGGTCATCGGCGGCCTGAGCGTCTCAACCCTGGTCACCCTGCTGCTTGTTCCGGCGGTGTACTCACTGTTTCACCAAGACGCCGGACGCCGTAACACCGGGGCGTGAACCGGCCACCCGCCCCGGCTGCCGGTCCAATCCGCAGTGTCACGCTGGGTTGAACCCGGACAACAGCGAGCGTATTATGCTGCGCTGCACAATCAGGCAAGGAAGAACAGGAAAGCCACTTTTCTGATCAGGGCGCCGGTTCCACCGGCAACAGGTCCGGATTTGAGCTTGATCAGATCCGATTCGCCCCACAGGGATATATACTTCGACCCGATTTTAAACCGGGGCCAGAAAGCGCTCCCCGACCGGCGAAACCGCGGCATGACACAGCCCATCACCAACAACACCGGGATTCCCATCCGGACCCTGATGATCGCGCCCTTCGTGCTGTTGATCGCGCTGGCGGTCGGGCTTACCAGCTATCTCTCCTTCTACAAGGGGCGCGAAGCGGTGGATGAACTGGCCACCCGCCTGCGAACAGAGATCACCGACCAGATCCAGAACCACCTCGACAGCCATCTCTCGACACCGGTCCTGGTCAACCGGATTAACGCCAACGCCCTGCAACAAGGCCTGCTCGACCCCCGCGACCAGAATGCGATGGAGCGCTACTTCTGGGAGCAGCTACAGCTGTTCGAGGGCGTCTCAAGTATCTATTTCGGCAACCACCGGGGCGGCCTGGTGGATGCCGGGCGGGAGGTTGATGACAAGGGCCAGTACGTAATCGTCACCGATGGCTTCTCCAGTGGCCCCTTCAGAAAGTATGCCACCGACAATCGGGGCAACCGCACAAATCTGCTGCTGACGGTGCCGGACTTTGATGCCCGGATCCGACCCTGGTATCGTCTGGCCCGGGAAAAGGGCCAGCCTACCTGGAGCGATATCTACATCCTCTTCTCCGGCCAGGACATGGCGATAGCCGCAAGCCACCCGGTATTCGATTCCGATAATCGCTTGCTCGGGGTTTTCTCCAACGACCTCTTCCTGTCTCAGTTCAATCACTACCTGCGGGGACTGGATATCGCCAGCAACGGCGAGGCGTTCGTGATCGAGCGCTCCGGCCTGCTGGTCGCCTCCTCGACCGGAGAGCCGTTGATCCTGGCAAATGAGAAAGGTGGCGCCAAAAAGCGGCTGGCGGCCACGGAGAGCCGCCACCCCCTGATCAGTGAAGCGACCCGGCGGCTGCTGGTACGCTTTGGCGAACTGCACTCGATCGACGGGGATTATGACTTCGAGTTTCGGATCGGCAGCGAACGCCACCTGGCCCAGGTTACCCCGTTCCGCACCGAGAGCGGCCTGGACTGGCTCAGCGTGGTGGTCATACCGGAATCCGATTTCGCTTCCGGGATCAACACCAACGCCCTCTCGACCCTGCTCCTGATCCTGGTCACCCTGGTGCTGGCGATCGGCAGCGCGGTACTGGGAACCCGCTGGATGACCCGGCCGATCCTGCGCCTCAACCAGGCGGCGCAATCCCTGGCCGATGGTGAACCCCCTTATTCCGTGCGACGTAGCCGGGTCCGGGAGATCGACCATCTGACCCGCTCTTTCAACAAGATGGCACTGCACCTGCGCCGCTCCCTGGACAGCCTCACCGGCGAGATCGGTGAACGAAAACGGGCCGAGGCCGCGCTCAACCGTCAGCACCAGCGGCTTCAGAACATCATCGAGGGAACCCGGGTCGGCACCTGGGAGTGGAACGTGCAGAGCGGTGAGACCCGGTTCGATGAGCGCTGGGCCGGTATCGTGGGCCACACCCTGCAGGAACTCGAACCGCTCAGCATCGAAACCCGGAAACGCCTGACCCACCCCGATGACCTGGTACGCTCGGAACAGATGCTGAAAAGCCATTTCGACGGCGATCTGGAACACTACGAGTGCGAGATCCGCATGCGCCACAAGGCCGGACACTGGGTCTGGGTCAACGACCGCGGGAAGCTGATCTCCCGCACCAACCAGGGTGAGCCGCTGTTGATGGCCGGCACCCACACCGATGTCTCGGACAAAAAGCGGGCCGAGGAGAACCTGCGGCTCTCCGCCAGCGTATTCGAGAACACCGCCGAGGGGGTGGTCATCACCGACCCGGACGGCACCATCCTGGACATCAACCGGGCCTTCACCGAGATCACCGGTTATTCGCGGCAGGAGGCGATCGGACGCAACCCGGGATTTCTCAAATCAGGTCGCCACGATGCCGACTTCTACCGTGAGATGTGGAACATGCTGGGCGAATCCGGACAATGGCGCGGGGAGATCTGGAACCGGCGACGGGACGGCTCACTCTACCCGGAGTGGCTCACCATCAGCAAGGTAGAGGGCGACACCGGCCAGCTCACCCACTACGTGGGGGTATTCTCGGACATCAGCCAGATCAAGCAGTCCCAGGACCAGCTCCGTCACCTTGCCCACCACGACGCACTGACCGGACTGCCCAACCGGCTGCTGTTGAGGGACCGTCTGGAGAATGCCATTCGACACGCCGAACGCAAATCGACCTCGCTGGCGGTCATGTTCCTCGACCTGGACCACTTCAAGCACATCAACGACAGCCTCGGCCACAACATCGGCGACCAGCTGCTGCAGGCGGTCGCCGCCGGTCTGCAGGAGACCCTGCGCCGGGAAGATACGGTGTGCCGCATCGGCGGTGATGAATTCGTGATGCTGCTGGACGAAATCGACGAACCGGAAAATGCCGCCGTGGCCGCACAGAAGATACTGGCCCTGTTTGAACGCCCCTTCGTCATGGAGCATCACGAGATCCGCATCACCCCCAGCCTCGGAATCTGCCTCTACCCGCGGGACGGCCGTAAGCAGGACACCCTGCTACGCAACGCGGATGCCGCCATGTACCGGGCCAAGGAGGCGGGACGAAACTGCTACCACTTCTACACCGAGGAGCTGACCCGGCGGGCAATCGACCGGGTGCAACTGGAGAACAGCCTGCGCTCGGCCCTGGAGCAGGAGGCGCTGTTCCTCGCCTACCAACCCCAGGTGGACCTGGACAGCGGACGGGTCATCGGGGTCGAGGCCCTGCTGCGCTGGACCCATCCGGATCAGGGCCCGATCTCCCCGGCCCGTTTCATCCCCCTGGCCGAGGAGTCTGGCCTGATACACCCCCTGGGCGAATGGGTGTTGCGTAGCGCCTGCCGCCAGGGCCGGGCCTGGATCGAGCAGGAGATCGAGTTCGGTCGCATGTCGGTCAACATCGCCGGGCCCCAGCTGCAACGGGGCAGCCTGCCCCAGGTGGTGCAGCGCATCCTGGAGGAGACCGGATTTCCTCCCTCCCGCCTGGAGCTGGAGGTGACCGAGAGCTTCATCATGCAGGAGGCCGAGAACGCCATCGACCAGCTCAAGCTGCTGCGGGAGATGGGCATCACCCTCTCGATCGACGATTTCGGCACCGGCTACTCGTCACTAAGCTACCTGAAGCGGTTGCCGGTTCACCGGCTAAAGATCGACCAGTCCTTCGTACGCGACATCCCGGCCGATCCCAACGACATGGCCATCACCGCGGCGGTCCTGGCCATGGGCCAGAGCCTGGACCTGAAGGTGATTGCGGAAGGGGTGGAGACCGAGGCACAGGCCGCCTTCCTGAAGGCGCACCAGTGTCATGAAGTGCAGGGCTATCTCTACAGCCGCCCGGTCAGTGCCGACGAGATAGAGACACTGCTGGAACAGAGGCAACCCCTGTTCGACACCGGGAAAACCTGAACAACCAGGCTTGTAGGTTGGCACGGCTTACGTGCCCACGCGGACGATACAGTGTAGAAATAAAGATGGGCGCAGGCCGCGTGTCCATTTTGCGCGACTGTGATCTGTAGATTGGGGTGAGCCTGCGAACCCCAACATCCGGCGTTCAATCCAGACGCTTCTGTTGGGCTTCGCTCCGCTCACCCCAACCTACTCTCAAGCGTAAACCCG
>JAPHTA010000104.1 GCA_026196475.1 Sedimenticola sp.
CGCCCTGCTGATAGCCCCTCATCCGGGGGTCGCCCATCATGCCGGGTCCGCCCTGCTGATAGCCCCTCATCCGGGGGGCGCCCATCATGCGGGGGCCGCCTTGGGGGTAACCCATCATCGGCCCAACGGGTTCGTCCATTTCCTGTGCGGTTACGATAGGGGCAGAGAGGGCGCAGGCAAGTATCGTTGCTGCGCGTAGTGAGGTTTTCATGGTGATGCTTCCTTTTTTGGAATGTTTTCTGAAGAGGTTACCTGTTGATACGGGAAATCTTCGTGCCTTCAATAGAGACCCCGGCCATCAATCCCTGCTGGCTGAAAATGAATGCATAGGCGTCGTTCTTCAGGGTGCTGGACGAAAGATTCTTTGCGATCCCTTCGTTAACAACCACGACGGTCGGACCCGTGCCAATTTCCCAGCCCTTGCTCTTTTCCAGATAGTTCACTGCCTTTTCGGTCATCAGAAATACGGCATAACCGTAAGACTGGGCACCGATTTGCAGTCCCCAGGATCCGCTGACGGAGTTGTAGTAATCAACGACTTTCGAGCCCTTGATCAGCTCGCCTTCACCATAACTTCCGCCAAATACCAGGCCAGCCTTGATGACATTCGGAAAGACGAGAATTGCTTTGGCGCTGTGCGACAGGGTTTCGGCAACCGGCTCGGCTTTATAAAGCGTCTGCAAAGCCTCCCTGGAATCTCTATCCAGGTCCTCGGCGGTTGCCGCACCGGCTTGGCTTAGCACGGTCATAGAGACGATGGATGTCATGGCGATTAAAAATGTGAGTAGTCTGTTTGGTGTGCGGTACATGGTCTTGATCCTTGCTGTTTGCTGTGCGAAATCCAACAGGTGTATTTTGGTGGTCTGACACCATTGTGTGTCGGTCAGTCTGCTGTCACGCGACAACTTGGCCTGCACAGTGTCAGTCAGCGGAGCGGACAGCACGACGATACTCTGGATCTATGCTTAAAGATTCCAGGTACGCCTGGAATTGTAGACACTCACATTAGCTAAGACTGTACGCTATCGAACATAGGGTCTGCGCGGATCGTTTCGTCAGTCATGGAAGTTTTCGAATTGCGGATGTGGCAGTTCTTGTCCCGGCAATGGCAGCATTGCTCATAGGGTGATCATTCGATTCAGACCTGGTTGACGATGCTGATTCTGGGGTGGGAAGCGGAGTCGCCGGATCACTGGTAGTCCGTGCAGCGATTGCCGGTGCAGGTACTATACTTTGGTCACTGTGCCTGGTGTGGCTGTCCATCGGGCCTATAGCCTTGAGAGAGAAGCCTGTCATGTTGGTAACCTTTTCCTGCCCGGCCTATGCCGACGTAACGATGTTTGGAGATGTGGCAGTCCGGCTGCTGCAACTGATGGGGCATAGCGGTACCGTTCCTAGTGCTCTGCTCGCGGAAGATGTTCCGGCTGCGCTGGCGCGCCTGGAGGCTGAAATAGAGGCGGAAAAGCAGTCGCCTGACGCACAATCCCCCGGCAACGAAGAAGACGATGAACCTTCTGTCAGTCTGCCTCATCGTGCTTTGCCGTTGATCGAACTGCTGAAGGCGGCGGCAAAAGAGGAGTGTGACGTGATGTGGTCCGGCAACAGCTAGTGCAAGAGGTCCAAAACTCCGCGGCATTTTGCCGGCTTCAGGCGGAAATGGATCGTCACCTTATTTTATCTTCACTTGCCCTTGAACATTGTTCGGGCATAGGTGGCTTTATCAACCGCATAACAGGCACAGGACGCCGCCTCCAGGCCGCCGCGGTCAAGTACTGTGATATTCCCGCGGCTATATTGAATCAGTTTGCGGTTCTGCAGCGAACTGGCCGCCTTGGTCACGCCGACGCGGCGCACTCCCAGCATGTAGGCCAGAAAGTCGTGCGTGATGTGAAATGCGTCCGAGTGTGCGCGGTCCTGCGTCATCAACAGCCAACGGGCGAGGCGCGCCTCCACGACATGGAAGCGCGTACAGGCGGCGGTTTGGGCGAGTTGTCCCATCACCACATGTAAGTAACGCTTCAGTTGGCGTTGCAGCGCAGGGAGCTGCTTTATCTCCCGACGGAACGATGCAGCCTTGATGCGCCATGCACTGCCTCCGCCCTGTACCACGGCACGCAACGGTGACACATCGACGTCCAACATAAGTGGAATCCCGAACATGCCTTCATCTCCGGCCAGCCCGACTTCCAGACTGGCGTGGTTATTGATCGGCATAATTAGGGAGATGAAGCTATCCGTGGGAAAGTAAAGATGATTGATGCGTTCGCCGGGCTCACTTAAAACCTCACGATATACCAGCTCAACATGTTCGCAGGCGGAGATGAAGTGTGCGAATTGTCTGCTCGGCAGTGCAGCGAGCAGGCGGTTGGCAGATTGGGGACGATTGTCGGATGGAGACATGTGGCTTTTCCTGTGCCCGGAGCGCAGCACGGCTGGTTCCGAAAATGGATTCGACACCCATCACGACGGTTGTCCGGAGGCCTGGGGTGAACCACTATGGGCCGTAATCCAGGATACGTCTGGACGCTAGCGAACATAAGCCATTTGCTGTGTGCTCGGTGAGAGCCGTACAGGGAAAAACGATCTACGGGAAATCAGGTGGGTAGCCGGATGGGTTATTACGGATGCCAAGCGTGCCTGTACAGCAGACTTATTTTTGTGATCCCGGCAAGGTGCGTGATCGACAATTGCACGCGCTGGAAGTCGCTGGACCAGGTCCTAGGGAAGCAGACGATCGTACTCTTTCCTGACTACCGCGTAGCACTCGCAGGTGCGTGCCTCCAGGCCTGCCCGGTCAAGCACCGTGATATGGCCACGCCGGTAATTGATCAACCCGGCCCTTTGCAGGTTACCGGCTGCCTCCGTCACCCCTTCTCGCCGCACACCGAGCATATTGGCGATCAACTCCTGGGTCATGACGAGTTGGTTGGAGGGCAGGCGGTCGACGCTCATGAGCAGCCAGCGGCACAGTTGCTGATCTAACGAGTGATGCCGGTTGCACACAGCGGTCTGTGCCATCTGGGTCAACAGGGCCTGGGTGTAACGCAGCAAAAGATGCTGTAGTTCGCCGGAGCGATTGAACTCCTGTTTGAGCAGTTTCCCCTTCAAGCGGTAGGCGTCTCCGGCGCTCTGTACGACAGCACGGTTGGGCATGGTTTCGCCACCCATGAACAGGGCAACACCGATGATACCCTCATTGCCGACCACGGCGATTTCCGCCGATGCACCATCGCGCATGACGTAGAGCAGGGAGATGATGGAGGTAGTCGGGAAGTAAACGTGTCGCAATTCGTTGCCGGACTCGTAAAGCGCCTCTCCGAGTGGCATTGGAATCAGTTCAAGATGGGGTTCGAGGCGCTTGAAATCCTCGGCCGGCAGGGCGGCAAGCAGGTGGTTTTGCAGGGGGCTGTGCGAATTGTCCATATGACCTGAATCCCTGGAAAAAATCCGATGTCCGACGGTGAAGTAGTATAGACCATCCAGAATGGCTATGTACGATGACGCACAGAGGTAACGGGGAAACGGATGATTGGGTATGTATGCCAGCAGACAGACGGAGAGTGACATTTTACCTACGCTTCAGTTATCGAAGCCAGATGCGAGCAGTCTCCGCGCTGGCGAAGTGCGATGGTTGAAAGTGGCGGAAGCCCGATATCAAGTAGCGCAACCCCATGCCCGACAACAAAGTAAGAAGGTAAGTCATGAATAAGATCAAGCGTGTTTCAAGCAGCGTGATTGCCGCAATGGTAATGCTCGGAGTGGCGGGTTGTGCCGGTATGTCGGCCCAGGACAAGAGTACTGCCATTGGCGCCGGTGTTGGTGCCGTGGGAGGGGCTATTCTAACCGGTGGCAGTGCGGTCGGAACTGTGGGTGGTGCGGCCGTTGGCGGTGTCATCGGACATGAGATCAAAGACGAGGATTGAGAGCGGCCTTGCGATGCCTGCCGTCCTGTGCGGTCGATGGGCATTGGTCGTTCATAGTCGGATCCAGTCACAAAATACAGAGATTGGGTTTTGCCCATTTTAGCTAGCCCATATAGAAAAAGGAATCACAAATGAAATTGAAAAACATTATCAGTACCTCATTGGTCGCCAGTGCGTTGCTGCTTGCGCTATCCGGCTGTGAGAAAGGCCCGGCGGAGAAAGTCGGAGCGAGTATCGACAATGCCGCCGAGAAGGCCGGAGATCAGATCGAAAAAGCCGGCGATGCGATCAAAAATGCAGCAGAGGGAGACAGCCAGTAGGCATGGAACGCCACTTTCCATAATGGCTCACTACTGTCCCACAAACTCCCTCTCCCTCAGGGAGACGACTACAGGGATGTAGTCGGTTGGCCGCGTCGGGAACATGCGGCCCAGGGTTGGGGTGAG
>JAPHTA010000298.1 GCA_026196475.1 Sedimenticola sp.
ATGTCGCCGAGCCGTATCTCGGCCCCTGAGCTGGTGCCCACCACCCGCAGGTCGGCCAGCTCGGCCGGGCTGCGACGCAGGTCGGTGAAGCGTATCAGCAGGTCCCGTTCGGTGGTCTCCAGGGTGCCGGCTGGCAGATCGATACCCTGTCGCGCCACGCTGTTGGCGATATCCGACATGCTGAGGCCGTACTGGCGCAGGGCCCTGGCCGGCACCTCGATGCGCAGCTGGTGGTCGGAGAAGCCGTTAATCTCCACCTGGGAGACCAGGGGCAGGCGCTGCATGCGCTCTTTCACCTGCTCCGCGTAGGCCTTCAGGTCGCGCGGCGCCATGTCGCCGGTGATGGCGATCGCCACCACGTTATCGGTACGGTTGAGCTCCTTGATGACCGGCAACTCCACCTCGTCGGGAAAGGTGGTGATCGCCTCCACCTCGGTCTTGATATCGTCCATGAAGCGGGTGATATCACCGCCCTCGACCATCTCCACCACCGAGATGCTGACCCCTTCCCGCGCCTCGCAGCGCATCTCTGCCACCTCGTTGACCGCGTCCACCGCGTCCTCCACCCGCTGGCAGACCGCCTCCTCCACATCCTCGGCGCTGGCGCCGGGGTAGGGGATGGTGATCTGCAACTGCTGGGCGGCAAACTTGGGAAAGGTCTCGCGCTGCAGGCCCGGCAGGGCAGTCAGTCCGAGCACTACCAGGAATAGCATCAACAGGTTGCCTGCGGTGGGGTGCCGGGCGAAGAAGGTGATCATCGGGCGTCGCCCCCGGCAGACTGCTCAAGAAGTCGCTGCAGGGCAACCGGATCCTGCTCCGGTTGCAGCAGCATGCCCTCGATGGCCGGCAGCAGGTCTGAAATCACCACCCGTTCCCCCGCTTCCAGGCCCTTGTCAATAACCACGAACTCTGGTTGCCGCAGGGCCACCGACACCTCGCGCACCTCCAGTCGCTGCTCGGCGTTGACCACGTAGATCCTGTTCTGGTCCAGCGCGATGCGCGGCACCACGATCCGCTCCGGCAGCGGTTGGCCGGCCAGGGTAACCTTGACAAACAGGCCCTTGACCAGGGGTGGCCGGGTACCCGGTTGTACCCCCGCATATGGCTGATCCACCTCCACGATCACCCCGACGGTGCGGGTCTCGGGATCCAGGGTGTCGCTCATGCGTGCAAAGCGGGCCGGCCACTCCGCCAGCAGCCCGTTTTCCTGCAGGGTTACATGTGCGCTGAGGCCGATTTTCTGCAGGGCCGTATCCGGGTCCAGTCCGACAATGTCCACCGGCCCACGACCGCTGACCAGGCTGCTCATCTGGTCTATCGGCACCTGTATCTCGATCTCGGCCTGCTGCAGGTCGTCCGCCGTGGCCAGCACCTCACCCTCCCTGACGTACTGCTCCTGCTCCACATTGACCGCCGCGATGCGGCCGCTGAAGGGGAGGTGGATACGGGTGTTCTCCAGGTTGCGTCTGGCCGCGGCGAGGGCCGCGTCGAGACGTGCCAGCTGCGCCTCCAGCAACGCCTTCTGGCTGGGGAAGAGGTTGAGCGTGTTGACCTGGGCCTGCACGCTCTGCTGCTGGGCCAGGACGCTCCGTTCCTGGCTCTCCACGTCGGAACGGCTGATGCCCCCCTTGCCCACCAGCTGGCGCTTGCGCTCCAGCTCGCGGCGGTTAAGGGTCAGGGCATCCTGCTCTATCTGTAACGAGGCCCGGGTGTTTGCAGTCTTGGCCTCCAGTTCCTGAAGCTGTGCCCGGGTCGCCTCGATATCCGCCTGTGCCTGGGCGATGGCCAGCTGGTAGTCGGCCGGGTCGATCTGCAGGATCAGCTCGCCCGATTCCAGGATGGCGCCCTTCTGCAGGCGTGGATGCTTGTGGATCACCTTGCCCTTGACCTGGGCTACCGCCTCCCAGGTGCGTGCCGGTTGCACTGTTCCGTGGCCCTCTGCCCGGGGTATGACCGTCAGTTTCGGGGCCTCGATTATCCGCACCAGTCGTGCCTGCTCCTGCACGGGCTCCTGTAGCGGTGGGATGCTGCTCTTTTTCAACAGCATCAGGGCGGCGATTCCCAGAACAACCGGGATCAGGATGACCCATTTCCGTTTGACTGCCATGTTGTGGAACTCCGATCTGTGGTGTGGCCGTGCCTGCCCTGTTGCGGGCCCGGGTGGGGTGAGAGTTTGATTCAGGGATGGCCGCTTGGCAATTGCCGGTGAGTGGGCGGTTGGATGATAAGGGTGCCTTGCGACGAAATCGATGCGAAATGTCAAGCCGGACGGCTCGCCTGGTCAGTTGTATGAAATTTAATTGGTCAGGTGCCGTTCAAACAGTCGTCTGAATGATTTTTGTGAACAGGGCATTTGACGCGATAAGTTAATTACAGGGGTAACTACAGGGTTGAATTTTGTTGACCTTTCAGTGGGTTTAGGCTTTACAGTCATCAATAGTGCAGTAGTTGTGTAACAAAAAAAACGAAAGGGATTTATGGGACAAGAGCTGACAATCGGACAACTTTCCCAGCGGACAGAGGTCAGCGTCTCCACTATCCGTTTCTACGAGCAGAAGGGTCTGCTCGAAGGCCCACCACGAAATAAATCCGGTTACCGCGTCTATCCCCAGAAGATGGTCGAAAAGGTGCTCTTCATCAAGAGTTGCCGGGATCTCGATTTTTCTCTCAGTACGGTCGCTGACCTGCTAAAACTCTGCTATTCGGACGGGGACAGGATAGATTGTGCCTCGATCCAGACCGAGATAGAGAAGCAACACGCGGCGGTTACGGAGCAGATCGAGCTTCTCAAGCATCAGCGGGACAAGCTGGAGCGGTTACTGTCGGATTGCAGTATGGACAACAGTCGCGAGAGCTGCGGATTCATCCGGATTATGCTGGATTAAGGCGCGGTCTGCCGCGGGGTGGGATGGTACGAATTCACCGCCAGCCGGGCGTGATACCGCTGGCGCTGTTTTCGGGGATGGTAACGGATGGAGCAAGAGGCTCGCTTACCCGCTGATTCGCCCTGGATATGGCTCTCCGCCCTAAGCCGGGGTCGTCGTGCCGGCCATGTTGTCATGCAACTGGCCTCTCTTCTTTTATACCTGATGCTCGGATTCTTCAGTCTGCACCTGGGGCAGGGCTACAGCGGTCTGCCCGGTATCTGGCTGCCCTCCGGCATTGCCCTGTTCCTGGTTCTGGCCGGCGGTTACCGCCTGGCGGTGGGGCCTTTCCTGGGCATGCTGGTCCTGGCTCTCTACCAGCAGATGCCGCTGGCTGTCGCATTGGCGGCGGCCCTGGGCGCCACCCTGGAGGCGCTACTGCCGACGCTGCTGCTGCGCAGGCTTAAATTCGATCCCCGCCTGCAGCGCATCCGCGATGTGATGCTGTTTGTTCTGTTTGCGGTACTGATCGGACCCCTGTTCAGCGCCGTGCCGGGAACCCTGGCGGGCTATTACACTGCCCTGGAGATGTCTGTCCGCCCCCTTGATCACGCCTCGCTCTGGTGGCTGGCCAACAGTGTCGGCTGCCTGGTGGTAGGCGGACTGCTCCTGGTTTGGGCCACCGCAAGCCGGATCTCCCTGACCCTCAAGTGTCGCCTGTTCCTGACTGCCCTGCTGTCAGGTGTCGCCCTGGCCAGCATGCTCAGCGTGTTGCAACTCTCGGTCGGGCAGCCAACCCTGCTGCTGTTCCTGGTGGTCCCCCTGATCGTGTTTGCCGCCGTCTACTGTGGCCAGCAGGGGGCCACATTGATCTCCCTGGGCGCCGCCCTGGCCACCCTGGTGACCATGTACGAGGTGCCCCAGGCGGTCTATGCGCCGCACATGGTGGGCCACTTCAGTATCGACGTGGCGCTGATCTGGGTGGCGGCTTTCACCGGGCTGGTGGTCGCCTCGGCCTACTCCGAGCAGGGTGCCCGTGCCATGTACGCTGACCTGGCACGACATGACGGCCTGACCCGTCTGATTAACCGCCACGCCTTCGAGGAGCGTCTTGAGCGGGCGATCCAGAGTGCCCGGCAGAGCGGCAAGGCGCAGTCCCATGCGCTGATGTTTATCGACCTGGATGATTTCAAGCTGATCAACGACCGTTATGGCCACGCGGCCGGGGACCGGGTGTTGCGGGAGCTGGCGGCGCTGCTGCAGATGCAGGTACGCAGCCGTGACACGGTGGCACGGTTGGGTGGTGACGAGTTCGTGGTGCTGCTGGAGTACTGCGACGCCGATTGTGCCGGGCAGATGGCCGAGCGTATTGCCGAGGCGGTGCGGGGCCTGCAGCTGCCGGTTTCCGGGGCGCGCTGCCAGGTGACGGTGAGCATCGGTGTGGTGCCGGTGGGCTCAGAGGCCGGGGAAGTGGAGCAGGTGCTGGCAGCGGCCGACGCGGCGCACTACCGGGCCAAGCAGGAGGGCAAGAACCAGGTCTGTCACTGCCTGCTGGGTCCCGCCCTGGAGGAGTGCTGAGCCGGGTTCCGGTACCTACTCCTCCACCGGCTCGGAGAAGGAGCACTCCTTCTGCGGACACACCTTCTCGGTACCCCGTCGCTTGGTGGTCTTGATAGTGAGAATCGGCCAGCCGCAGCTGGGGCACGGCTCCGCCAGCGGCTCGTTCCAGGTGGCGTAGTCGCACTTCGGATAGGTGGAGCAGGAGTAGAATATCTTGCCGCGCCGTGACTTGCGTTTCATCAGGGTGCCCTTGTGGCATTTCGGGCACTCCACCCCGGTATCCTCCGGCTTCTCCAGCGGCTCGATGTAGCGGCACTTGGGGTAGCTGCTGCAGCCGATGAACTTGCCGTACTTGCCGCGCTTGATGACCAGGTCTGACTCGCACTCGGGACACTTGCGCCCCTCCACCACCTCCGGCGTCTCCTTCTCGCTGCTGTCCCCGTTCAGGTCCCGGGTGTAGTCGCATTCCGGGTAGTTGGTGCAGCCGATGAAGCGGCCGTGGCGGCCGAGCCGGATCGACAGCGGCTTGCCGCAGGAGGGGCAGGCCTCGTCCAGCGCCTCGTGGGTGACGTCGCTGCGTTTGACGTTCTCCTGGGTGTGGTCAATGCGCTCCTTGAAGGGGGCCCAGAACTGGCGCAGCAGCGGTATCCACTCCTGCTCGCCGCGGGAGATGGCATCCAGCTGGTCCTCCAGCTTGGCGGTGAAGTCGTAGTCCACGTACTGGGTGAAGTAACGGGTCAGGAACTTGTTTACCACCCGTCCCACGTCGGTGGGATAAAAGCGCTTCTTCTCCAGCTGCACGTACTCCCGGTCCTGCAGGGTGGAGATGATCGAGGCGTAGGTGGAGGGGCGTCCGATGCCGTGCTCCTCAAGGGCCTTGACCAGGCTTGCCTCGCTGTAGCGGGGTGGCGGCTCGGTGAAGTGCTGCTCCGGGCGCAGCTTGTCCAGTGTGATCTGCTCGCCCTCTTCCAGTGGCGGCAGCAGCTTCTCGTCGCTGTCGCCCTTCTTTGCGTCATCCACGCTCTCCATGTAGACAGCCATGAAACCGGCATTGGCGATGGTGGACCCGTTGGCGCGGAAGATGTTGCCCTCCCCGCAGGCGAGATCGGCGGCCACCGTGTTCATGGTGGCATGGATCATCTGGCAGGCGACGGTGCGTTTCCAGATCAGCTCGTAGAGACGGAACTGGTCCTTGGTCAGGTGCGCCTGCAACTCGTTCGGGGTACGCAGTATGGAGGTGGCGCGAATCGCCTCGTGCGCCTCCTGGGCGTTCTTGGATTTGGTCTTGAACACCCGGGGCTGCTTCGGCAGCTGGTCGGCACCGTACTGTTGGGTGATGAACTCGCGCAGCTCGCTGATCGCGTCATCCGACAGGTTCACCGAGTCGGTTCTCATGTAGGTGATCAGGCCGATGGCACCGCTGCCGGTGTCCACGCCCTCGTACAGTTGCTGCGCGGTTCGCATGGTGCGCTGGGCGGTGAAGCCGAGCTTGCGTGACGCTTCCTGTTGCAGGGTGGAAGTGGTGAACGGCGCCGCCGGATTGCGCTTGCGCTGCTTTTTCTGCACCTTGGTGACGGTCAGTGTGCCGTTAGCGGCCTGCAGCAGATGCTGTTCCGCCTCTCCAGCCATCTCGCCGTTGTTGATGTCGAACTGGTCCAGTTTTTGGCCCCGGTAGTGGGTCAGCTTGGCGCTGAACGGCTGCGCCTCCTTCAGCAGGTCGGCCTCAATGGTCCAGTACTCGCGGGCGATAAACGCCTCGATCTCCTCTTCCCGCTCCACGATCATGCGCAGGGCCGGGCTCTGTACACGCCCGGCGGAGAGACCGCGACGCACTTTTTTCCACAGCAGCGGGGAGAGGTTGAAACCCACCAGGTAGTCCAGTGCGCGACGCGCCTGCTGGGCGTTGACCAGGTCCATGGAGAGGTCGCGGGGCTCGGCCACCGCCTCCTTTACCGCCCGGTTGGTGATCTCGTTGAAGACCACCCGCTG
>JAPHTA010000112.1 GCA_026196475.1 Sedimenticola sp.
CCTCAGGGAGACGACTACAGGGATGTAGTCGGTTGGCCGCGTCGGGAACATGCGGCCCAGGGTTGGGGTGAGGGGATAATAAGAGCTAACTTACTGATTGTTAATATTCCCTCATCCTATCCTTCTCCCTAAGGGACCTCGGTGCCGCTTGACGGTAGAAGGGACGCACTAACTGATTTTCTATGTCACATTGCCTGACTGTGAACTATTTTTTCCTGTTTAATCTGTAGGTTACAAACAATCAAGGTGTTTCTTGATGGGACAGCAGTGTTTCAGGATGAACGTGCCAGCAGCCGGTCCAGGGAGAGGTCGCCAGCGCCGGTCCGTATCAGGTAGAGCATCGCCACAGCCCACCACATGTGCACGTTCCAGGCGTCCGGATAGACAAACAGCTGGATCACCAGGG
The DNA here is from genome assembly GCA_026196475.1 of Sedimenticola sp. Classification (GTDB taxonomy): domain Bacteria; phylum Pseudomonadota; class Gammaproteobacteria; order Chromatiales; family Chromatiaceae; genus Sedimenticola. The sequence goes on from JAPHTA010000112.1 coordinate 407, forward strand.
TCATCAGCAGCAGGGAGAGGGCCGCAAAGCGGGTGAACAGGCCCAGCAACAGCAGAATCGGGAAGAAATGCTCCGCGTAGGTGGCCATGTAGGCGGCGATGTCCGGTGGAATCAGGGGCACCTGGTACTCCTCGGCGAAGAGATACTTCGTCGTGTCGGTGACGCTCAACAGGCCGTCCACCTTGGTCCGTCCCGAACTCCAGAAGGTGTAGGCTATGGCGAGCCGTGCCAGCAGCGTCAGCAGAGTCTCCGGTACCAGTCGCGCCAGGGGCAGGAACAGTGTGTTGATACGTAGGGCCAGGGTTCTCATGGTGTCTCCTCCGGTTGGTTTTTCCTGTCCTGGTCGGAAGGGTCTAGCCGGATGCGGCAGAAGGTGCCGTCGAACAGGTGCCGACCCAGGTAGGCGGCGAGGTCGAATTCAGGATCGACTTGCAGCGTCTCTGCAACGGCGCCCTCCACCGTGGCTCCATCTTGCAGACCCTGCAGCAGGGTCGCCTCGGCGTCGCTGATCCCTTGCAGCTGTACCTCCACGCCGGGACGCGTCACCAGCACGTTGCAACTCCCTTCGTCGAGGGATATCCGTTGTTCCGGGGCGCCCGGCTGGTTGCTCTCCCAGATACGCAGCAACGGGTAGGGTGAGCGTATGCAGTGCAGGGCGGGATGGGGCACCAGGCGCACCCGGCCGAAGGCGTCCGGCAGTATCGCCGCCACCTGGTGCTGGGTGAGAGGTGCTGCATCCTCGGCGTGGTAGGCGTCGGTCCATGCGTACTCCAGCCGTGCCACGTCCGCCAGGTAGGGCAGGGCGGCCAGCTCCGGGATACCGCCCAGGAAGTTGGCGAACGCTTCCCCGTAGAGCAACAGGGTCCGTTCGGCGGGCGGGTGCTCACGCACGTAGCGGGTGGCCAGCAGGCGGAATGCTTGCTCGCCCACAAGTTGCCGGATCACCGGGTACATGTCGGCCAGGGCATCGCCGTTGAGCACGATGAAGTTGTTGCGGTAGATGTTGAAGCGCTTTTCCGCGAGGCCGTCATTCACCAGTTCAGCAAGCAGGGCCGGAGGCGGAGAGCCCGGGACCCTGAGTGCATCGCAAAAGAGCTGTTGCAGCTTATTCAGCGGCAGCATGTTGTACCTCCCCCAGGCTCTCCAGGTACTGACCGGCGTATCGCACCTCCGCCTCGAGCTGGTTCAGGGGCGGGATATTGCTGTCCCACTCGATCAGGGTTGGAATGGGTCCCATGCGTTCCAGGGTGCCGCGATACAGCTCCCATACCGCGCGGCAGACCGGGGAGCCGTGGTCGTCGATCAGCAGTTCCACGCCTTCCACTGCCTGCACCGTGTGACCGGCCAGGTGGATCTCCCCCACCAGCTCGCCCGGGATCGCCGCCAGGTAGGCTTCAATGTCCCAGCCGTGGTTGCGGCAGGAGACGTAGACGTTGTTGATATCCAGCAGCAGGCCGGCACCGCTGCGTTTCGCGGTTTCGACCAGGAACTCCTGTTCCGGTATATCGCTGTGACGGAACTGCAGGTAGCTGGAGGGGTTCTCGATCAGGATCGGTCGCTGCAACGTCTCCTGCACCTGCTGGACGTTCGCTATCACCCGCTGCAGTGATTCCCGGTTGTAGATTAGAGGTAGCAGGTCGTGGGTGAACCATTCGTAGCCGTGGCTCCAGGAGAGGTGCTCGGAGACAAGGCCGGGCTGGAAACGGTCGACCAGGGATTTGAGTTGCTTCAGGTGCTGCCGGTCCAGCTCACGGTGGCTGCCGAGGGAGGTGCCGACGCTGTGCAGGGAGAGCGGGTAGTCCTGGCGGATCCGCTCCAGGTAGCGAAGCGGAGCGCCGCCCCGGCCCATGTAGTTCTCCGGGTGTACCTCGAACCAGCCGATCTCCGGCTGTCGCTCGATGATCTCCTGGTAGTGAAGGGCCTTGAGCCCGGCCCCGGCCCGCGCGGGGACCGGGGCCGGAACCGAACTCAGCGTTGTTCCTGCTTCGTTCATCATGGTTCCGTTCAGCTCTTCTCGCTGAGGCTGCCGCCTACGATCTTTTCGCAGCTGCCTTTCAGGACCAGCATCCAGGCGTTGCCCTGGCCATCCACGGTGGAAGTGCCGGCACAACTGGTGCCCGGGCCCGCCTTGCAGTCGTTCTGGCCGGCCTTGGCGATGCCGTAACATTTCTCCTTGTCACCCTCTGCATGCACGCCGGTCATGGGGGCCATGGCCAGGGCGGTGGTGATGGCCGATGCGATCAATACTCCGGTTGTCTTCTTCATATCACTCCTCCAGGTATCTGTGGTTGGATTTTTGCCGGTAGGCAGTGATAGGGACCCGGCCAGGATCGAATTTATTTCACATGGAGTTGATTTGCCGGCCGATGCGGCCGCCTGAACACCGCGCCAGTCCCGTCGCTCCGTCTGCGTCGGTGGCAGGATCTGATATAGTCCGGGGATGGGAGTTGTACGCCACAGGGGGGCGAATTAATGCATACAAGAACCATTGGTCCATTCACGGTCTCCGCGGTGGGACTCGGCTGCATGAGCATGTCCTGGGGTTACGGTACCGCCGACGACGCCACATCCGAACGGCTCCTGCTGGAGGCCCTGGATACTGGCTACACCTTTCTCGATACCGCCGCCATGTACGGCATGGGACACAACGAGTCCCTGATCGGACGCACCCTGGCGCATCGTCGTAGCGAGTACGTGCTGGCCAGCAAGTGCGGTATCGCGCGTACCGACGAGGGGACCCTGAAAGTGGACGGCCGACCCGAGGTATTGCAGCGGACCTGTGAACAGAGCCTGAAGAACCTGCAGACCGACGTGATCGATCTCTACTACCTGCACCGGCTGGATCCCAAGGTGCCGGTGGAGGAGAGCGTGGGCGCCTTGGCGCGAATGGTGGAGCAGGGCAAGGTGCGCACCATCGGTCTCTCCGAGGTCTCCAGCGAGACCCTGCGCCGGGCCCACGCGGTGCATCCGATCACCGCGGTGCAGTCGGAGTATTCGCTCTGGGTGCGTACCCCGGAGCGCCGGATGTTCGATACCTGCCGCGAACTGGGGGTCAGCTTCGTCCCCTTCTCGCCCCTGGGCCGGGGCTTCCTCACCGGCAAGGCCCCGGGTATCGGCGAGATGGAGGAGGGGGATATCCGCACCAACGTGGCACGGCCCCGTTTCGAACCGGAGAACCTGGCGCAGAACCGCAAGCTGCTGCAGCCGTTGGCGCGGATTGCCAATGAGCAGGGTTGCAGCCTGGCCCAGCTCGCCATTGCCTGGGTACTGGCGAAGGAGGAGCGCAGCCTGGTGCCGATTCCGGGTACCAAGCATATCGAGTACATGCGGGAGAACGCTGCGGCGGGAGATATCCGGCTTGACCCGGAAGTGGTACCAAAGCTGGATAAGCTGATCGATGACAGCAAGGTGCTCGGTGACCGCTACAA
>JAPHTA010000024.1 GCA_026196475.1 Sedimenticola sp.
GAGGGGGGAGGATTCGAACCTCCGAAGGCGGAGCCGTCAGATTTACAGTCTGATCCCTTTGGCCACTCGGGAACCCCTCCACGAAGCCCGGCATTCTGCGTGATCAGAGGGGTGGTGTCAACCGCTTTTGGGACAATTTTTTAACCCCCCCAGGCAACATGGCAACAGGTGCCCTGCAAACCCAAAAGCCCCGAAACCCTGGGACGCGAGACCCCGACAGACGGAGCGAAACATGGGGATAACCCTTACAGATGTTCCTGTTTTTACCCAGGACGTCAACCATATGCCATAACTATCTAATATTCTAATATTTTTTCTAGTTGACACTCGAACCATCAAAAAGCATTATTCGCCGTGGCATTCAGTATAACTACAAGAACAAGGGATACCAGGTCACTACAACTTTAAATAAAGTCTTTATGCCGCAACCGCACCAATAGAGAGCGTCAGGCATAGTGTTGGAGGTTATTCAAATGCACAACAAACAACGGCTGCTTGCCGCCGCTATCACGTCACTCCTGGCCTCGTCGGCCTGGGCAACCAACGGTTACGCACCACATGGCATCGGACAGAAATCCCAGGGCATGGGCGGCGTGGGCGTGGCCTATTCGCAGGATGCACTGGCCGGCGGTGTCAACCCCGCAGGCATGGTACATGTGGGCAACCGGATTGATCTTGGTATTAACCTGTTCCGCCCACAAAGAGAATCCACCGCTATCGGCGGACCCACCTATGACGGCAATGACAAGGAACTGTTTCTGATTCCTGAGTTCGGCTACAACCGAATGCTGGACGCAAATAGCTCCTTCGGTGTCTCAGTATTCGGTACCGGAGGCATGAATACCGATTACGGTGTCGGCCCATATAGTGGCTTTGGTATGACAGCCCCTACGGGGGTCGATCTAATGCAGCTGTTTATCGTACCAACCTACGCGATTAAACTAAATGAAAATCACTCCGTTGGTATCGGCCTCAACTTGGCGGCACAGGCATTCTCAGCCAAGGGGATCGCAGGCTTTGGTGGTTTTGGCGTCGGCTCGGCAGACCCCGCAAATTTATCAGACAATGGTCATGACATCTCGTATGGTGCTGGCCTGCGTATCGGTTGGCAGGGAAAAGTCTCCGATAGAGTGACCTTGGGTGCTACCTACCAAACCCGCACCTACATGTCGGAGTTTGACGATTATGCCGGCTTGTTCGCCGAGCAGGGCGACTTCGACATCCCGGAGAATTTCGCTATAGGTATTGCGGTAGCTGCAACACCTAAACTGAATGTCGCTTTCGATGTAATGCGCATCAATTACAGCAAGGTCAATGCCATTGGTAATCCCAACAATTTTTTTGCCGGAGCAGCCCCACTCGGAGCTGACAATGGTGCCGGATTTGGCTGGGAAGATCAGACTGTTTACAAAATAGGCTTCGACTATGCATACAGCAAAGACTTAACCCTTCGGGCCGGCCTCAACCACGCCGACACGCCGATCAATAGCTCCCAGACAACCTTCAATGTCCTGGCACCAGGCGTAGTGGAAGACCACCTAACCCTAGGTGCCACCTGGAACATGCAAAACGGAAGCGAACTCACCTTCTCATACATGCACGCCTTTGAGAACGATGTTAATGGCGACATGTCTCAAACCGGGGCATATAACTTGAAGATGTATCAGGACGCCATCGGCATCGCCTACAGCTGGAAGATGTAAACCACAGCCTGACAAGGCAATAAAAAACCCGCCGTAACTGGCGGGTTTTTTATTGCCTGCCGTTTCCGTAAAGGCTAACCTCCATGCAGTCGGTTCATCGCCTTCTGGTACTCTCCGGCAACCAGTTCGGGTAACACCCGTTCGGCATCATCCAGACCCCGGACTATCGCCTCTTCGTCCTCCTTCGATGGCCGTCCTAGTACGTAGTTGACCACCTGACGGGCGTCGCCGGGATGGTCAATACCGATCCGTAGTCGCCAGAACTCAGGTCCGCCCATCGCCTTGATGATATCGCGCAGGCCGTTGTGTCCGGCATGCCCGCCACCCCGCTTCAGGCGCACCACGCCGGGCGCCATATCCAGTTCGTCATGGGCGACCAGCATCTCACCCTGATCGATCTTGTAGTAGCGGGCAAAAGCGGACACCGACTGGCCGCTTCGGTTCATGAAGGTGGAAGGCTTGAGCAGCCAGCACTCCCGTCCATCGACCACCACCCGGCACACTTCGCCATGAAACTTGGCATCCGATCTGAACACCCCTCCGTAGCGTTCGGCCAGTCGGCCCACAAACCAGAAGCCCGCATTGTGCCGCGTCGCCGCATAATCCGCTCCGGGATTCCCAAGGCCGACTATCAGGCGTACCGGCTGATCGGACTGACTGCTCACAGGAAATGCCCCTGGAACTGGCTGTCGGGACCTGCCAAACAGTTCCAATAAACCGTCCCACAGCCGCAAACAAGTGGGCCGGGCATTGCCCGGCCCACCCGCATCAACAGCAAGTGCGAGCTACTCTTCGACAACACCCTCTGCGCCTGCCTCGCCTTCCTCGCCTTCCTCTTCATCACCGCCGGTGTGCGGCGCATGAATCGAAACCACCTGCACGTCCTGCGGCTCATCCTGGCCCAGTGCCGGCAGCTCAACGCCCTTCGGCAGAACCAGTTCCGATAACATCACTGCACCACCCATCTCGAGCCCCGAGATATCCACCTCGATGAATTCGGGAAGGTCGCCCGGCAGACAGCTCACCTCTACATCACTCAGCAGGTGGGAGACCACGCCGCCCGCCTTCGCGCCCGGCGCCACCTCCTCGCCAACGAAGTGCAGAGGGACCTGGGTCTTCAGCTTCTCCTTGGCACTTACACGCAGGAAATCCGCGTGCATCACGAACGGCTTGGCCGGATGACGCTGCAGATCCTTCAGGATCACCTGCTCAGACTTTCCATCAATCTTGAGATTGAGGATATGGGAATAGAACGCCTCATGGTCCAGATGCTGGACCAGGTCACTGTGCACCAGTGAGATCATCGCCGGGTCCTGGTGGGCACCGTAAACGATACCCGGAACCAGGCCGGTACGACGCAGGCGGCGGCTCGCACCCTTACCTGTATCGGTGCGCAGCTGCGCTTCCACAACAAAAACATCTTTCATGATTTTCTCCAAATCATCGCATTGAAAAATCACTGCAGATCCGCGACCAGAAAGGCAGTGACGAGGTTAACCCCTACTCCATGAAGAGCGAGGTGACAGATTCGTCGAGAGCGATGCGCCGCATCGTCTCGGCAAGCAGTTCTGCAATGCAGATCTGCCGGATTCGAGCACAGTTTCCCGCCTCCTCGTGCAGCTGAATGGTATTTGACACCACCAGCTGATCGAGAACCGAGTTCTCTATATTGCTGATCGCGGGCCCCGACAGCACCGGGTGGGTACAGTAGGCGATGACCTGCTCCGCACCACGATCCTTCAACGCCTGGGCCGCCTTGCACAGGGTACCCGCGGTATCCACCATGTCATCGATCAACACGCAGGTTCTGCCGCGCACGTCACCGATGATATTCATCACCTGCGCATCATTGGCCTTCGGTCGCCGCTTGTCGATAATCGCCAGGTCGGCATCATCCAGCTGCTTGGCCAGGGCCCGGGCACGTACCACGCCTCCCACATCCGGTGAGACCACCATCAGGTTGGGATACTTCTGCCGCCACACATCGCCCAGCAGCACCGGCAACGCGTAAATATTGTCCACCGGTATGTCGAAAAAGCCCTGGATCTGGTCGGCATGAAGATCCACGGTAACCACCCTGTCAGCGCCAGCGGCGGCGATCTGCTTGGCGACCAGTCGCGCGGTGATCGGCACCCTGGCGGAACGCGGCCTGCGATCCTGGCGAGCATACCCGAAGTAGGGAATAACCGCGGTGATCCTCTCGACCGATGCCCAACGAAGGGCATCGATCAGCACCAGCAACTCCATAAGGTTGTCGTTGGTCGGCTGCGAGGTGCTCTGGATCACAAAAACATCCCGACCCCGAACACTCTCCTGGATCTCTGCCATCGCTTCACCATCACTGAAGCGACCCACAACCGCTTTCCCATTGCGCAGGCTGAGGCGGGAGGTAATCTCTCTCACCAGTTCGGGATTGGAATTCCCGGAAAACACCATCACGCCGCTATGTGGCATTACAAGCCCTCTATCAACTTGTCGACAATCTGCGGAAGACAATCCCTTGCGCCGGGGCCCGCATTCGTAGGCCCAGGCAGCACAAAAACCCGCCATCCTGCTGATTTTGGCCAGGGCGGCAGGATGACTCAGTGCTGCGCCCTTCGCCCCTGCGGGGCCAGCGGCTGCGCCGCTGTCAGGCTCGCCATGCTCGCCTTTCGAACCTGCTGGTTCTCACCCTACCGCCCGGGCACCGCGCCTGCGAATGCCCTGGCTATTTGGCTGGGGCGGTAGGATGACTCCGGGCTTCGCCCTTCGCCCCTCCGGGGCCAGCGGCTGCGCCGCTGTTAGGCTCGCTACGCTCGCCTTGCGAACCTACAGGTTCTCACCCTACCGCCCGGGCACCGCGCCTGCGAATGCCCTGGCTATTTGGCTGGGGCGGTAGGATTCGAACCTACGTATGCCTGGATCAAAACCAGGTGCCTAGCCGCTTGGCGACGCCCCAATAATCTGTTGACTTGCCCTTTCCCGCTCCTGGAACCGGATCACGTAGACATCCCGACCGTTACCAGTCGCCCGTCTTGTCCCGCAGCGGGGACCGGTCCAGTCCACGGGCCACGACGGCCTGGAACTTTGGCGGCGCCTCCCGGCAAACTCGATCCGCCTCCGCCGGGTCGGCAAATTCGGCAAACACCGAACCGCCGGTGCCGGTCAGCCGCGCCTCGGCGAAACCACCCAGCCAGGTCAGGGCCTCCGCCACCTCGGGGTAACGCATTGATACCACGGGCAGGCAGTCGTTTTCCCGGCTGCCCGCGAGAAAGTCGCGTATTGTCGTTTGCGAGGCGTTTCGTGTCAATTCCGGATCACCAAATACATCTGCGGTGGAGACATGACAGGGCGGGGAGAGCACCAGATACCATGCGGCCGGCAGGCTGACAGGTTGCAAGCGCTCACCAACCCCTTCCGCCCAGGCGTTCAGGCCCTCGATGAAGACCGGCACATCCGCGCCCAGCTGCAGGCCCAGCCGGGCGAGTTCCTGACGCGAAAGCCGGGCATTCCAGAGCTGATTGAGTGCCGTCAGAACCGTGGCCGCATCCGAACTGCCACCCCCCAACCCGCCACCCATGGGGATACGCTTTTTCAGCGTAATGTCCACACCCAAGCCGGTGCCGGAGTACTGTTGCAGCAGCCGGGCGGCACGGACTGCCAGGTCCTCGGGCTCAGACACCCCGGCACTGCCGCCAAACCGCTTTACCCGACCGTCCGATCGCAGATGGAATTTGATCTCGTCAGAAAAATCGATGAAACGGAAAACAGTCTGCAGCAGATGGTAGCCATCCGCCCGCCGGCCCACCACGCGAAGCATCAGGTTCAGTTTGGCCGGTGCCGGCCACCATTCATCCTCGACACCCCGCATCAGATATTCAGCCGTCGCATCACTTCCAGAACGTGGCGACTCTCCGGGGTCTGCTCCAGCACTCGTTGCCAGATCTCCCGGGCCTGCTGCCGGTCACCGCTGACCCACAGCACCTCCCCCAGATGGGCGGCAATCTCCGGATCAGGCAGCTTGGCATAGGCCTGCTGCAGGTAGCCTATTGCCTCCTGGTGCCTGCCCAGCCGATACAGCACCCACCCCATGCTGTCGAGAATTGCCGCGGAGTCAGGTTTCAGTTTCAGTGCCCGCTGGATATAGTCCAGGGCCTCCTGGTGCCGGTCGGTCTGGTCGGCGAGCGTATACCCCAGGGCGTTCAGCGCATCTGCGTGCCCGGGGTCGCTGGCAATCACCTGCAGCAGATCCCGCTCCAGAATATCGACCCGGTTCAGGCTCGCCGCATAGAGTCCCCGGGAGTAGAGCAGTTCGCTGTTGCCCGGAAGCGCATCAAGGGCATCGTCGAACAGAGTCATCACCTGCTCAGACGTACCGTGCTCACGCAGCAACTCGGCCTCCACCAGGTAGAGTTGGGCCGAACGCGTCGGATACTGGATCCTGATTCTCTGGATCCAGTCTCTGGCCTCTTCGATCTGGCCCGCGGCCGCCATCAGACGCACGATCCGCACCTGCGCCTCGTCGCTGTGCTCCCCTGTCTTGACCTTCTGGTACCACTCTATCGCCTGGCGCGACTCGGATGCCTCCTCGGCGATACGCCCGAGATAGTAGGCCGCAACGTCGGTTCTCTTGCCGAGATCGATCAGCTGCAGAAAGTATTCGCGCGCCTCGCCATGGTGATCCAGCTCCAACGCCAGCAGGCCCAGCCAGTAGTAGGTGTCGCCATCGACCCGCCCCATCTGCTCAAGCCTGAGAAACTGTTCATAGGCCTGCTGCAACTGCTTGTTCTCGATCAGCAGGCGGGCGTAAGTGGAGATCACCGTCTCGTCGTCCGGGAACCGGGAAACCGCCAAGGCGAGAATCTCCCTGGCCCGCTCCTTGTTTCCCTGCACCACCTGAACACGACTCTGCAGCACAAACCCATTGGGCCAATGTGGATGTTCGGATACCAGCCGGGCGGCTTCCTGCTCTGCCGTCGGGTAGTCTTTTTCCACCAGGGCGGTAACCACCAGTGCATAACGCCCGTGGGGGTCGTCCGGGTACTCCGCCACCAGCTGTTGCATCAGGGCCAGCGCATCCTGCGCCTTCAGCTCCCGGTTAATGGCGGACATCGCGGCCAGAAAACCATTCTCCTGCTGTGCCTCACTGATCTCGACTATCGCCTTCAGATGCTCCAGCACCGGCGCTTTCTGATCCTGGCGTAGCAACAGAACCACCACCAACTGCCTCGCTGCCAGTTCGTTTGGCGCCAGCTCGACCCAGAGTCGTGCCGCCTTGAGTGCCAACTCCGGCTCTTCCATGTGCAGGGCCAGTCGGGTTGCCCGCTCGGCGGACTTGGCGTCAGATGCCAGAAGGGCCGACTGGTACTGGTAGCGATACGCCTCCGGCAAGGCGCCGCGCTGAGCGGCCACCTCCCCGGCCAGCAGGCTGAAAACGATATCCGATGTCAGACCGGAAGCACGTTCTGCAGCGGGCTCCGTCGCACTGATCCGAAGAACAGCATCCGGCTCGCCGGCTGGCGCCACGCTGCCGGCCGGACGAACCCCGGTGGACTGACAGGCCGCCAGGAGCGACACGAGAAGAAAAGGAGTGACCAGTCGAGACAACAACTGCATGCGTGCAATACCTGAGAAACGCCCACAAGACGGGCTGACATGAGCATAAATCATAACCGGATCAGGGGCCAACCGGGGCCTCCGACATGCGGCAATTTACCAAGTGACTTGTATTTAACCTTTTGATAATACAAAATTTCACTTTAAAGTTCAGACCCGACGATCGGTTTGCATATGATCTTGGTCATCGCCAAGCGGGTCTCCGGGTGGCAGAATCAGCGCGGTCTGACCCGTGGCAGGCAAGCCTCCAGACCGGGTACGGCGCAACTGATGAGACTTCACCGGCAAGCAATTGGTTCATATGGCACTCATTACACTCGGCCTCAATCACAAGACTGCACCGCTCGATATCCGGGAACGGATCACTTTTGGTCCGGACATTATCGTGGCCGCGCTACGCAGCCTGGTGGAGAGGGGCAGTATCGACGAGGCAGTCATCCTCTCAACCTGCAACCGTACAGAGCTCTATTGTTCCCATACCCGCTCAAACCGGCAGGAGATCTGTGCCTGGCTAGGTGAATTTCACGGCCTTGAAGAGGAGACCATATCCCCCTTCCTTTACAGTCACGCCGATCAGGAGTGCGTGCGCCACCTCCTTAAGGTGGCCAGTGGACTGGACTCCATGGTGCTTGGCGAGCCGCAGATCCTGGGTCAGGTGAAGCAGGCCTTTCAGACAGCCAACGACGCCTCCACCACCGGAAAGTTTCTTGGCCGGCTGTTCCAGCACACCTTCGCCGTGGCGAAGCAGGTGCGTACCGATACCGCGATCGGCCACAGCCCGGTATCCGTTGCCTTCGCTGCGGTCAGCCTGGCACGTCAGATCTTCAGCGACCTGTCGCAACAGACCGCGATGCTGATCGGGGCCGGTGAAACAATCGAGCTTGCAGCAAGGCACCTGCACCAGCATGGTATCGGCAGGATTATCGTGGCCAACCGCACCCTGGAGAAGGCCCATGTTCTGGCCAACCAGTTCGAAGGCTACGCCATCAGCCTGACCGAGATCCCCAATCACCTGGCAGAGGCGGATATAGTCATCTCCTCCACTGCCAGCCCGCTACCGGTGGTCGGGAAGGGCACGGTGGAGAGCGCCCTGAAAAAACGCAAGCACATGCCTATCTTCATGGTCGATATTGCGGTACCGCGCGATATCGAGGCTGAAGTGGGCGAACTGAACGACATCTACCTGTATACAGTGGATGACCTGCAGGAGGTGATTCAGGAGAACATGCGCTCCCGGCAGGAGGCGGCGGAACAGGCCACCGAAATCGTAGACCTGCATGTGGACGAATTCATGGGCTGGCTGCGCTCCCTGGATGCGGTTGGCATGATCCAGGACTACCGACGCCAGGCCGAGATGATGCGAGACGAGGTGTTCAACCGGGCAATGAGGCAGATGCAGGCGGGCAAACCCCCCGAAGAGGCCCTGAAGTTCCTTGCCCACACCCTCACCAACAA
>JAPHTA010000306.1 GCA_026196475.1 Sedimenticola sp.
ATGCCGATACCCATCAGCAGGCCGCCTATGGTGATCATCACCCACTCCGAGAGGTGGCGTGGTACACGCCAGTAGAACTCCTTGCTCAGCAGGGCCCCGACCAGCGCTCCGAACAACATGCCGAGGCTGATATAGATCTTCCAGTAGCCGGGATCGGGCTTGAACACCAGGTCCCAGAACGGCACCCGGGCCAGCGCGTCGCCAAGGAAGAACTCGGCGATCAGGCCGGTCATCATGGTCTCACCACCGCCCACGGTCCAGGCGCCGACGGTCAGAAACAGGAAGATATTGAGAACCGAGATGATCGCCAGGGAGACCACCGGGTCGTAGGTTTTCTTGAACAGCTCCATGCACTCCTCCCGTGCCGGTTATTTCTCATTTCGGGAGTAGAGAGCAATCGGGGTGCCAACAGCGGCAGGTAAAAATAGTCTTTCTATATCAGTAAATTAACCATCTCATGATTTACTGATTCTGACCTGTTTTGCGCAGGCCCTGTAGCAAAACGAGTCACCCCATCTGGCTCAATTTGCGTCGCAGGGTGGAGCGACTGATGCCCAGAACCCGGGACGCCGCCACCTGGTTGTGGTCGTTGGCCCGCAGCACCGCCCGGATGTGTCGCGCCTCGATCTCGGCCAGGCTGAGGGTGGTTTCATCCTGCGGCTCCGCCGCTGTCACCTTGCCCGGGGTGCTGATGATAATCTCCTGGGCCGAGAGCACGGGTCCGGGAAACAGGGCAAAGCTGCGCTCTATGATGTTCTCCAGCTGGCGCACGTTGCCCGGCCAGTTGTACTGCTGCAGCTTCTCCTGGGCGTCGGCAGAGAGGCCCAGGTCATCCCGGCCGAGGCGCTCGCGCAGCCGGTGCACGAAGTGCCAGGCCAGGGGCAGGATATCCTCCCGCCGCTGATGCAGGGCCGGCAGATGAATCGGCAGCACGTTGAGCCGGAACAGCAGGTCGCTGCGGAAACTCCCCTCCTCCGCCATTCGTTCCAGGTCCCGGTTGGTGGCGGCCACGATACGCACGTCCACCCGGTGTACCCGGTTGCCACCCACCGGCCGTATCTCCCCCTCCTGCAGGGCCCGCAGCAGCTTGGCCTGCAGGCGTGGGCTCACATCCCCCACCTCGTCCAGGAACAGGGTGCCGCCATCGGCCTGCTGGAACAGTCCCTGGCGCTCCGTATCCGCGCCGGTGTAGGCCCCCTTGACGTGACCGAACAGCTCGGAGTCGAGCAGATCCTCCGGCAGGGTGCAGCAGTTGATAGCGACGAACGGTTGTTCCGAGCGGGCGCTGGTGGCGTGCAGGACCTGGGCGATCACCTCCTTGCCGGTCCCGGTCTCGCCGCTGATCAGCACCGGGATGTCCCGCTCCTGAATCCGCTCCACCACCTCCAGCACCTGCTGCATGGCGGCGCTGGCGGCGACGATCGAGCGCATCTGCTCACGCCCGTCCAGCACCATGCGCAGCCGTTTCACCTCCTCGCGCAGCGCCTTGCGTTCCAGTACCTTCCTGACCCGCAGCATCAGTTCGTCCGGATTGATCGGCTTGGTCAGGTAGTCATAGGCTCCCAGGCGCATCGCCTCGACAGCGGTCTCGATAGTGCCGTAGGCGGTCATCACGATGCTCTCGGCAGCTGTTGCCCGCTGCTGCAACGCCTCCAGCAGGTGGATCCCGCTGTCGGCACCGATCCGCAGGTCGGTGATCACCAGATCCACCGGATGGGCATCGACGCAGTTCAGGGCCTCGTCAATCCCGGCCGCCTCGAACGGGGTGAAGCCCTCCCGTTTCAGCAGCAGGCTGATGGTCTTGCGAATGGAAAACTCGTCGTCGACGATCAGTACGTTACCCATCGGATTCAAGCTCCAGGTCGAACGAGACTTCGGTTCCAGCCCCCTCCTGGCTGGTGATGCTGAGTGCCGTCCCGTGCTGGGCCAGGATCCGCTGCACCACCGACAGGCCGAGGCCGGTGCCATCCTTGCGCCCGGTGAAGAAGGGACGACTGATCTGGGACATGATGCGCTCCGGGATGCCACTGCCGTTATCCACGATGCTGACGCCCATCCGCCGCTCACCCCGCTGTAGCCGGATCATCAGCCTGCCACCCGCCGGCATCGCCTGCATGGCGTTGAGGAACAGGTTAATCAACACCTGCCGTATCAGGTCGGGATCGAAGCGACAGCGGTTATTCTCCGCATAGCGACATTCGAAGGCGATCCGTCCCGCATAGCGCGGGTCCTGGCGCACCAGCCCGATGGTCTCTGTCACCAGCGGCTCCAGGTCGGCACTGACAATCCGCGCCGTGGGCAGGCGGGAGAAGGTGAGAAAGTCGTCCAGGATGCGCTGCAGGCGACTGGACTCGGTCTCCACGATGTGCGCCACCTCCGCATGATCCTCCGCCTCCAGCTTCGGGTCACCCAGCAGCTTGGCCGAGTTGATCAGGGCCACCATCGGGTTGCGGATCTCATGGGCGATCGAAGCCGCCATCTCGCCCACGCAGGCCAGGCGCTCCGCCTCGGTGCGCTTGCGATGCTCGCGCTCGATCTCCCGCGAGTTGCGCTGCAGCGAGGCGGCCATCAGGTTGAAACCGAGGGCCAGGGTACCCGCCTCGTCCTGGCTGCGCACCCGCACCCGGGCACCCAGATCCCCGTCGCCAATCTGTTTCGCCGCCAGCGTCAGCTCGTGCAGGTTGCGGGTAACGGTGACCGAGAGCAGCCAGGCGGCCACGCTGCCAATCACCAGGGCCAGCAGGATGTACTGGATACCCCGGTTGCGGGTCGCTGCCAGGGCCCGCTCCAGGTTGCCGGTGGAGAGCCCCAGAAGCACGAAACCGACCTCCGTGTCGCCGATCAGCACCGCCTCCCGCAGGTCCAGGACCGAATCGCTCTCGGCCAGGGGAAACAGTTCGCTGGACTCGATTACCGGTCCAGCCGGACGCCCGACCCGACCCTCCCGGGTGCTCGCCATGACAAAGCCTCGCACATCCACGATCTCGCCGTAGGCCACATCCTCCCGCTCCGCCACCCGGCGGGTCACCTCGGCCAGGGAGGCCAGGTCCTCGGCCAGCAGGGCGTTGGTGGAGGCGACCACCATCAGGCTGGCCAGGGAGCGACCCTGGTTGACCATCTCCTGGCGCAGCTCCTGGGACTGGCGATCCACCGCCTCCCAAGTGAATAGACCCATCAGCACCACGTGCACCAGGGCCACCGAGATGATCAGGCGTCCGCGCAGGGTATGCCATACCGGCAATGCCCAGCGCTCCCGGGCCGGCGGCGCCGGATTCACGCTCAGGGTTGCCGAATCGTTCACTCGCTCACCTCCAGGTACTCGTCGTCGGATGCCGCCTCGAAGCCACGCTTGAAGCCCAGCTGGCGGATAATCGACTGGCCGCCGGGGGCCGCTGCCAGTCCGACCAGGGCCTGCCTCAGGCGCTCGATCTGCTGTGGCGGCAGATCGTCACGCACCGCAATCGGCATCTGTGGCTGGGGCGGCGTCTCGGCGATGATCTCCAGCTGGTCCCGGATCAGCGGCGGCATCGAGCGCAACGAGGGGCGCCAGGTGCCGGTCACGTCCACCAGCCCGTTATAGAGGGCCAGGATGGCCGAATCCTGGGAGCCGAAGTACTGCATTTGCATCTGCCGCTCCACGTCGATGCCCAGCGACTGCAGGTACTTGCGCACCATCACGGTGGCGGCAAAGGCGCCGGGATCGGGAAAGCCGATACGCAGATCGGCCGGCAGGTTTTCCGCCCCCAGGCTGCGCAGACGGCCATCCCGACGCACCACCAGGATACCGGTGAACGGCTCCGAGGCGACCTTGGCAATCACCCGGTAGCCGTAGGGCCGTGAACGGCCATAAAGCATGGGATTGAGGTAGATGATGTCGTATTGGCGGTGCGCCACCTTCTCCATGAAACTGGAGAAGCTGCTGCTGGTGACGAACTGTACCGGGCGTCCCAGCGCCTCTCCGAGGTAGCCGGAGAGAGGCAGGAACATACCGGCCAGCTTGGTCGGGCTCTGCAGCGGCAACACCCCGAAACGGAGATGACCGCTCTCCTGCACCGCAGCGGCCGCCGTTACCCAGCTCAGCCACAGCAGCACGGCCCGGATACAGGCTCTTCTCACCACTGCCTCCCTTGTCGCACCCGGTCGGGCCAGCGGTTCGGGACGGCAGGGCCGTGGTTCCGGTAGCTGGCTGCGGAGTGCGGATTGGTTGATCGCTCATCAGCGCCGGCTGTTGTTGTTCTTTCCGGTCGCCTGTTGCCCCGGTGCAACAAGTGACCGATGGCTGCACTGAAGATAGTGCCCGTCCAGAAACGACAGCGATCGTCATTCCGGCGCAGGCCGGAATCCAGTAACTCATTGAATGTTCTGGACCCCGGCCTTCGCCGGGGTAACGAAAATTTATACTACATGCGTTTATGGACGGACACTAAGATAACAGACTTTTCGGTAAAGTCATGCAGCACCCCGCCAGCCCTGCTCCCCTGCAGCGCCTCCGATGCTGGCACAGTGGCAGCCACTTCTTTATCATTGGGCGACATCCCGACACCCCCGTCACAGAGCCCAGGAAAGGGAGCAAGCATGAAAAAGCACAGTCTCAAGAACGCCTTTGCCGTTGCCGTCAGCGGCCTACTGCTGGCCCTCGGTGCGAGCGCGCCGGTGATGGCCGAGAGCAAGCATATCGCGATCACCCAGATCGTGGAGCACCCGGCCCTGGACGCAGTGCGCCGGGGCGTACAGGACGAGTTGGCAGAGCGCGGTTTCGTGGTCGGCAAGAACCTGCAGTGGAGCTACGAGAGCGCCCAGGGCAGCCCATCCACGGCGGCCCAGATCGCCAAGAAGTTCGCCGGCGACCGGCCCGACCTGGTAATCGGCATCTCCACCCCCTCGGCCCAGACCCTGGCCGCCTCGGCCCGCGGCATTCCCCTGATCTTCAGTGCCGTGACCGACCCGATCGCGGCCAAACTGGTGGATAACCTGGAGCAGCCGGGCGGCCTGATCACCGGCACCAGCGACGCCCTTCCGCTGGACAAGCACCTGGACCTGGTGGCGGAGATCGTCCCCGGCGCCAGGCGCTTGGGGGTGCTGTTCAACCCGGGTGAAGCCAACTCGGTGAGCAGCGTCAACCAGCTGCGGGAAGCGGCCGAGAAGCGCGGCTGGGAGATCGTCGAGGGCGGTGCCGCCAAGTCGGCCGAGGTGCAGTCCGCGGCCCGCTCCCTGGTGGGCAAGGTGGACGCCATCTACGTGCCCACCGACAACACCGTGGTCTCCGCCTTCGAGAGCGTGGTACGGGTCGGCCAGCAGGCGAAGCTGCCGGTGATCGCCGGTGACACCTCCTCGGTGGAGCGTGGCGCCGCCGCCGCGGTCGGCTTCAACTACTACGACGTGGGCCGGCAGACCGGGCGCATGGCGGCCCAGGTGCTGAACGGCACAAAGCCGGGCGACATCCCGGTGGAGACGGTACAGAAGACCGAGCTGTTCCTGAACCCGGGATCGGCGGAGAAGATGGGGGTCA
>JAPHTA010000349.1 GCA_026196475.1 Sedimenticola sp.
CACCGGCGTTTTGCTGGTCAACCTGGGGACTCCGGATTCGCCATCGGTTGCGGATGTCCGACGCTATCTGAAACAGTTTCTCAGCGACCCCCGGGTGGTGGAGCTGCCCCGCTCCCTCTGGTGGCTGATTCTCAACGGGGCGATCCTGCGCTTGCGACCGAAGCGCTCCGCCGCCGCCTATCGCCAGGTGTGGACCGACCAGGGCTCGCCCCTGCTGGTTGAGTCCAGGGCCATCGCAGAAGAGCTCCAGCAGGCGCTTGCGGGCCGGCTGCGACAACCGGTACGGGTGGAGCTGGCAATGCGCTACGGCGCCCCGTCGATAGCCCGGGGCCTGGAACAGCTGCGCCAGGCCAATGCCCGACACATCCTGGTGCTACCGCTCTATCCCCAGTACTCCGCCACCACCACCGCCTCCACGTTCGACGAGATCAGCCGGGTGTTGGGCGGCTGGCGCTGGCTGCCGGAGCTGCGCTTCATCAACCACTACCACGACGACCCGGGCTATATCCGGGCACTTGCCGATAGCGTACGCCGCTTCGATCCGGATGACAGCTCCCGGGACCGCCTGCTGATGTCGTTTCACGGCATCCCCCAGTCCTACGCCGACCAGGGCGACCCCTACGCCGAGCAATGTCACACCACGGCGCAGAGACTGGCCGACGAGCTGGGATTGCAGCCACAACAGTGGGCTATCACCTTTCAGTCGCGGGTAGGGCGCCAGCCCTGGCTACAACCCTACACCGACGAGACCCTGAAACAGTGGGGCGCGGAGGGGGTCAGTCGAGTGGATGTCATCTGCCCCGGCTTCCCCGCCGACTGCCTGGAGACCCTGGAGGAGATCGGGGAGGAGAACCGGGACTACTTCCTGCAGGCCGGGGGTGAGCAGTACCGTTATATCCCGGCACTGAACCGGGATCCGTTGCATATCGAGGCGCTGGCCAGCCTGGTGGAGTGGCACAGCTGGCGCGACGAGTGAGCTGCCGGGCCCCTTTCCATCAATATTTCTTGTGCTGACATCAGCATAACTGATTGATTATTCAATAAAGCCCTACCCGTTCCGGCCGATACGCCATTACCTTAATAATAAAACGGTGATCGCCCATGAAGCCGAGTATCCTGCGTACGCTCTTCATCTCCTATATCGGATTCGGCCTGGCCATGGGGCTGCTTTTTCCACTCTATGCACAGCTATTCGTGGAGTGGAAACCAGGCATGCAGCTCTGGTTCAATATCGGTTGCATTCTCGCCGGACTCTCCATCGGGGTCGCCAACTACTGGGTCTGCAGGCAGGTACTGCTGAAGCGCCTGCGGCGTATCTCAGAGGTGGCCCATGCCATCAGCAACAACGACATCAGCCACCAATGCACCATGGTCAGCCACGACCTGATTGGCGAGATCGTCAAAAGCTTCAACCAGATGGCCGCGAACCTGCGGCAGATGATCGGACGCATCGACCACTCCAGCCAGGCACTGGACAACGATATCGAACAGCTGGTGCAGATCGCCAACCAGGGTCGGGAGCAGGCTGCGCGGCAGCAGGAGGAGAGCGGGCAGGTGGTGCAGGTGGTGGAGCAGATCAGCGGCGGCATCACCCGCCTCTCGGAGATGGCGGACACCGCCTCCGGAGCCTCGGAACAGGCGGAGCAGCACGCCAGCCAGGGCATTCTTATCGCGACCGAGGCGATCGGTTCCATTTCGGCCCTGCTCGGCGATGTTGACAAGGCCGGCAAGGTTATCGCCCAGCTGGACGAGAAGAGCGCCAGTATCGGGATGGTGATGGACGTGATCCGCAACATCGCCGAGCAGACCAACCTGCTGGCGCTGAATGCCGCCATCGAAGCGGCCCGGGCTGGCGAGCAGGGACGCGGCTTCGCGGTGGTGGCCGACGAGGTACGCACCCTGGCCACCCGCACCCAGAAATCGACCGAGGAGATCGAGGAGATCATCCGCCACCTGCAGAGCGGCTCCCGTGAGGCGGTGGAGGTGATGAACCACGCACACCAGCGTGCCATGCAAACCGAGGAGCACTTCGAACAGGCGGCGGAACTGCTGGCGGAAATCTCCGGCTCAATCAGCACCATGCGCCAGGTCAGCCAGGAGGTGGCCGAGGCCTCGAATGAACAGGGCAGCCTGATCAAGAGCGTGAAAGCACACAGCAAAAGCATCGACAGCTCTTCACGGCACAACGCCGGCGATGCCAACCTGCTGGCCGAATCCAGTCAGCGCCTGAGCGAGCAGGCACACGGCCTGCAGGAGATGCTGGCCCGGTTCCGGCAGTAGAAACCGGGCCAGGGCCGTTCCCCGCTCACGCATCCCGGTTCTGTAAACGGTACATCCCTGGACGAAAAAGAGCCGTAGGGTGGGCACGTGTTTCGTGCCCACGCGTGTCCTGTTCCCGGCCATCCCTATCCCTGACCAACGCCGTTCCCGGCCAATGCATCCTCCGCTCCGTAGACGGTACATCCCTGTACCACTCCTCATGGCCTCGGCTCGGGCCTCCTGCTTCGCCCTACCTCCTCCATCCCTGGAGTCGTCCACGGCATAAGTCCATCCCTGACCAACGCCGTTCCCGGCCATCCTTGGCCTCCACGGCATAAGTCCATCCCTGACCAACGCCGTTCCCGGCCATCCTTGGCCTCCACGGCATAAGTCCATCCCTGGACAAAAAAACCCGGCCGAGGCCGGGCTTTCCGAAACCCCTTACAGGGTCACTTCAGCTTGCCGATGCCCAGCATCTTGAGGATGTACTTCTCGTAGATCGGCTCCGAGGTACCCTTCTTCATCTTGCGGATGAAGTACTTTTCGAAGGCGATCTTCGCCATGTGTACCCACTTGCCCTTCTTGAACCAGGCCACGTTGCGCGGCGGGATCTGGGGCAGGGCAACGAAGGCGGCACCGGTATCACCCATGTCCGCCAGGCAGATGGCGTTCCAGGTGGCGTTGGTGGAGAGTTCGCGTCCGGCCAGTTCATCGGCGATGTTGTGCACGATCGCGGTTACCATGGACTCGATCATGTAGCCGGTCTTGGGTGCACCGGTCGGAATCGCGGTGGCCTCCACCGGGGGGATCGCTATACAGACGCCGGCGGAGTAGATATTGGGATAGGTAGGATTGCGCTGGTGGCTGTCGACGAACACGAAGCCTCGCGGGTTGCACAGCCCCTCC
>JAPHTA010000318.1 GCA_026196475.1 Sedimenticola sp.
AGATGCGGTGGCGAGGCGGATGCGATCACTCATCATCCGACCCCTGCCGGTTGGCGTCACCCACCTCGCTGATTGGTGCCCGGTCGTAGAGGCGTTGGCCAATGGGCGTGTCGTAACCGTGGTGTTTGGGCAGGATCGCGCCCACCGGGCAGATACGGGCCGCCCTGTCGCCGGCGCTGAACGTAGAGTCCCCTAGCCGGCCGCTTCTGGTGTTTACCGTCAGGTGGGCATCGATCCCGCGGCCGCTGATACTGAACACCGATTTTCTGTCGTGGTCACGACTGGCCCGGACGCAGAGTTCACACAGGATGCAGCGATTGAAGTCAATAATGAAGTCCGGGTGGGAGGCGTCCACCGACCGCTTGGGGTAGAAGTGGACGAACTCCGGCGCCAGCATCCCGCAGTGATAGGCCACCGCCTGCAGCTGGCAGGCGCCGCTCTTTTCACAGGCGGGACAGACGTGGTTGCCCTCCACGAACAGCATCTTGAGCAGCAGGCGGCGCTGGGTGGTCAGCTCGTGTGTTTCATTATCCACTTCCATGCCATCAACCGCCGGCGTGGTACAGGCCGCAACGCTGCGGCCATTGGCCGTGACGCAGCATAGACGGCAACTGCCATGGGGCTTGAATGCGGGGTGGTGGCAGAGGTGCGGAATATAGATACGCGCCGCCAGGGCGGCGTCCATGATGCTCTGCCCCTCGTTGAACGGCACTGTTACCCCGTCGATGAGAATGTTGCCGTTCATACACCTCCTCCCTTCAGGTGCGCGCCCGGGTCACTGCGGCCGGTGATGCTACGGGCCTCCTCGAGGGAAGCGTCCAGGTCGAAGGCCGGCTCATAGGTGGTCGAGCGCAGGCGTGACTGAAACAGGCTGGGTAGCTGTGCCAGTCCATCCAGGACCGGGTTGGCCGCGGTCTGGCCAAGCCCGCAGTGGCTGGTTTTCCGCATCAGGTTTCCGAGCGTGGCCAGCTCCTCCAGGTCCTTGCTGGTGGCATGCCCCACCTTTACCTTGTCGAGCTGTTTGAGCAGCAGGCTGGTGCCGACCCGGCAGGGGGTGCAGAAGCCGCAGCTTTCGTGCCGGAAGAAACGACTGAAGTTGTCGATCACCTGCAGCAGGTCCCGTTGCCGGTTGAAGATCATGAACGAGCCGCCGGTGGAGAGATCGTCGAAATCGATGCGACGGCTGAACGAATCCGGGGTGACCAGTCGTCCGGCGGCACCGCCCACCTGCACCGCCTGGGTATCGGTTGCGCCGCAGTTTTCCAGGATCTCGTGCAGCGGGGTACCGAACGGGAACTCGTAGAGTCCCGGGCGCGCGCAGTCACCAGAGATGCTCAAGAGCTTGGTTCCAGGCGAGTTCTTGCTGCCGACGCTACGGAACCAGTCGCTTCCGTGCTGCAGGATCATGGCCGCATTGGCCAGGGTCTCCACGTTGTTGACTACCGTCGGGTGGCCCTGGTAGCCGCTGGTGACCGGGAAGGGAGGGCGGTTACGCGGTATGCCCCGCTTGCCCTCCAGTGACTCGATCAGAGCCGACTCCTCGCCGCAGACATAGGCCCCGGCGCCGAGGTGGATGGTGATGTCGAAGTCGAAGCCGGAGACACCGAGAATCGATTTACCCAGTAGCTGCGCATCGCGGCGCTGCTGCAGGCACTGCTCCAGCGATTCCAGCAGGTAGCGATACTCGCCACGCAGGTAGATGAATCCTTCCCCGGCACCGATCGCCCTGGCGCAGAGGGTCATCCCCTCGATCATCCGGTCGGGGTGAGCCTGCAGCAGCATGCGGTCCTTGAAGGTACCCGGCTCCCCCTCGTCCGCATTGCAGACCACGTAGCGACGGTCGGCCGCAGCCTCGGCGCAGAAACGCCACTTGCGGGCAGTACTGAAGCCGGCCCCGCCACAGCCGCGGAGACCGGCCTGGTGCAGGGTCTGGATGATCCCGGAAGGGTCACTTTTGAGGGTGTTTCCGAGAGCGCGTCCCGGCTGGTAATCGGCACCCAGCACTAAATCCTCGCGCTGTAGAGAATTGTCGACCCGGAACCACTCCGCCGGCCATGCATCCAGTGGCTGACCCTGTTCGACCAGCCGGGCCATTTGCTCGATGCGGGAGGGCTCCAGGCGGGTTACAGCACGGCCGTTGACCAGTATGGCGGGACCCTGGTCGGTCATCCCGGTACAGGAGGTGCAGTCCAGGCTGACCCGCAGGTCGTTGCGGGTGGTGCCGGCCTCCATCTCCAGTGTGGCGGCCAGTTGCAGCGCCAGTTTGCGGCTTCCGAGCATCCGGTCGGTGATATTGTCGCTGAACAGGATGTCATAGTCGCCCCGGGGCCGGGTGTGCAGGAAACTGTAGAACCCGATGACGCCCCGGATATCTCCCGGACTCAAAGCGAGTGCGTCTGCCAACTGATCTATGGCATCATGCGGGATATGGTTGAACTGCTGCTGCAGGGCGATCAGCATCTGCAACAGGTTGGTGGGCTCACCGTACCAGCGTTTCACGATTTTTCCGGTAGCCTGTTGTAAGAGTCGGGTGTCCATACTGGATGTCGTCGGTTGCAGCAGCGTTAAAGATTTGGCCGGGAAGGGTCCATAGCCCCAATATAGCGTAATTGGAGGGCTGGAGGGACCCGGCCGGGATTTGTCGGAAATGGGTTGCTGGAGCGGGAACCAGGGGTGTAAAGCGGAAGTCATGGCTCGAATAGGTCGGTTTGTAGTCAAGGAGAAGCTGGGGGCCGGCAGCCAGGGTTCTGTTTACCGCTGTATTGATTCAGAGTTGCAGCGTCCGGTGGCGATAAAACTGCTGGACAGGGTGATGCCGGGTGCCGGCGGGCAGGTTGAAAATCTGCTGGGCGAGGCACGGGCCATCAGCCAGATCCAGCACCCCAACATCGTCTCCATCTATGACGTCGGTAACGAGCGCAAGCGTCCCTACCTGGTGTTCGAATACGTCAAGGGGGAGCTGCTTTCCGATCGCCTGAAACGCGCCACGCCGGGTCTGCATGAGGCGCTGGACATTATCGAGGGGATTCTCTCCGGTATCGACCGGGTGCACCGGAAGGGGATCGTGCACCGGGATCTCAAGCCGGCCAACATTATTCTCGCCAGTGATGGCACGCCCAAAGTGATGGACTTTGGTATCGCAAGGCTGCTCAGCGCTGACAGTGGACAGGACCTGGAACTGACCGGCACCCCGAGGTACATGGCGCCCGAGTACATCGGTGAAGGGCGGGTCAGCACCCAGGCCGATGTTTTTGCCCTGGGAGCGATCCTGTTCGAACTGCTGACTGGCCGGGTGGCCTTCAGTGCCGGTGACCAGAAAGTCCTGCTGCGGACGATTCGTGCCGAGCCGGCAATCAACCCGTCAAGCATAAACCCGGAGGTGGGTGAGGCGCTTGATGCGATCGTGCAGAAGGCGCTGGAAAAGTCGCCGTCAGCACGTTTTACGGATGCCGGGGAGATGCTGGCCTCGATTCGGGAGTATCGCGGCGGTTCGGCCAAGGAAGCCGGAAAGGGGGGGAAAGGAACGGTGGATTTCCTGCTGCGCCGGATGCAGCACAAGAGTGACTTCCCGGTGTTGTCGGAGTCGATTCGGACCCTGAATAAACTCTCCTCCTCCAGCGACCGGGGGATGGATGACCTGGCCAAGATCATCATTCGCGATTTCGCCCTGGCCAACAAGATCCTGAAGGTGGTGAACTCCGCCTACTATGGCCGCTTCGCCGGTCATATAGGAACCATTTCACGGGCCATCGTGGTACTGGGCATCCAGACCATCAAGTCGATCGCCGCCTCCCTGATATTCTTCGAGCACCTGCACGACAAGACCCAGGCGGTGAAGTTGAAAAACGAGATCGCAGCGGCCATTTTCAGCGCCACCCTGGCTAGACAGGCGGCGGAGGATGCCGAGATGGAACACGTGGAGGAGGGGTTTCTCTGCGGCATGCTGCATACCCTGGGCAAGATCCTTGTCACCTACTACCTGAATGACGAGAGCGAGGAGATCCAGCGCCTGGTGAAGATGGAGTCGCTATCCCAGGAGAAGGCCGAGATCAGGGTGCTGGGAATGACATTTCAGGATGTGGGCGTAGCGATCGCGGGCCAGTGGAATTTTCCGCCCACCATCACCCGGGGGATGGTCCGGGTTGACCCGGAGGCGCCCGGAGATCTCAAAAACAGTGATGTAAAGCTGCGCCTGATTGCCAATTTCTCCAACGAGGCGACTCGAATCCTGGGCGAGTCGGAGGATACGGAACAGGGCGAGGCCCAGATCAGGAAGCTGCTGAAGCGCTTTCGGCGCGGACTGGCGAT
This sequence comes from Sedimenticola sp., assembly GCA_026196475.1. Taxonomy (GTDB): domain Bacteria; phylum Pseudomonadota; class Gammaproteobacteria; order Chromatiales; family Chromatiaceae; genus Sedimenticola. The sequence goes on from JAPHTA010000318.1 coordinate 4,309, forward strand.
CAGCGAGAAACGCTTCGATAACATGGTGGAGGAGGCACGCCGCGAATTTGTGGAACTGAGCGGCAGTCTTACCCGAAGCGCTGCCAGAGACCCTTTCATGCAGCGCCTGGCGCGCCCTGCCCGGGCGGAAGCCGGCGGGTCGACGGTTGCCAGGGGCAGCCCGCGCCCCGGCGATGATGTCACTACCACCCTGACCCTGGGGGCGCATCCTGCTCAATCTCCGGAACCACTTGAGGAGGTAACACCGGATGATCCGGCGATAAACGCCGAGATCGTGCTTACCGAGGGGCTTCAGGAGGTGACCGGCATGCTGCTGGATGACCAGACCAGCATCGCACAGATCTTCAACGTGGTTCTGGAGACCATCTACCGGGCACTGGCATTTGGACGCGTGCTGCTCTGCCTGCAGAATGCCGCGAGCCAGGAGTATCGGGGAAAAATGGGATTCGGGACCGATATTGACGCGTTTATCGCCGGCTTCCACTTTCCCCGCCGTTACAGTGCGGACGTGTTTCACGCGGCGCTGAAAAATGGTGTGGATCTGGCGATTTCGGATACCAACAACCGCAAGATCAAGGACGACCTGCCCCAGTGGTACAAGGATCTCTCCAGTGCCGGGTCGTTTCTGGTGTTTCCACTGGTGGTCAAGCAGCGTCCCTTGGGGCTGATCTACGCCGACCATCCACAGGCCGGGGGAGTTGAGTTGACCGCCAAGCAGCTGAACCTGATCAAGACCCTGCGCAACCAGCTGATCCTTGCCTTCAGGGCGCGTATGTGAAAATCTGGTGCCGGTCCGGATTGTGCCGAACGGGGTAGGCAGTATGCTGGAATATATCTTTTTCGATGAACGTCCATGGCACAAGTTTGCCGGTTACCTGCGGAAGATGGGACTTGATCCGCTCACCGCCAGCGAAGACCAGGGTTTCATGGTGCGTCTGCCGGACGATACCGATGACGACCTGATGGAACGGATCGAGGCCTACTACGACGAAATGCTGGATATGAACGAGGCGCTGTTCGTGGAACAGGCGGATGCGTCCGAACACCAGCACGCGGCCGGGGTCAGCGTCAACCTGAGTGACGGCCGCACGGTGCAGGCCCTGGTCGACCCGGGCCAGCTGAACCGGATTCTGGATGTGCTCAGCATCGACGAACTGGGCAGCTTCATCAACGCCATCGTGGACGCGGTGGAGAACCCGGACGAGCGCTCGGTCTGTCGCCGGATCTGATGCCCCGTCTCTTTCATCGGTTCAGGGAGGTGAAAGGGGTTGAAGGGTTTTACTTCCTCGCATCTCCGCGGTCCGTCTCTTCAGCCTCACGTTTGCGTTGATCCTCCATCCTGCGCTCCTGCTTCTTCTCCTCCACCAGCTCGATGTACTGCTTCGGGGTCAGGGTGGTGGCCTGCTCGGGGGGGGTATCTGGCGAATAGTAGGCGTAGATGATGACGCCGATCAGGGCCGCGAGGATCAACAGGAAGGGTTGCCGTTTCATCATCTCTGTCCGTTCAGCGGTTGCCCTTCACAGCATACCACGGAGGATTCACCCGCGCAGGGAGATGATCGGCCAGCCGCGCCGCCTGGCCTGCAGTTCCAGGCTGTCGTCGGGATCCACCGCCACCGGGTGGTCGACCCGTTCCAGCAGCGGCAGGTCGTTGTGTGAGTCGCTGTAGAAACTGCTGCCGACCAGGTTCTGTCGGTGTTCATCCAGCCAGGCGTCCAGTCGGGCCACCTTGCCCTCGCGGAAACTCGGGATGCCGGCCACCTCGCCGGTGTAGCGGTCGCCGTCCTGCTCCGGATCAGTGGCGATCAGGTGCTCGATACCGAAGGCTGCCGCGATCGGTGCCGTGACAAAGGCGTTGGTGGCGGTGATGATCATCAGGGTATCTCCCGCCTGCCGGTGTTTCTCCACCAGGCGTCGGGCCGCAGGTAGCAGGATCGGTTCGATCTTCTGCCGCATGAACTCCCGGTGCCATGCCTGCAGCTGGGACATGGAGTGCTCGCTCAGGGGTTTCAGCGAGAAGCGCAGGAATTCCAGGATATCCAGGGTGCCTGCCTTGTACTCTTCGTAAAAACGTTCGTTTTCCCGCTCGTACCAGGCGCCGTCCACGATTCCCTTCTCGGCCAGGAATACGCCCCACAGGTAGTCCGAATCCCCATCCAGCAGGGTGTTGTCGAGATCAAATATGGCTAACGGCAAGATGCCTGCTCCGCGCGCTAAAAAACATCCATTCTAACCCAGATTGCAGGGCCCGGCATGCGGTGCCCCGTCCGAATAATGCAGGCGATAAAAAAAGACCTGATAACAGGAGGTTGCCGTGTCGAGGTGGATTGTGGAACAATCGAATCAGTTTAAATATTTGTTACAGGTTCTCCTTTGATTGATTCAGAAGGATACAGACCTAACGTAGGCATCATACTTTGCAATAACCAGCGGCAACTTTTCTGGGGTAGACGGGTAGGGCAGGACGCCTGGCAGTTCCCGCAGGGCGGCATCAACAAGGGCGAAACGCCTGAGCAGGCGATGTACCGCGAACTGGAAGAGGAGGTGGGGCTGAGACCGCACCAGGTGGAGATGGTGGGCGTAACGGAAAACTGGCTCAGGTACCGGTTGCCGAAACGCTTTCTGAGGCACCACTGCAAGCCGCTCTGCATTGGCCAGAAACAGCTCTGGTACCTGTTGCGGGTGTTGTGCGATGAGACCGATTTCTGTCTCGACCACGCCCCGAAACCGGAGTTCGATGGCTGGCGTTGGGTAAAATACTGGCACCCGTTGCGTGAGGTGGTCTACTTCAAGCGCAAGGTCTACGTGCAGGCGTTGGAGGAGCTCGCCCCGTTGCTGTTCCCGGAAGGTGCGCCGGCCCGTGCGCAGACCAACTACCTGCGCCAGAACAGGCGCTGACCGGTAGTGCTGGAGATACTTCATCGCATTGTTCAGGAGGTCAACGCCGCATCGGACCTGGGCGAGGCTCTGGGTGTTATCGTGCGCCGGGTCAAACAGGCGATCCAGACCGACGTCTGCTCCGTCTACCTGACCGATTTCGAACGCCGTGAGCACGTTCTTCTGGCCACTGAAGGTCTTCGCCCGGATGCAGTGGGGAAGGTGAGCCTGCCGATGCACCGGGGTCTGGTCGGCCTGGTGTGTGAGCGGGCCGAACCGATCAACCTTGATGATGCCACCCAGCATCCACGCTACCTCTTTATCCACGCCACCGGTGAGACCCCTTACCGGGGATTTCTTGGCGTACCGATTATCCAGAATCGCAGGGTCCTTGGCGTACTGGTGGTGCGACAGATCGAGTCGCGCAAGTTTGATGATGACGAGGTAACCTTCCTGTTCACCCTGGCAGCGCAGCTGGCCGGTGCCATTACCCACGCCCGGGCCAGTGGTGAGCTGAACCAGATCCAGGATAGTCGTCCCCCGCTCAACCGGTATTTAAGTGGACAGCCAAGTGCGCCCGGGGTCGCCACCGGCCAGGTGGTGGTTGCCTATCGCCTGGCTGACCTGGACGCGGTTCCGGACCGTGTCACCGACGATTGTGAAGCCGAGATCGCCACCTTCAAGGAAGCCGTGCAGCTGACCCAGAAGGACCTGCGCGGGTTGAAGGAGCGGCTTGCCGCCGAGCTGCCGGCCGAGGACCAGGCACTGTTCGACGCGCTGCTGCTGATGCTGGGCAGCGACACCCTGGTCAACCAGACCGTGGAGCGGATCCGCCAGGGGCAGTGGGCACAGGGTGCCCTGCGCCAAACGATCGAGGAGCACGCCCGGGTATTCGATAACATGGACGATGTCTACCTGCGGGAGCGCGCCTCCGACATCCGCGACCTGGGTCGGCGCATTCTGATGCACCTGCAGATGGACGGTCCGCGCGAAACGGTCTACCCGGAGCGGACAATCCTGGTGGGCGAGGACGTGAGTGCCGTTCAGCTGGCCGAGGTGCCGACAGAGAGGCTGGCCGGCATCGTCTCTGCCACCGGCTCCAGCTCTTCCCATGTGGCGATCCTGGCCCGAGCCATGGATGTCCCGGCGGTGATGGGTGTCTCCGACCTGCTGGTAGGGCGCCTTGAGGGGCTTGACCTGATCATCGATGGCTACCGGGGCCGGGTCTACGTCTCACCCGATTCATCGGTCAGTGACGAGTATGCCCGACTGGCCGACGAGGATAATGAGATCGCGCGCCAGCTGGAGGTGATGCGCGGGCACAAGGCGGAGACCACCGATGGGGTGGTGATGCCGCTCTATCTCAATACCGGACTGATCTCAGACGTCATGAGTGTCGGCCTGGACGAGTCGGAAGGGGTGGGGCTGCACCGAACTGAACTCCTCTACATGGTGCGTGACCGCTTTCCCGGCGAGGATGTCCAGGTGGAGAGTTACCGCCAGTTACTGGCCGAATTCGCCCCACGCCAGGTGACCTTGCGAACCCTGGATATTGGCGGTGACAAGCCCCTGCCCTACTTCCCCTTTGTCGAATCCAATCCCTTCCTCGGCTGGCGCGGGGTGCGCATTTCGCTGGACCACCCGGAGATCTTCCTGACCCAGATCCGGGCCATGATGCGGGCCAATATCGGTTACAACAACCTGCAGATCATGCTGCCCATGGTCAGCATGGTCTCGGAACTGGAGGAGTTGCAGTCGCTGATCCGGCGCGCCCAGGAGGAGCTGGTGGAAGAGGGGTACGGGGTCATCATGCCACCGGTTGGTGTGATGATCGAGGTTCCGTCAGCGGTCTACCAGATCGATGAACTGGCACGGCGGGTCGATTTTCTCTCGGTAGGTACCAACGATCTTACCCAGTACCTGCTTGCGGTGGATCGCAACAACCCCCGGGTGGCGGAGATTTATGACGACATGCACCCGGTGGTGTTGCGTGCCCTGACCCAGATTGTCGAGGGCGCCGCACTGTATCGTCGTCCGGTCAGTATCTGTGGTGAACTGGGCGGCAACCCGCTGGCGGCGGTACTGCTGCTGGGTATCGGGGTCGACAGCCTCAGCATGAGTGCCGGTAGCCTGCTCAAGATCCGCTGGGTGATTCGCAGCTTCAGCCGCTCCCGCGCCCGGGGGCTGTTGCAGCGGGCATTGCGCATGACGGATGCCCGCCAGGTGCGGGAGATGATGGAGTCCGCACTGGACGAGATGGGTCTGGGCGGCCTGATCCGCCCGGGCAAGTAGTGCCCGAACCGGGGATAACGCCTGGGTCCGTATGGTGTTTACCCGATGGTTGCATTGCCCATGGGCCCATATTTTATTCACCCCGTTGTTCGCCAGCTGAGATAGACCTGTTGCGTGGTTTTCCGGAACACACGACTGGTGAAGTCCGATATTGTTCCCTGCGGGAGCGCCTTCAGGCGCAATGATCACGACTAGCCGCTCCTGCAGGTCAATCTAGGTAGTGAGCGGGTCTAAAGACTCCTAGCGGTACTGGCGCAGATACCACCACTCGAATAGCCGCTTCAGCCAGTGGAACAGGCGCATCTGGGGCAGCGCCAGGTTGTAGCGGGGTGTTCTCGCCACCAGGCTGCCGCTGGTCTGGCTGTCGACGATGCAGAACAGCTCCACCTTGAAGGTATGCTGTGGCGTCTTGCCGGCCAGCTCGTCAAGCAGGTTGTCCGCCGCGGCTGCGGCCTGCAGATCGGCCATGTGGGCCTGTTTCGGCATCCAGTCAGGTCCCGGGAAGCTGCCCGAGTCACCCGCTACGTAGACCCGCTCCATCCCCTCCACCCGGCACTGGGTATCGGCCTTCAGCAGGCCGCCCTCGGAGCGTGGCAGGTCGGTGTTGTCGAACCACTGGTTGCCGGTCATGCCCGGCATGAACAGGATCAGGTCGGCATCGAACTCGCCGCCCTCGGTCACCACCTTGCTGTCGGTGAACTGCTTGATCTTGTGCCCCAGGTGGGTCTCGATGTCCCGTTTTTTCATCTCCCGCAGCAGGCCGGCCACCGCTTTCGGGCCGAGCCGCTTGCCCGGCTCCGGCGCCGGGGTGAAGAAGGTCAGCCGGAAGCGGTCCCGCCGTCCCTCCTGGCGCAACTGGCGGTCGATGCCAAACAGGAACTCGAACATCGGCCCACCGCGCATGGCGGAGGGCTCCTTGGGGTTGCCGGAGAAGCCGATGGCAATGTTTCCGCCATCAAGCTGCTGCAGCCGTTCCCGGATCCGCATCGCGGCCGGAATGCCCTCGCAGGGGGTGATGGCGTGCTCGATGCCGGGCAGCTTCTTGATGAAACGACCGCCGGAGCAGATGATCAGCGCATCGTTTTCGACCGGGCCCTGGTCGGTCAGCAGGATGCGTCCGCCCGCCTCCAGACCGCTGGCGGAGGCCTGGTGGTAGTTCACCTTCATGCGCCGGAAGAAGTTGCCCAGGTCGATCTCCAGGTCTTCCGGCTGGCGCAGCCCGGAGGGAATCCAGATGGTCCCGGGAAGGTAGGAGAAGCGGGGTGAGGGGGCGACCAGCGTGATCTCCAGCGAATGATCGCGGGCGCGCAGTTTCTGCACCGCGGTGAGGGCGGCAAAACCAGCTCCCACAATGGTTACTCTCTTCATCGATTATACCTCGGCTGTCCGGTTCTTGTTGTTGGGCCTGTTAACACTGATTTGATTATCGTCGCTGGCGTCATTTTTTTGTCCAGCAAGGCGAAAGGAGCGAAGTTTAGTGACTCTAAATGAGCGACTGACAACGCAGCTGGGCGGA
>JAPHTA010000061.1 GCA_026196475.1 Sedimenticola sp.
AGGTCCCCTGGACCTTCTTGAAAAACCTCAGGCGGTCAAGAAAGTGGCTCATTGTGTATCTCCTCTAAGCATGTCTCTGCAACGTGCTATTAACTGAAACCTTGATAAGTTGGAGCAGGCCCGGGTTGGGGGGTAAGTATCCGCATGAGCAGCCTGTGCACGTGTGGATGGGTGGGCCTGCTCCAGACCCTTTGAGAAACCTCTGATCAGGGGTTGTCGTACTCCCGTTTCGGACCCAGGTAGTACCACCAGTTGATGATCAGGCAGGCAACGTAGAATGCGGCGAAACCGTACAGCGCGTACTCCGGAGTGGCGGCCTTGATCTGTTCCCCGAATACCTGCGGAATGATGAAGGCGCCGTAGGCGGCGACCGCGGAGGTCCAGCCCAGGGCCGGACCGGCCTGCTCCTTGTTGAACACCATGGCGATGGTACGGAAGGTGGATCCATTACCGATACCGGTGGCGGCGAACAGCACCAGGAACAGGATCAGGAACGGAATGAAATACTCCTCAGGGGTGGCCGAGGCGTAGGCCGCCTTCAGGAAGTAGGCCACGCCCAGGGCGCTGCCGATCATGATAATGGAGACGATCTGGGTCACCTTGGCGCCACCCACCTTGTCCGCGATCCAGCCGCCGACCGGACGGATCAGGGCGCCGATGAAGGGGCCCATCCAGGCGTACATCAGAGCCGAGGGGCCGTTCGGGTTGACGATATCGTGGGTCAGGATGCCGTTGGCCTCGATATGCTGGTAGCCGAATACCACCTTGATGGCGAGGGCGAATCCGGCGGAGTAGCCGATGAAGCTGCCGAAGGTCATGGTGTAGATGACGCTCATGATCCAGGTGTGCTTGTTGCTGAAGATCTTGAACTGGCGTTGCAGGTTCGGCTTGATGTCACCGGGGATCATCTTCATCAGCATCACGGTGCCGAACAGGATGCCGGCGATCACCGGCCACTTGGCCCAGCCGGGTGCGCCCAGACCGGTCGGCGCCGGCAGGATGATGTAGAGACCGATGGCGGCTGTGAAGAAACCGATCAGCAACATGCTGGTGATCTTGCCCATGGCGCCCAGCGGTGAACCGATATGCGGTGATACATCCTCGGTGCGGATGTTGTTCATGCCGAACCAGCCGGCGAAGGCGAGGGGAATCAGCAGCAGCAGCCAGACGAAGCCGGCGTTATGAATGTAACTCTCGGTGCCGGCGGGGATCTTGCCGATCAGGGTGCCGGAGGTGTTCTCCAGGATCATCGGCTCGCCGCCGAAGATGCCGAAGGTCATCACCAGCGGTACCAGGATCTGCATGGTGGTGACACCGGCGTTGCCCAGGCCCGCGTTCAGTCCCAGGGCCAGACCCTGCTGACGCTTGGGAAAGAAGAAGCTGATGTTGGACATGGAGGAGGCGAAGTTGCCGCCGCCAAAGCCGGAGAGAAAGGCCAGCGCCTGGAATACCCAGAGCGGGGTGTCCTTGTCCTGCAGCGCGAAGCCGGTACCGATCGCCGGAATCATCAGCAGGGCGGTGGTGAAGAAGATGGTGTTGCGTCCGCCGGCGATACGGATAAAGAAGCTGCTGGGGATACGCAGCGTGGCGCCGGTCAGGCCCGCGATGGCGGCCAGGGTGAAGAGTTCGGACTTTGCGAACGGGAAGCCCAGGTTGAGCATCTGTACCGTGATGATGCCCCAGTAGAGCCAGATGGCGAAGCCGCACAACAGGCTCGGGATCGAGATCCAGAGGTTCCGGTTGGCGATGCGCTTGCCTTCCGACTCCCAGAACCGGGAGTCTTCGACATCCCATTTTTTTATATCAGACATAATTGCCTCTCTTGATTGTTACTGCTTCAATCGTTTTGTTTTCAGCCTTATCACTTACTCAAGCGTATCCACCGCCGCCGCCTTCAGTTGACGCATGCGTATGTCATTCGCCTCCAGTCGTGCGCGTTGTTTCGATTCGGAATACCTGGAGATGAGCTCTTCCAGCAGGTGAGCCTGTTCGACCGCGGCCTTGCAGGCTGCGTACTCTTCCGGGTTCTCATGGGTCCGCACGTACTCCTCCACAGCATGCTCCCTGGCCTCTTCCATATCGTGTTCCTGGTGCTCCCTGGCGAAGGTGTAGTGCATCCAGATCAGGGAGACGCAGGTGGCGCCGTAGAGCAGCATGAAGACGGTGGAGTTGACCCCGGTCAGATCCTTAAGGGCGCCGAACATGATCGGCAGCAGAAAGCCGCCCATGCCGCCGGCCAGGCCGACGATGCCGGAGACGACACCGATGTTGTCCGGGTACTCGTCAGAGAGGAACTTGAACACCGAGGCCTTGCCGAAGCCCCAGGCGATGCCGACGATAAACAGCAGCACGGTGAAGACCCAGACGTTGAGGCCCAGATCCAGGGTCACCGGGCCGTTGATGGTCTTGATGGTGACGGCGGTCTGGGGATAGGACATGATGAACAGGCAGACCCAGGAGATCCACATCACCCACCAGGTCACCTTGTAGGCGCCGTACTTGTCGGAGAACCAGCCACCCAGGGCGCGGATCACGCCGGAGGGAAGCACGAATATCGATGCCAGCAGGGCGGCGTGGGTCAGGTCGAAGTCGTACTCGTTGATGTAGTACTTGGTCATCCACAGGGAGAGACCGACGAAGCCGCCGAATACCAGGGAGTAGTACTGGCAGTACTTCCACACCCGGGGGTCTTTCAGTGCTTCCAGCTGATCCCTGATAGTTACCGTCTTGGATACCTTGTGCTCCGGATCCTCGTAAGTGAACATCCAGAACAGGATCACAACCACCGCCATGGCCACGGCGTAGACCTTGGGTACCACGGTCCAGCCGTAGGCCACCACCAGAGAGGGGGCGACGAACTTGGTCAGGGCAGCACCGGCGTTACCGGCACCGAAGATGCCCATGGCGAAGCCCTGCTTCTCCTTGGGAAACCAGCGCGCGGTGTAGGCGATACCGACCGAGAAAGAGGCGCCGGCCACGCCGACGAACAGGCCCAGTACCAGGAACTGCCAGAACTTGGTCGCCTCGCTGATGAACCAGAGTGGCAGCAGCATGCTGCACATCAGTACGAAGTAGACGATGCGACCGCCGAACTTGTCGGTCAGCATGCCCACCGGTAGGCGTACCAGGGAGCCGGTCAGGATGGGAGTGGCGATCAGCAGGCCGAACTGGGTGTCGTTGAGAGCCAGCAGCTCCTTGATCGGGATTCCGATGATGGAGAACATCACCCAGACCGCGAAACAGGCGGTAAAAGCGATGGTGTTCATACTCAGAACGGAAATTGCTTTTCTCTGCTGACTGGCCATTTTAATTCAATACCTTCGGGTGTCGGATTGTTGCTGGATTCAGCCCACTCCCTGGAGTGTGGGGCCAAGTGTATACCTAATAATTGCTGGTAAAAGTGGCCGGAAATCGGTCATGAGCGGGCCCTCTACCACTAAAGAGGTAGGGGTGGTAGCGTTGTTATCCTGTTGTAATAAAAAGAAAAAAATTCCAGGAATAGCGGCCCGGAGAGGGTCGGAAGATTACCTTTGACTTTATGGTGGTATATCCAAAGACCTGAAGATCTACCCCTTTAAACAGGCTACTATCCAGTCATGTCGCTGCGCTTCAAAAACTCGATCATCCTGCGCATGGGTATCTCCATGGGATTCATCATCCTGCTGGCGTTTCTTACCATGCTGGGTTCGATCATCATCGAGGAGCGGACCCAGGGGCACGCGGCCGCGGTAAACCAGGCCGGCAGCCTGCGCATGCAGTCCTATCGCATCGCCACCCGGCTTGTGTACCAGTCGGATATCGATCCCGATAGCTACTGGAAGCTGACCGAGCAGCTGGTACAGGAGTTCGAGGATCGGCTGAACAGTCCGCGCCTGAAAGGGATCATTCCGGATGACCCGGAGCACGGCCTGGCCCGCTCCTACCATCGCATCAGTCAGCAGTGGCATATGAAGATCAAGCCGGTTCTGCACGTCTATGTCAGCCTGATGGCTCCGCATAACGAGGCGCTGGTGCCGGCCTACAAGCTGAATGATCCCCTGTGGATCGCTACCCAGCGGAATATCCGGGCGCGCTATGTCTCCATCGTCGATCGCTTCGTCGCCGATATCGATCACCTGGTGCGACTGCTGGAGGAGGGAACAGAATCGAACATCCGCTGGTTGCGGGCGATACAGCTCAACTCCCTGTTCCTTACCCTGGCCGCGGTGTTCTACATCATGTACCTGGTTCAGGCAGTGGTCCTGCCACCACTGCGCGACCTGTTGCGATTTGCACAGCACGCCCGGCGGGGTGATTTCACGGCGCGGGTCAAGCATGAGCAGGGTGATGAGCTGGGACAGCTGGGCAGTGCTTTCAACGGCATGGCGGACGACCTGTCGAAGATGTATGCCGACCTGGAAGAGCGTGTGCGTGAGAAGACCGCCGACCTCGAGCGCAGTAACCGCTCCCTGGAGTTGCTCTACAAGACCACCAGTCGTCTGAACGACACCCATATTGCGCCCTGGATGTACGAGGAGTTGCTGAAGGATATCGAGAGTGTGGTCGGTTTCGGTCCGGGCAATATCTGCCTTGCCAAGTCGATGGGCATGGAGGTATTCACCCTCGCTTCCAGTGATGCGGGAGGGGGCTCGATCTGTAACAGCGACCACTGCATGGAGTGCATGAACCAGCAGGGGACGCAGGTCAAGGAGTGGCGCGACGATGAAAACCGGCTGCGGCGGGTGTTGTCGATACCGATCCGAGACCAGGATGAACAGCATGGTATCCTGTTTATCGCGATTCCAGAGGGGACCCTGCTGAAAGCGTGGCAGAAGCAGTTGCTGGAAGCGGTGGCGGACCAGATCGGCGCGGCCATTGGCGTGGTCTATCGTACCAGCTACAGCCGCAGGCTGGCCCTCTACGAGGAGCGTGGAGTGATCGCCCGGGAACTGCACGACTCCCTGGCGCAGTCGCTCTCCTATCTCAAGATCCAGGTCAGTCGACTGGACATGGCAATCAAACAGGGTGGTGACGAACAGCTGGTGCTGGGTGTGGTGCAGGAGTTGCGCGAGGGCCTGAACAGCGCCTATCGGCAGCTGCGTGAACTGCTCACCACGTTCCGTCTCAAGGTGGATGGACGCGGCCTGATGCAGGCGCTTGAGGATACGGTCGACGAATTCCGGGAGCGCAGCGATACCGAGATAGAGCTGACATTTGACCTGCAGGGGCTGCAGTTGAGCGAGAACGAGGAGATTCACGTGCTGCAGGTCATTCGTGAAGCGCTCTCCAACGTGATTCGTCATGCCGGGGCCAGCCATGCCCGGGTCGTTCTCTCCGGTGGCGAGGACCGGCCGGTCCGGGTGACAGTGACTGATGACGGCCGGGGTATACCGGTATCCCCGGAGCGTTCACGGCACTACGGGCTGGCGATCATGGACGAGCGGGTGCGAAGCCTGGGGGGGGATCTCGCCATCGAACCGCTGGAGAGCGGCGGTACCCGGGTGACTTTTGAATTCACGGCGTCCCGTCGCGGGCGCCATCCTGATAACCAAGCGTTGGATCTGACTACACCATGAGCAGTGAGCAGCCTATCTCCATCCTGATCATCGATGACCACCCCCTGTTCCGCAAAGGTCTGGCCGACCTGATCGGCATGGACCCGGGGCTGAACCTGGTCGGAGAGGCGTCCTCCGGGGAGGAGGGGCTGGCCCTGGCCAAGGTCCTGCGGCCGGAGTTGATCCTGCTCGACCTGAATATGAAAGGACTGGGCGGACTGGATACTCTCAAGGCGCTGAAACAGACCGACCTGGAGGGTTACGTGGTGATGCTCACCGTGTCCAACAGTGAAAGTGACGTCACCGCGGCGTTGCGCCTCGGGGCAGACGGATACCTGCTCAAGGATATGGAGCCGGAACAGGTGCTGGAGCAGATCCAGGTGGCCGCCAGCGGTCGTCTTGCGATCACCGACAGCCTGACTGAACTGCTGGCCAGAGCTCTGCGCGATGATGCGAAACCGAAGTCTCCCAACGAGGCCGGCCTGACCCGGCGCGAGCTGCAGATACTCGGGCTGATCGCCGAGGGGATGAGCAACAAGCAGATCGCCCGTGAACTGGATATTGCCGAGGGGACCATCAAGGTCCATGTCAAGAACCTGCTTAAGAAACTGAACCTGCGCACCCGCCTGGAGGCGGCGGTTTGGTGTACCAGGAACGGCCCGGGCGGTTGATTCCCTTGCTACCGTGATGGGCTGAGCGGTTCAGCCTGTCCAGCGTCGGCCTGGTTATCGGCGTCCCCGAGACAGGTCTCCACCATGGCCTGTGCCGCATTCGAGAGTGAGCGACGGGTGTGGGTGACGGCGCCCAAGGTGCGACTAAGCTCAAGTTCGGGGACTTGCAGTACCTTCAGATCCGGCTCGCCGGTCATGCTCTTTGGTAGCAGACTCCAGCCGAGTCCAATCGAAACCATCATTTTCAGGGTCTCGAAATAGTTGGTCTCCATGCCGGTCTTCAGGCGCATGCCGAGAGGTTCCAGTGCCTGCTCCAGGATGCGCCGGGTGTAGGTTCCCTTGGCCACCAGCACCGCAGGATGGCGGGCCAGCTCCTGTAGCGTCACCCGAGGTCGTTCCGCCAGCGGATGTTCGCGCGAGACCACGAACAGCAGCGGATCGTGCCAGATGGGACGGGTGGTGAGATTGGCGATCGGCTCGGTCGGCAGGGTGACGATAGCCAGCTCCAGCTCCCCCTGCTGTACCGCACCGCAGGCGGTTTCCGAGTCCATGAAGCGTATGTCCAGCTGTACCTGGGGAAAACGCCGACTATAGTGTTTCAGTGCCGGGGGCAAACGGCGCAGCCCGATGTGATGGCTGGTGCCCATGGTCAGGGTGCCGCTCACCTTTCCGGTGAGGTTGGAGATGCTGCGCCGGATATCCTCCATCTCGTAGAGCATCTGCTGGGCCCGTGGCAGGAGCTGGCGACCCGCCTCGGTGAGTGTGATCTTGCGGCTGATGCGATCGAACAGACGGGTGTTCAGCTCCTCCTCCAGGGCGGCTACCCGCTTGCTAACGGCTGGTTGTGTCAGGTGCAGCTGCTCACCGGCGAGGGAGAAGGACTCACTCTTGGCCACCGCAAGAAACGCTTTCAGGTCATTGATTTCCATAGGAACCCCCAGCTTGCAAATCCATTTCCCGCTCCCTCGTTCCCACGCTCCGCGTGGGAACGCATACGTAATCCGATTCACTTAATCTAAAGAATGTAGCATTCCATATGAGAATCACAAACATGAAAAAGATGAATTTGTTTTATATTTAGGCGGGGTTTATCCTTCCATCTCCATTCAAAGGTGGCAGAACCATGAGCGCAAAAACACTCTACGACAAGATTTGGCAGGATCACGTGGTGCGGACCGACGAGGACGGCACTTCACTCCTCTATATAGACCGGCAGCTGGTGCACGAGGTCACTTCACCCCAGGCGTTCGAAGGGCTGCGGCTGGCCGGGCGCAAGCCCTGGCGAACCAGCGCCACCATCGCCACGCCGGACCATAATGTCCCCACCAAGGGGCGTGCCAATGGCATCGATGACCCCATAGCCCGCCTGCAGGTGGAGACCCTGGATCGCAATTGCCAGGAGTTTGGAATCACCGAATTCGGCATGAACGACGTGCGCCAGGGTGTGGTGCACGTGATGGGTGCGGAGCAGGCCCTGATCCTGCCGGGCATGACCGTGGTCTGTGGTGATTCCCACACCGCAACCCATGGTGCCTTCGGGGCGCTGGCCTTCGGTATCGGCACCTCGGAGGTGGAGCATGTGCTGGCTACCCAGACCCTGATCCAGAAGAAGTCGAAATCCATGCTGGTGAGCGTTGATGGCAAGGTAGGTGCCGGTGTCACCGCCAAGGATATCGTCCTGCGGATCATTGGTGAGCTGGGTACCGCCGGCGGTACCGGCTACGTCATCGAGTTCGGTGGCGAGGCGATTCGCGACCTGACCATGGAGGGCCGGCTGACGGTCTGCAACATGGCCATCGAGGCCGGCGCCCGGGCCGGACTGGTGGCGGTGGACGACACCACTATCGATTACCTGAACGGCCGCCCCTTCGCCCCCAAGGGCGAGATGTGGGAGCAGGCCGAGGCGGCCTGGCGCCAGCTGCACAGTGACGACGGCGCACAGTTCGATGCAGTGGTACACATCGATGCCACAACCATCCAGCCCCAGGTGACCTGGGGCACCTCGCCGGAAATGGTGCTGCCGGTGGATGGGGTGGTACCCGATCCGGAGCGGGAGAGTGATGCCACCAGGGCGGAAGGGATGCGCCGCGCCCTGGAGTACATGGGACTCAAGGCCGGCACGCCACTGGTGGAGATAAAGCCGGATCATGTCTTCATCGGCTCCTGCACCAACGGCCGGATCGAGGACCTGCGGGCCGCGGCAGCCGTAGCCAAGGGGCGCAAGGTGGCGCCCGGTATCATACAGGCGCTGGTGGTACCCGGTACCGGCCTGGTCAAGCAGCAAGCGGAAGCCGAGGGCCTGGACAGGATATTTATCGAGGCCGGTTTCGAGTGGCGTGACCCGGGCTGTTCCATGTGCCTGGCGATGAACGCGGACCGACTGAACCCGGGTGACCGCTGTGCCTCCACCTCGAACCGTAATTTTGAAGGGCGCCAGGGACAAGGGGGACGTACCCACCTGGTCAGCCCGGCGATGGCTGCCGCCGCTGCAGTCACCGGCCATTTTGTTGATGTGAGGGAGCTGTAATGGAAGCGTTCAAGACATTTACCGGTATCGTGACCCCGCTGAACCGTTCCAACGTGGACACCGATGCGATCATTCCGAAGCAGTTCCTGAAGTCGATCAAGCGCACCGGGTTTGGCCCCTACCTGTTCGACGAGTGGCGTTACCTGGATCACGGTGAGCCGGACATGGACTGCACTAACCGGCCGCTGAACGAGTCGTTCGTGCTCAATGATCCACGCTACGCCGGCTCCCAGGTGCTGCTGGCACGGGACAACTTCGGCTGCGGCTCGTCCCGCGAGCATGCCCCCTGGGCGCTGGCCGATTACGGTTTCAAGGTGATACTCGCGCCCAGTTTTGCGGATATCTTCTTCAACAACTGTTTCAAGAACGGCATCCTGCCGATCCGGCTGGAGAGTTCGGTTATCGACGGGCTGTTCGCCAGGGCGACGGGAGAGGAGGTGCTGCAGATCGCCGTCGACCTGAAGGCCCAGACCCTGACCCTGGGCGACGGCGAGACGATCCCGTTCGAGGTTGATGAGTTCCGCAAGCACTGCCTGCTGGAGGGGCTGGACGATATCGGTCTCACCCTGCAGCACAGCGACGAGATCACTGCGTTCGAGCAGCAGCGGCGGGAGAGGGCTCCCTGGGTCTTTACTTGAGGCATCGTGACGGGGCCGGAGTCGGTGATTCGACGCCGGCCCGAATGCCACTTAACTTAAGCCAGGAACCACTGTCATCCCGGCGCAGGCCGGGATCCAGACTGCTTGATAGGAGCAATATTCCTGGATTCCGGCCTGCGCCGGAATGACGAAAGCCCTTCGATTCGCCTTATGCTTAAGTGCGATTGGATGCCGACTCCTGTTTATAGAAATACATTCGACAAGGTTGAAAAATTATGAGCAAAAACATACTGGTACTGCCGGGTGACGGCATTGGTCAGGAGATCGTGGCCGAGGCGGTCAAGGTGCTGGCCTGTCTGCGGGACGAATTCGGCCTCGATATCGACATGGATGAGGCGCTGATTGGGGGTGCCGCCTATGACGCATCGGGCGATCCGCTGCCGGAAGCGACCCTGGAACTGGCCAGGGAGTCGGACGCCATCCTGCTCGGCGCCGTGGGCGGTCCCAAGTGGGAGCCGCTGGACATCTCGGTGCGGCCGGAAAAGGGACTGCTGGGTATCCGCAAGGCTCTGGGCCTGTTCGCCAACCTGCGCCCGGCAATCCTCTATCCGCAGCTGGCAGATGCCTCGACCCTGCGCCCGGAGGTGGTTTCCGGCCTCGATATCATGATCGTGCGCGAGCTGACCGGTGGCATCTACTTCGGCCAGCCCCGGGGCGTTCGCGAACTGGAGAGCGGCGAGAAAGAGGGCTTCAACACCCTGATTTATCGTGAGTCCGAAGTGGACCGTATCGTACGGGTGGCGATGGACATCGCCATGAAACGCAACAAGCGGGTCTGTTCGGTGGACAAGGCCAACGTGCTGGAATGCACCGAGATGTGGCGTGACGTGGCGACCCGGGTAGGCGGTGATTACCCGGAAGTCGAACTCTCCCACATGTACGTGGACAATGCAGCGATGCAGCTGGTGCGGGCACCGAAACAGTTCGATGTGATGGTGACGACCAACATGTTTGGCGATATCCTCTCCGACTGTGCCTCCATGCTGACCGGCTCCATCGGAATGCTCCCCTCCGCCTCCCTGGATGAGAACGGCAAGGGCATGTACGAGCCGATCCATGGTTCGGCTCCCGACATCGCCGGCCAGGGCGTGGCCAATCCGCTGGCCACCATCCTCTCGGTGGCCATGATGCTGCGTTATTCGCTGGACGAGGACGCCATGGCCGAGCGGGTGGAGAAGGCGGTCAACGCGACCCTGGATCAGGGGCTGCGTACGCCGGATATATACTCCGAGGGTACCCGCAAGGTGGGCACCGAGGAGATGGGCGACGCAGTGGTCGCCGCCCTGCGCGCCGGGTAGGTTTATATGTGGGTTGGGGTGAGCTTGCGAACCCCGACATGTATACCTTGAAGGGGGCGGAGCATGTAGGCTGGGGTTCGTTTCACTCACCCCAACCTACGGTGCGAACCGGCCGGTTCCGCGGCCTGACTCCGACCCCGCTCCAACGGACAAGGTATGCGGTTTGATTACGATTCTTTGTATTTTGTATAGGTGATAACGATGAAACGGGTAGGTTTTGTAGGCTGGCGTGGCATGGTGGGCTCTGTTCTGAT
>JAPHTA010000311.1 GCA_026196475.1 Sedimenticola sp.
CCGACTCCCCGTACCAGTAGCCGTTGCAGGAGCCGACCGGCAGCAACTGTTCCAGCTCCTGCGACGCCTCGCCCGGCTCAATCTGACCATCCAGGGCCTGCCGGAACAGCTCGATCACCCGTTCAGTATGCTTGGCCTGGGGACTGATCCGCAGCACGTCCACCTCCAGGGAGCGGATCTCGTCCAGTTCGGACAGCAGGTTGAAGGTGTGGGCCGACTGGGTCTGGATTCCGTTCAGGGCCAGGAACCGGGTATCGTCCTGGGCCGACAGGGTCATACCGTCGGGGAAGTCGAGACAGCGGTACTGGCAGTCATCCTTGGGCAGGTTGAAGGCCCGGGCGGTAAAACAACGTGCCGAGTAGGCCAGGGGCAGGCGACCGAAGGCAAACAGCTCGGTCTCGACCCCTTCGGGGCGCCTCTCCTGCATGCTCTTCAGCGTCTGCCTGGAGAGCTCCACCGGGAATACCCAGCGCTTCATCCCCTCCCGGGCCAGCAGCGCCAGGGTACGCTCGTTGTAAATATTGACGCTGTGGCCGGCGACGAACGGCTTGCCGCGCATCAGCTGCACGGCCCCCATGTCGTTGGCCTCCACCATGTACTCTCCGTTGTCACACAGTCGACGCAGCCGTTTCAGCTCGGAATCCGCCTCCAGGAGTGCCAGGGTGGAGAGCACCACCTCTTTTCCCGCCGCTGCAAGGGTTTCGGCCAGCTCCAGCCAGTCGTCAGTGCGCATCAGGCTGCGTTTGGAACAGACGGTCTCCCCCAGGTAGATGATATCCACCGGGGTCTGTGCCATCTCCCGGTAGAACTCGAGCAGCTGATCCTTCGCCCAGTAGTAAAGCACCGGGCCGAGAGACAGTTTCGGCATCTTGTTCATGTTGCTTATCCTCTACTGCCAGGGGCGACTGTAGGCGCCCAGGGTGGTCTGGGTCCCTTCCGAGACCTTGCCCAGCTCCGCCATCCACTCCGCCTGGGGCGTGTAGTTTTCGGGGTCACGCTGACAGGCATCCAGCGCCGCGCGCCATACCCGTGCCACCTGGGCCACGTACACCGGGCTGCGCTGGCGTCCTTCAATCTTGATCGCCGAGACCCCGGCCGCCTGCAGTTGTGGCAGCAGCTCCAGGGTATTGAGGCTGGTCGGCTCCTCCATGGCGTGGTAGGTGTTGCCGCCGACCTCGAAACTGCCCTTGCAGAGGGTCGGGTAACCGGCATTTTCGCCCTTGGCGAAGCGATCGATCAGCACCCCGCCAAGGCGGGTTTCCAGACCGTCGGCAGTCTCACGCCACTCCACATGGCTGGCCGGAGAACAGGCGCCGAAGGTATTGGGCGAACGCCCGGTGGCGTAGGAGGAGAGAATGCAACGCCCCTCCACCATCACGCACAGGCTGCCGAACCCGAACACCTCGATCTGCACCGGGCTGTTCTTCACCACGTGCTCCACCTGGCTCAGGGAGAGCACCCGCGGCAAAACCGCGCGACGGATGTTGAAGTGGTCCCGGTAAAACTGCAGCGCCTCGTAGTTGGTGGCCGAACCCTGCACCGAGAGGTGCAGGTTGAGATCGGGATAGCGGCTACTGGCATAATCCATCACCCCGATATCGGCCGCAATCATCGCATCAACTCCCAGATCCGCCGCTTGGTCGACCGCATTCTGCCATCTCGTCCACCCCTCGGGCTGTGGGTAGGTATTGAGGGCCAGAAATACCTTTACCCCTCGATCATGGGCGTAGCGGAGTCCCTCCGCTATCTTCGCCGGCCCGAAATTGAGGCCGGCGAAGTGGCGTGCATTGGTGTCATCGCGAAAGCCGAAATAGACCGCGTCGGCACCGCTATCGACCGCTGCCTTGAGGGAGGGCAGGTTACCTGCCGGGCATACTAATTCCATCGACACATCACTCGGGTAGGTGGGGAACAGACCGTCGAACAGCCGCTTCCGGATCAAAAACATTTGACAATAATCAATTGCTTACGGACAGAACGGGACCTATTACCTGTAAATTATCCGGGTAATTATCCCTTCCGAAACAGGCCCCACACAACCCCCAATTCATGGGGTTAATCTGCCAGCGCGTTTACTTGGCGTGAGTCTGTGATGCAGGTATCCTTGCCTGCCACTCTTAACTGCTGCGACAGGCGTCCATGCTCTACTACTGGATTAAAGAGCTGCATGTGGCCACGGTGGTGTTCACCGTGAGCTTCTTCAGCATCAGGCTGATCTGGATGTACACCGGTTCGCGGCTGGTTAACCGGCCCTGGGTCCGCCGCCTCTCCCAGGCCAACGACAGCCTGTTGCTGGTCGCCGGTATCACTCTGGCGGTGATGAGCCACCAGTACCCGCTGGTAATGTCCTGGCTCACCGCCAAGCTGGCGGTATTAATTCTCTATATCATCCTGGGAATGTTTGCGCTTCGCTGGGCTCCGACTCGAAACAGCAGGCTGCTGTTCGGCGTTCTGGCACTGGCCAGCGTCGGCTATATCGTGGCCGTAGCGCTGACTCGTACGCCACAGCCCTGGCAGGCGATGCTCGGCTGAGCGGGGACTCAGCGTTCCGCCAACTCCTCCAGGCCCGCCCGGTCCAGGAGTCGCAACCGCTTGTGGCGCAGCTGAATCAGTCCCTGCTTCTGGAACCGGGTCAGCACACGACTGACCGTCTCGCTGGCCAGTCCCAGGTAGCTGCCGATATCGCTTCTCGACATGCCGATCTGGAACTCCTCCTGGCGCATCCCCCTGGCATGCAGCCGGTCGCTGAGGTTTAACAGAAAACCGGCCAGTCGCTGGTCCGCACTCTGGTGAATCAATGACGCGATAAGCTGGTGGTTGAACGCCACCTCGGCACTCAGCATGCTGATGATACCCTTCTGCAGTGTCTCCAGCTCGCGGCCGGTCTCCTGCAGCGATTCTATTCTCAGCTCACAGACGCTGCTGTCCTGCAGCGCCCGGGCGGTATATGGATATCGTTCGGCAGCGATACCCTCGATCCCGATCAGCTCGCCGATCACATGAAACCCAACGACCTGATCGATCCCTGAAAACTTGGGAATATAAGTCTTGAACGACCCGGACTTGACCGCAAATACCGACCGGAAGGGGTCATCCTTCATAAATATGGTTTCACCCCGCGAGACCTGGCGGCGACGCAGCAGTATCCCCTCCGGGACATCGCTCCCCTCTTCCGCATACTCCAGGATGGAACACATGGGATCGAGTCCGCAGTCCTGGCAGTCAACCTCGCCGGCGCCTTTCACATCCAGCCTTTTTTTTGCGCCGATCTGCGGTATCTGCTTTCTCTGTCTATCCATACACCATTCGTCTGTCTACTGATCAAGGGAGATGGCCCATCCCCCGCCCACACTGCCACACCACGTAACACGCCCTGGCAGCAATTCGCATTCAGGAGCAGAGTGTACCCGGCATTTTGCCAAAATCACAAATGATAAAAATCAGATCTGCGCCATCTCCAACCGGTTTCGAGGGATCTTTGACCGATATCTGCGGGAAATCACACAGGTGTATTCGCTGTAGATCACAGAGAAGATCGCCACTCACTACTTGAACAGGGCGTCGACCGAAAAGCCGTCTTTCTCCAGGATACCTCGCAGGCGTTTCAGCGCATCCATCTGGATCTGGCGCACCCGCTCCCGGGTCACCCCGAGTTCGTTGGCAACCTGTTCCAGGGTGGCATTCTCGTAGCCGTGCAGGCCGAAACGCCGCTCCACCACCTCGCGCTGCTTGTCATTCAGCTTGTCCAGCCACTCATCCAGATTGGCGGTCATCCCCTCGCTCTGCAGGGTCTCTGTGGGATCTTCACTCTGCACGTCGGGAATGGTGTCGAGCAGTGGCTTGTCGGCGTTCTTGCCATACGGGGTATCGACCGAGGTGATACGCTCGTTCAGCCCGAGCATCCGTTTCACTTCGTCGATCGGCTTGTCCAGCAGGTCGGCAATCTCGTCGGCCGAAGGTTCGTGATCCAGCTTCTGCGTCAGCTTTCTGGCCGCGCGCAGGTAGACATTGATCTCCTTCACCACGTGAATCGGCAGACGAATGGTGCGGGTCTGGTTCATGATCGCACGCTCAATGGTCTGCCGGATCCACCAGGTGGCGTAGGTGGAGAAGCGGAATCCCCGCTCGGGGTCAAACTTCTCAACCGCCCTGATCAGGCCCAGGTTGCCCTCCTCGATCAGGTCGAGCAGGGCGAGCCCGCGATTCATGTAGCGTCGGGCAATCTTGACCACCAGGCGCAGGTTGCTTTCGATCATCCGCTGACGTGACGGCATGTCCCCCTTTTGCGCCTTGCGCGCAAGCATCACCTCCTCCTCAGCGGTCAGTAACTTGGAGGCGCCAATTTCGCTCAGGTAGAGCCGCGTTGCGTCCATTTGTGCGGCCGGGGTAGTACCGGTCTCGTTCTCAACGGAGAAACGGGTATCGGCCTCTACCTCGGTACTCCTTCCTCTCGGCTCCCTGGAGTGTGTCGACTTACCTCCACTCCCGGAGGTCTTCTTTTCCTGCTGTCTGGCCATACAAATCCTCCTGCCTGTTCACTGCGGTCCGGAGACCTGCGGATCAGGGTTGACGCGGCAACAACCTCAACGGGTCTACCGGCGCGCCATTGCGCCTGATCTCGAAATGGAGTACCGGCTTTCCGTCACCGCCACTGCCCATTTCCGCGATACGTATCCCTTTTTTAACCGTATCACCCTCTTTTACATGTATTTTCCGGTTATGGCCATAGGCACTGAGATAGTTTTTATTGTGCTTGATAATCACCAGGCGGCCGTACCCGATCAGGCCATTTCCGGCATACACAACCTTTCCTGACTCGGCCGCCCTTACCGCTTCGCCATGGCGGCCCTGTATCTTGACTCCCTTGCGCACCGGGTCGCCCCGCACGAAACGCTCCACCACCCTACCACTCGTTGGCCATAACCAATGCAACTTTAACGACTGGGCGGTTCCTTGAACGGTTGAACCAGGCGTACTTTTGCTGCTCTTCCTGGAGTTGGACACCGGTTTTTTAGATACTACTGCGTTCCCGGTCGATCGGTCATCTTTGGTTTGTGAGGTTTTTGCCGGTGTGCGACTGGCCGCGTTACGATTGGCGGCGGGAGTCAGGCGCAACCATTGGCCGGGATAGATGGTGTAGGGTGCGCGAATCCCATTCCAGCGCGCCACGGAGGAAAAATTGAGACCATAGCGCCAGGCAATGGCGTACAGTGTATCGCCCCTTTTGACACGGTAACTGGCGGGACGAGTTGCCCGGGGCTGGACCGGAGCATGCTCACGGGAGACCACCGGTGCACGGACGGGGGCACTGCAACCGTACAGCAGGCTACCGATCAACAACAGAAACAGGCAGACGAGGAGCGGACGGACAGGCCCGGTCAGCATCGCGGGAGCGGAGACCGCCACGCGATCTTCAGCTGTCGCTGAATCGCTCATCATTCTCCATTCACATCCTCTGCAGATCGCTCGCTCCGCTCTCTTTCACATCTTCCGGGCAGCCGGTCAGGGCTTACAGTTTGATCCATGCCAGTATCACTACCAGCGTCAGCACCACCAGCCAGCCGATACGGTCGATATAGCGATGCAACGCGCCCTCCATCTGCTCACCGCCCCAGGCCATCAGTCCCGCCACAAGGAAGAAACGCATCCCGCGGCCGACAAACGAGGCCAGCACAAACGGCAGGAACGCCATCGAGATAACCCCGGCCGAGAGGGTGAACAGCTTGTAGGGGATGGGCGAAAAGCCGGCAATGAAGATGGCCCAGAATCCCCACTCGTCGAACCACGCCTGCACCTGCAGGTAACGGGGGTAGTAACCCGCGTCCTTGAGTAACGGCTCGATCATATCAAACGCAAACATTCCCAGCAGGTAGCCGAGCACACCTCCCAGTACCGAAGCGACCGTGGTCAGCACGGCAAAGTTCCACGCCTTGGCGGGATTCGCCAGGGTCATGGGTGCCAGCATCACATCCGGAGGTATCGGAAAGAACGACGATTCGGCAAAACTGAGCCCGGCCAGGTAGCCGGGAGCGTGCCTGTGTCTCGACCAGACCATAACCCGGGAGTAGAGTCGCGAGAAGAGCTTCATCAGAGGGTGCCCCCAAGCAACGGAACAAAAGCCACCTGCTCCAGTATCTCCTTGTCGTAGCCGCCCTGGGTACGTGTCACCCTCACCAGGACCTGCTCGGAACGCTGCCCTATCGGCAGGATCATGCGCCCGCCCACCTTCAACTGGTCAACCAGGGCGCGGGGAATACCCTCCGGCGCCGCGGTCACCAGGATACCGTCAAACGGGGCATACTCGGGCAGTCCCATACCCCCGTCACGGTGGTGCAGCCGGATATTCCGAAGCTGCAGTTCCTGGAAGCGCCCGCGCGCCAGCTGTTGCAGCAGCTTGATCCGCTCCACGCTATAGACCCGCCGGACCAGCCGGGAGAGAATCGCCGTCTGGTAGCCGGAGCCGGTACCAATCTCCAGTACAGTCTCCATCGCACCATTTTCCAGCAGCAGTTCGGTCATGCGGGCAACGATATAGGGTTGCGAAATGGTCTGCCCCTGGCCAATCGGCAACGCGGTGTCCTCGTAGGCGCGACTGGCCAGGGCCTCATCCACGAATATGTGTCGCGGCGTGTTACGCACCACGTCAAGTACCGCCTGACTCCTGATCCCCTCCTCCCGCAACCTCTGTATCAGGCGCTCCCGGGTACGCTGGGAGGTCATGCCGATACCCCGGTGCACGGAACTGCTCATCGCACCATCCTTCCGAGCCAGACTTCCAGCTGAGGTATATCAGTGTGACGGGTGAGGTCGATCTGCAGCGGGGTAACCGAGACAAAACCCTCGCGCACGGCATGGAAGTCGGTGCCGGGCCCGGCGTCCTGCTCCAGGCCCGCCGGGCCGACCCAGAAGATGGTACGCCCCCTCGGATCGGTGTCCCGAACCACCGGCTCCGCCCGGTGACGATGTCCCAGCCGGGTAACCTGGTAGCCCTTGAGCTGGTCGTAGGGGAGATCCGGAATGTTGACGTTGATAATAGTGTCCGATGCCAGCGGCTCGGCCTGGAGGTGGCGCACCAGCTCACTCGCCACCCTGGCACCGGTGGAAAAGTGGTCTGGATCATGGGCATTCATCGAAAGGGCGATCGCCGGCAGGCCAAGGAATCGCCCTTCGGTCGCCGCCGCCACGGTTCCCGAGTAGAGTACGTCATCACCCAGGTTGGCCCCGGCGTTGATGCCCGCGATCACCATGTCCGGCTCCTCATCCAACAGGCCGGTAATCGCCAGGTGGACACAGTCCGTAGGTGTACCATCCACCCGGATGAAGCCGTTGTCGGTCTTTACCGCCCGCAGCGGGTACTCCAGGGTCAGTGAATTGCTCGCACCGCTGCAATTACGCTCCGGGGCGACGACGGTGATATCCGCCAGCGTGGCCAGCTCTGCCGCCAGAATCTCCAGACCAGGAGCCAGGTAACCATCGTCATTACTCAATAATATCTTCATGCAAACTCAAACAGCCCGATACACTGAATCGAAGCTGGAACTATACTGTAAAAGGTGTCACTACTCGACCTGCGGGACCATATCTTTAGACCTATCGGCAGGCTTTCGAATCAATTGATATACTGGTTCCCGAAATGAGCCGCGACGACCCCGAAAACCCGAACCTGGCTGACGACCTGTTCCAGCAGGAGATGGACGGTGCGGTACGCCTGGAGCATGACCGGGCATCCCCCTTCAAGCGACGCCTGAGACCACAACCCCTTCCCCCCAACCCGCGAGTGACGGGAGAGCGGGAGGAAGACGATTTTGTCGATATCCAGCTGGAGACCGGAGAAATACTGGAGTTTATGCGCCCCGGAGTACAGCGCAGGCTGTTCCAGGACCTGCAGCGGGGACGCATGCCCCCCGAGGATATGCTGGATCTGCATGGCTTGCGGGTGGTCGAGGCACGTCGGGAGCTGGCCGGATTTCTGGCCCATGCCATACGCCATCGCCTGCGCGTGGTGCAGATCATCCATGGCAAGGGATCCCGCTCGCAGGGACAGCAACCGGTCCTGAAACAGAAGATCAACCAGTGGCTGAGGCAGCGGGAGGAGATACTCGCTTTCTGTTCCGCCCCCCGTTTTGATGGCGGCACCGGGGCTGTCTATGTGCTGCTTTCCCGCAAGGGACCGGCAACATCCGACTGGCGGTAGTCCAGGCACTCCCGCAACAGCGCCGTGGCGAAACAGCCCCTTGGCAGGAGGAACTCCAGCTCCAGGCTGGCCCCTTCTATTCGCCAGGTCAGGTCGGTGGCCGGCATCCGAAGCGCCCTCCTCTCCATTTTCAGACCGTACTGCTCCAGGCCCAGGCACCAGAACCGCTCCGGCTCCAGAACCCGGCGTTCAAGCTCCGCCACCTCACCGCCGACCATCGGTTCTCCCCGTCCCCAGAGCGGCCCCGAGGGGTGGATATCCATCTCGTCGAGACGCTGGCACAGCTGGTCATCCACCGACTCCGCCAGGAAACTGCTCCTTGTTCCGGCAAGCATCATCCGTTCACCCGACAGGGGGCGGTTCCAGTTTCCAGCCTCTACCCTCGCCGCCAGAACCCGGTTGAACAGCATCGAGCGTGCGGCGGAGAGATAGAACCCGCGCTGCCTGCGCTTGACCCGCTTCAGCTCCCCGGCGAACAGCCGGCGCGCTGACTCGATGTTGCCGTCACCTCCACCGAACCGCTGCTCCCCGAAGTAGTTGGGAATACCATTCGCCGCAATAGCCTGAAGGGTGTCTTCGAGCCACTGCAGATCCCCCTCCAGTTGTCGTACCCGGAGACGAAAGCGGTTGCCCTTCAAGGCACCCGGTCGCAGTTTTCGTCCATGTCGCGCCTGCTGCAGGATACGCACACCGGGTTCGGCAAGCGTGCTCCAGTCCGGTTCCGGCCGGCCATTCAGGTGCAGCGAGAACCACTGCCGGGTCAGCGCATGGCGGTCCTTGAGTCCGGCATAGCCGACATCCACACGGGATACCCCGGCGTGCCGGGCCAGGCAACCGGCCACCCAGTCGGTGTTGCTGTCACGCTTCTCCACCCACAGCAGCTGGTGTTCACCCGCTCCGTCAGGATCGAAGCCGGCCACCTCTTCGACCTGGAAATCCTCGGGGCATGATCGGATAAGGCCGCGACAGCGGGGGAAGCCGTGCGCATGGGGAAACGGTGAATCTGGCTGCTGGGACACGTGAGGCACCACTGGAAAAAGTCGTATTGTACTCAATCCGCCTGCATCAGTCCCTGTGCCCGGTCCCTGGCCTCCCGCTGACAGGGCAGAGTCATCACGAAACGGGCGCCACCACCAGAGGCCTCCTCGACGTAGAGTTCACCGCCGTAATTCTCGCTGATGATGAAATAGGAGACCGAGAGACCAAGGCCGGTCCCCACCCCCACCGGCTTGGTGGTGTAGAAGGGCTCGAATATTCGTCTCGATATCTCCGGCGGAATGCCGGGCCCATTATCTTCGACCTCCACCCGCAGTGAGCCGTTACCACTTGTTGAGATGCGAATGACAAAGCGGGGTGGCCGCGACGGGCTGGACTCCGCGGCCATCGCCTGGGCACCGTTTTTCAGCAGGTTGAGCAACACCTGCTGAATCTGGCTGCCATCGCACAGCACCGGTGGCAGGGACGCCTGGTACTCGCGCACGATTTCGATATCACGGAAGCTGAACGACCCCTCCAGACTGTAGTCACTGACCGCCAGCTCCAGGGACTGCTCGACCAGTCGGGTCATATCCGTCGGCTTGTGGCGGTGGTCACTCTTACGGCTGAAACTCAGCATGTTGTCCACGATTCTGGCCGCCCTGCGCCCGGACTCCCTGATCCGGGCCATCATGTCGAACACCTTGCGCTCGGTCAGATAACGGACCACGGCCTCAATGGGTGCACCACACGCCTCTGCCGCCTGCCGGTTGGCCGGCAGATCCTCCTGCAGGCGGTTGTTGATGACCTGTATGTTCTGCAGGATTCCCGCCAGCGGGTTGTTGATTTCATGGGCCATGCCGGCGGCCAGGCCGCCGATCGACAGCATCTTCTCGGAGTGGATCATCATCTCCTCGATATGCACCCGTCCGGTCACATCATCGACCCGGATCACCGCGCCGTCGATGCCGTTGGTCGTCAACGGATAGATGGTCACGTCGTAAAGGCGCAGCTCCCCCTCGTGCTCCCAGCGAAGCCGCCGGTCATGGGCGGAGGCACCCTTGTGGATGGCCGCCCTGACCCGACCCATCTCCGGTTGCAGCATCGGAAACACCGACAGCAAGGGACTCCCAACAGCCAGATCGGTCGGTATGCCGGTCATTATCGACGCCTGGTGGTTCCACTGGATCACTGCCCCGTCCACATTGACACAGACCAGCGCGGAGGGCATGGAATCAACCACGTTGGTAAGCAGGTTGCGCAACCGGTTCAGTTCCGCCTCGGCCTCTTCCTGCTGGCGGATGTGCAGTCGGTACTGGTCGATCACCCGGTTGCCGGTATTCACCAGCAGGCCGATCTCGTCCCTCTGGTGTCCCCTTGGTATCCGGATCCTGTGGGCATTCTGTTGCAACGGACTGATATCCGCCAGCGAAGCGGTGGTCCGGACCAGGGGTCGGGTCAGCGTGTAGTAGAAAATCACGCTCAGGAGCAGTGCCAGCACCAGGTTGCGCAGGATACCGAACAGAAGCATGTGCCTGGCCCGCTGCAGGAAATCCTGCGCCACCCGGTACGAATCGTAGGTGACTGTCACCACGCCAACCGGACGTGCTGGCTCACCCCACAGCAGGGGAACCCGGTAGTTGTTGCTGTCACCAAACAGCTGCTTTGCCAGTGGTGCCAGTCTGGCCTCGGCCAGCGGGCGCGTCTCACCTGCCATAACGCGTCCCGTATCATTCCGGATCTCGACCCGGTGGACAGACGCATACTCGAACAGCCCCCGCACTACCCGCCGGGCCTGGTCATCGTCACCGTTGAAGGCTGCCTGGGCAGCGGAAAACCTGACCAGGCCAAGCAGTTCCAGGGCATCCCGGTGGAGACGTTCCCGCTCCTGGGCGAGATCGGTGACGATCTGGTAGAAAGAGAAGAGCAGGCCGATGACAAACACCGTAAGCACGGTGATCATGGCCTGCCGGTAGGAGAGACTGTGCTTGCGTTGTATTCTCACCCGGGCTCCCTGTGGCACCTCGCGAGACGCCCCCTCGAAAGTCTCGATTTTCCGCGAAGCAGCATACCGGGCGTTCGTGGCAACCCGCTATCAGTCCGCCCGCGCCGATGTTGCGGCTGACGCAATCAGCAGGGCGACGGCGTAGCAGGCGATTCCTTCACCGCGCCCTGCGAACCCCATCCCCTCGGTAGTGGTCGCCTTGATATTGACCTGGTCCCGTGCGCAATAGAGGTCGCTGGCCAGGTTGCGGCACATGGCCTCTACATGGGGGTTGAGCCGGGGCGCCTGGGCCACCACCGTCACATCCAGGTTACCCAGCACCCAGCCCTCTCCAGACAGAAGTTCCCGGGTTCGAGTCAACAGGCGCCTGCTGTCGATACCCGCAAATTCGTCACTGCTGTCGGGGAAATGGTGGCCAATGTCCCTCAGTGCAGCGGCCCCCAGCAGGGCGTCGCAGACCGCGTGAATCAATACGTCGCCATCCGAGTGGGCTGCCAGTCCATAGGGGTGATCGATCGTGACCCCACCCAGGACCAGTGGCCTGCCGGCGGCAAACCGGTGGGCGTCATAACCCTGTCCTATACGCATTTACCCCCCTATGCCCGGAGACCCCCGGAAATCACCAACCGGACCTCGCCGGCCCGGCACTACTGCGACTGATAGTGGTCTATGTTTATAACAATAATCAGAAAAAATTGCGCCACACAGAGTATACCCGGGAGGGTGACAATATGATTCAACGACAGGATCCCCTGCACAACGAGCAGAGGCAGCCACCGGAAAGCTTCCACCAGTGGAACGAGGCACTGGCCGAATCCCTGGCCGCGGAAGAGCAGATCTCATTGACCGACGCGCACTGGCGGGTAATCCGCTTCCTGCGCCGCTACTGCGAGGAGAACGGCACCCTGTGCAGCGCCCGACTGCTGCTCAAGGCGATGAGCAGCGAGTTCCGGCAGGAGGGGGGCAAGCGCTATCTTTACACGCTGTTCCCGAGGGGTCCGGTGGTCCAGGCGTGCAAGATCTCCGGCATGCCCCTGCCGAGGCACGCGCTTGACCTCTCCTTCGGCTCGGTCCACTGAATCGGAATCAGGCTGCCCTCAGGGCCCACCGATCTGATCCAGATAGAAAGCGGCCAGGGCAAGGTCCTCGCGACGGGTAACCTTGATGTTGTCGCTTCGCCCCTCCACCAGCAGGGGGCGGTGGCCCGCCTGCTCCATGGCGCTCGCCTCATCCGTTATCACCCGCCGCTTGCGCCATCCCTCCTGCAGGGCTTGCAGCAGCTGGCCGTAGCGAAACATCTGTGGCGTGAAGGCCCGCCATAGCTGTTCCCGGGGCAGGGTTTCTATCACCGTTCCAGTGCGCTCAGCGCGCTTCACGGTATCGTGCAGGGGCACCCCAAGAAGTCCACCCACCGGGTGATCCGCCAGCGTGGATATCAACCGGTCCAGATCCTCCCGCTGCAGGCACGGTCGGGCCGCGTCATGCACCAGCACCCAGTCCTCCGGGGCGGCCAGTCCGGCCAGGGCCCGCAGGCCGTTGAGCACCGATTCCGCCCGCTCGGCGCCACCCGGGGTACGTATAACCGAGGAGGAAGCGGCGACCTCCAGCGTCTCCCACCAGGGATCGCTGTCGGCAAGCGCCACCACCACCCGCTCGATCAAGGGGTGTTCCAGCAACCTGAGCAGGGCGTGCTCGATCAGGGAGCGACCGTGCAGTGGCAGATACTGCTTCGGCAGTTCGCTCTCCATCCGCCGACCGACGCCGGCCGCGGGGACCACGGACCAGTAACGCACGTGCTGATTCACTCGGCTCCCTTCCTGGTCGGTTCGATAATCTGGTAGAAGGTTTCACCCTCGCGGATCATGCCCAGGTCGTGCCGGGCCCGCTCCTCGATTGCCTCCAGTCCCTTTTTAAGATCGCTGACCTCCGCCTGCAGTGCCTGGTTGCGACGACGCATCTGCTCCAGCTCACGCTTCTGCTCGGCAATATCCTGCTTCAGCAGATGCAGTTCCGCCAGGCTCCCCTCGCCCACCCAGAGGCGGAACTGGAGTACAACCAATAGTACGATCAGCAGTGCGATCAGCAAGCGTATCATCACAGCACCCGGCGTCGCCGGCGTTCACCTCGCAGAATAAAAAGGCGCGCAGCCACGGTGAATCCCGTCACCGCGATTGCGCGCCCGGATGGATCGTCCAGGCTGCTAGAGACAGTTGAAGGCCCCGGCACCGGCATAGACCGCGTCGCCACCCAGCTGATCCTCGATCCGCATCAACTGGTTGTACTTGGCCACGCGATCTGTACGACTCAGCGATCCGGTCTTGATCTGTCCGGTATCCGCCGCCACCACCAAATCGGCGATGGTGGTATCCTCGCTCTCGCCGGAGCGGTGGGAAATGACAGCGGTATAGCCCGCATCACGGGCCATCCCGATCGCCTCCAGAGTCTCGGTCAGGGTACCGATCTGGTTGAACTTGATCAGGATCGAGTTGGCGATATGCTGCTCGATGCCCCGCGACAGGATACGGGTGTTGGTGACGAACAGGTCGTCGCCCACCAGTTGCACCCGGCTGCCGAGCTTCTCGGTCAGCAGTTTCCAGCCGTCCCAGTCACCCTCGTCCATGCCATCCTCGATCGAGATGATCGGGTACTGGTCCACGATACCCGCCAGGTAGTCAGTGAATTCGGCTGAGCTGAACTTGCGACCCTCGGAGGCCAGATTGTAGACCCCGTCCTGGTAGAACTCGGAACTGGCCACGTCCAGCCCCAGGTAGATATCACTGCCCACCTTGAAGCCACTCTTCTCTATCGCCTCCAGGATCACCTCGATCGCCGCCACGTTGGA
>JAPHTA010000003.1 GCA_026196475.1 Sedimenticola sp.
AAGGTGGACTCCAGCTCGGAGCGGGCGTCAGCCAGGTCCCGGGTGCGGCGGTCGATCTGGATCTGCAGGATGTGGTTCCAGGAGAGCAGCGCGGTGAGCAGGATGAAGGTACCGGTGAAGATGATCAGGACCAGGGTGCCGGAGTAACGCTCCTGCTGCTGCAGGAATGAGGAGAGCAGGGCATCCACCTCCCGGGTCGGGGTCGCCACGCCCAGGGTCCAGAGCCGGTCCTCGATACGGATCGGTTGGTAGCCGACCAGCTTGCTCACCGGTTGCGCGGGGTCGGCGGGATCGACGAAGTCGTAGCTGCCGGTGCCCGGTTTGCCGTCCTGCATCGACATCAGCAGGTTGTAGAGCTGCGGCCAGCGCGGCAGGAAGGTCTCCTCGAAACCCATGTCGTTGACCCGGCCCAGCGGGTCCACCAGCACCGACTGTTCGTTGTTGTCCACCAGCCAGGCGAAGCCGTATTCGCCGATCCGTACCGACAGTACCTGGCGGCGGGCCAGCTTGTCGAAGTTGACCGTAAACATCGCCACGCCGTCGAAGCGGCCATCATGGTCGTAGATGCCCTGGGCCACGATCAATGCCTTGTCGCCCCGGTTCTGCCCCCCCTCCAGGCGCATGAAGGGGGAGAGGTACATCTGTCCCGGGCGGCCGCTGTCCCGGGCCCAGATGTAGTAGTTACGCCAGGCGTAGTTGCGGCCCAGGGTGTACTCGTCGGAGGGGCTGATGGCGACTACCGTGCCGTCCCGGTCGAACACCACCAGGTCGATGATGTCGGTCTCCTGGAGGCTCTCGTACATCCGCTGCAGCGTGCCACTGAGCTGCTGCGCCCGGGCCTGGGTGACGCCGCCGTTCTCGAACAGGCTGGCCACCAGGCTGAGGTTGCGCCGGTAGGTGGCGAAGGTCTCCTCGATCGAGTGCGCCGCCTGCTCCGCCAGAACCAGCTGCTGCAGGTTGTACTGTTCGAAAAAGCGTCGCTGGGCTTCCTGCTTGACCGCGTCAGAGGTGTGCAGGATGCCGATCAGGGCGGCGGTGCTGACCCCCACCAGAAGGATGATTGCCACCCCCAGCCAGAACGGCCGGCCGATGGTGATTCTGGAGAAGAGTTTGCGCGTCGGATGCATACTGGTGATCCATTCTACATGCATACAGCGTCAACCGGGGTGGCCAGTTCCCGACCCTGGTCATGCTGCTCCTTTGCCGCGCTGCAAGCGGGCCGGAAGGGAGTTCGTCCCCCCTGCCCGGTATCCGTCACACGCCCAGGTACTGCTTGTGCAGTTCGGGATTTTCCAGCAGCTCCCGTGAGCGCCCGTGGTAGACCACCTCGCCCTTGTTGATGATGTAGTTGCGGTCGCAGATCGGCAGCAGGGAGTTGATGTCCTTGTCGACGATAATGGATGCGATCCCGGTGGACTTGATGTGCCGGATCACCACCCAGATCTCCAGGCGGATCAGGGGAGCCAGCCCCTCCGTGGCCTCGTCCAGGATGATCAGGTCCGGGTTGGTCATCAGGGCGCGGGCGATGGTCAGCATCTGCTGTTCACCCCCCGACAGCTGGTTGCCCATGTGCTCCAGCCGCTCACCGAGTCGGGGAAACAGGTCCAGCACCCGCTGGATGTTCCACTCGTCCCGTCCTCCGGGGCCGGTGCGTGCCGCCATGGTCAGGTTTTCCAGTACGCTGAGATTGGGGAATATGCCCCGGTCCTCGGGTACGAAGGCGATCCCCTGGCGGATGATCTGGTGCGTGTTGAGGCGGGTGGCGTCGCGGCCGCGGATCGTGATCCGGCCCTCCCGTGGTGGGGTCAGGCCGATGATCGAACGCAGGGTGGTGGTCTTGCCCATGCCGTTGCGGCCCATCAGGCTGACAGTCTCTCCGGGGTCGATCTTGAGGTCGACGCCGTGCAGGATGTGGCTGTCGCCGTAGAAGGTGTGCAGGCCCTCCGCCTGCAGCAGTGGGGCAGGGTTGTCGGCGTTCATGCCACCTCCTCGTCGTCGTGGCCCAGGTAAGCGTCCTGGACCGCCTTGCTGTTGCGGATCTGCTCCACGCTGCCGGTCTCCAGCTCGGCCCCGTCCACCATCACGGTGATACGGTCGGCGAGAGAGAACACCGCGTCCATGTCGTGCTCGATCAGGATCAGGGTCTGCTCCCGGGCCAGGTCCCGCAGCAGGGCGGTGACATGCTGCGACTCCTCGCTACCCATGCCGGCCAGCGGTTCGTCCAGCAACAGAAGTTCGGGTTCCGTGGCCAGCATCATGGCGATCTCCAGCTGGCGCTGTTCCCCGTAGCTCATGGTCCCCGCAATCCGGTTGCGCTGGCCGGAGAGTCCGCACAGGTCCAGCGCATAATCGGCGCGCCTGTGTACCTCGCGCAGGTGCCTGGCCGGGCGGATGAAGCGCATCGAGGTGGGGAGGCAGGTCTGGGCTCCGATCCAGCAGTTCTGCAGGCAGCTGAAGCCGGGCAGGATGTTGGTCTTCTGAAAGCTGCGGCCGATGCCGATCCTGGCCACTTTCTCCGGCCTGGCATCGGTAATGTCGTAGTCCTTGAACAGGATGCGACCGCTGCTCGGGGCCAGCTCCCCCGAGAGCAGGTTGATCAGGGTGGTCTTGCCGGCGCCGTTGGGGCCGAGAATGGCGTGCACCCGGCCGCGTTCGAAGTCCAGGGAGACGTCGTCGGTCGCCTTCAGACCGCCGAAGTTTTTGCACAGGTGCTCGGTGCGCAGGATGATCTCAGCCATGCTCCCTCCCGCTGTTCTGTTTTCGTGATACAAAGCGTTGGCTGATCTGGAAGATCAGTCCGGCGATGCCGCTAGGAAGGAACAGCACTACGCCGATGATGATAGCCCCCATGATCAGCTTCCAGTGCTCTGTGAACTCCGGCAGGAAATCCTGCAGCAGGACCACCGCAAAGGTGCCGATTACCGGGCCGAACAGGGTCCCCATACCGCCCAGGATGACCATCATGATGGCCATCCCGGATTCGTGCCAGCCCATGTAGGCCGGGGTGATGAAGCTGGTGTGGGCCGCTTCCAGGAAGCCGGCCAGGCCGGCGATGGTGCCGGCAATCACGAAGCTGACCAGCTTGTAGTGTGAGGTGGAGTAGCCGAGGGCGCGCACCCGCTGCTCGTTGGCCTTGATCGCGATCAGAACGTGGCCAAAGGGGGCGCGCAGGATCATGCTCAGGAACAGGTAAACCCCGACCAGCCAGGCCAGCACGAAATAGTAGAAATGGTGCTCGTTGTCCAGGTCCACCAGCTGCCGGGAGCCGAGCGTGATCTCCGGCTTGTAGAACATGAAGATGCCGTCATCACCTCCGTAGTGGGGCGATTCGAAAAAGAAGTAGAAGAACATCTGGGCGAAGGCCAGGGTCAGCATGATGAAGTAGATGCCGGAGGTGCGAATACAGAACCAGCCCACCACCAGCGCGGCCAGCCCGGTCAGGGAGAGGGTCAGGGTCAGGGACCACCAGTAGTTGATGTGCTCCACATCCTTGAACAGGATCGCCAGCAGGTAGGCGCCGATGCCGAAGAAGGCGGCGTGGCCAAAGCTCACCAGGCCGGTGAAGCCGATCAGCAGGTCGAGGCTGATGGTGAAGATCGAGAGGATCATGATCTTGGTCACCAGGCCGGTGTAGAACGGCCCGCCGACCAGCGGAAACAGCAGCAGTGCGACCAGGCAGAGGCAGAGAAATACAATAATCGGGCGTGTCACGGTATGCATGGATAACCTCGTCTCTATACCTTGCCGAACAGCCCCTGGGGGCGCCAGAACAGAACCGCGGCCATCAGGGCGTAGACCACCATGCTTGCCATCTCCGGCAGCAGTACCTTGCCGAAGGTGTCGGCCAGGCCGATCAGCATGGCGCCGATGAGGGCCCCCTTGATCGAGCCGATGCCGCCGATTACCACCACCACGAAGGAGATGATCAGGATGTTGTCGCCGATACCGGGATAGACCGAGCTGACCGGCGCAGCCAGCATGCCGGCCAGGGCGGCCAGGGTGGCGCCCATGCTGAACACTACGGCGAACAGCCAGTTGATGTTGATGCCCA
>JAPHTA010000315.1 GCA_026196475.1 Sedimenticola sp.
CGGGGGTCACGGTGCGCGGGCTGCGCGTCATTATCTCTTTAACCTGCATATCTTCATCCTCCAGTATTTTGCACAACATCAGTCGATTGATGCAGTCACAATGTGGCAGGCCGTGTTATTGTTTTTGTTCACGGGCGGGGAGATCCCGGCATCTGCACCGGGTCACCACGCTTCTGCTGATTTGTGGCTGAACCTAGTAATCGCTGATTTTTAACCCCCTTGTCCACCCGGTTTATCCTTATGCGGTCATAAACTGGTAGCCGCTACAACCCCCTCCAGCAAGCGGGAAACCCTTGACGGGAGCCGGCCACAGGCCGCAAATAGAGGCTGTCCATCAGCCATCCACAACCTATCGAACCATGAGTTACATCGCCACTTCGCTCCTGGCCCTGGCAGCCCTGGCCCTGCTCCTCCTGGCGGCCCTCCACCTGGGCTTCCGGGCACCACGCAACCGGGAACAGTCGACGCCGGCGGATCGGGGCATCGCCTACGAAGCGGTCAGCATTCCGACCTTCGCCGGCAAGCGGCTGGCCGGCTGGCTGCTGCCGGTCGCCGGAAACGACAGCAGCGTCATCATCCTGCATGGCTGGGGCGGTAACGCGGAGTTGATGCTGCCGATGGCCCTGCCGTTCCACCGGGCCGGCATCAACGTCCTGCTGATAGACGCCCGCAACCACGGCCAGAGCGACGGCGACACCTTCTCCTCCCTGCCCCGCTTCGCAGAGGACCTGGAGCACGCCGTTGCCTGGTTGCGACAGCAGCATCCGCAGCGCTGCCAGCACCTGGCCCTGCTCGGCCACTCGGTGGGCGCCGGGGCTGCCCTGCTCTGCGCCTCCCGTACCTCTGATCTGGACGCCGTCATCAGCGTCTCCGCCTTCGCCCATCCGGAGTGGATGATGAAGCGCTACCTGCGACCACTGCACCTTCCCGGCCCGCTGCTGAACCTGGTCCTGCACTACGTACAGTGGGTGATCGGCCACCGCTTCAGTGACATCGCACCGCTGCACACGGTTTGCCGTATCCACTGCCCGATCCTGCTGGTGCACGGCACCGCCGATACCACGGTGCCGGTGGAGGACGCCCGGGCCATCGCCGAGGGCTGTCCCGAGGCGACGCTGCAACTGATCGAGATCCCGGAGGCGGCACACGACTCGGTGGAGAGGATCGAGCAGCACGGCCAGGAGCTGGTGCAGTTCCTGGTACGGCACGGTTTTAGCGGAGGTACCAGTCAGCCTGCCTGAGAAGAGATTCACAGGTATCGCCCATAATCGGGCCAAAGCAAGATGATAAATATCTCTGATAACGGAACCCATTGTTTATCATGTGTTTTTTTGAGATCTTAGGTGTAGGTGCGGATTCGTGCAGCTGCCGGTGCGGAGAGCCTGAAAATCTCTCACGGCAGACGGCGCCGGAAGAAGCCGCATATATCGCAACCCAGGACGAGAAATCATGAGTAAAAAACTGAATGCACTGATGCTGGCCGGACTGATCGGCCTCCTGATCGTGGCGATCGGCCTGAGTTTCCTGTTCGGCATCGACAACCCGGTCTCCTGGATCCTGATCCTGGTCCTGATCGGCATCGTCTTTCTCTACCGGCGCAGTGCAGAGCGCAGGCAGCTGAAATGGAAGCCCGAGTACAGCGTCGGCGTTGCCACCCTGGACGAAGATCACAAGAAACTGATCGACCTGCTGAACAAGTTCCAGACCGCCTACGAGCATGAAACCGGCGACGAGTTCGAACGCCAGGCCCTGAATGAACTGATCGACTACACCAAGTACCACTTCGATCGCGAGGAGCAGTTGATGGAAGACAACGGCTACCCCGACCTGGACGCCCACAAGCGCAAGCACGTGGAGATGATCGACCAGGTCGACCAGTTCGTGGCCGACTACAACAAGCGCGGCCACGAGGCCCTGGAATCGGTTGCCGACTTCCTCAAGGGATGGCTGATCAACCACATCAACGGTACCGACAAGCAGTACGGCCCCTACCTCAACAGCAAGGGCGTCTCCTGACCCCGTTCAACCGGCGCCCCCTTCGCGGCGGGGGCGCCGCTCCCACATGCCCGCTCACCTACCGGAAAACGGCCTGCCTGTAGGAGGCCCGCCCCGGCCGATTGAAAACCCCACGAGTGCAGATCCCGGCCCCAAACAGGGCAGGCTCCGCAGCACGTAGGATGGGTGGAGCCGGAACGGCGTAACCCATCATTACCGCCTGAACAACTCACCGGCATTGGGACTTCCGCGCCGGCGACTGCCCGCGGGGGCACAGATAACGTGCCTACCCTGCCCGATAACAGCGATGGGTTGCGCTGCGCTCCACCCATCCTACAATTCTGAAGCCAGCACGTAGGATGGATGGAGCCGGAACGTCGTAACCCATCACTACCGCCTGAACAACTCACCGACATTGGGATTTCCGCACCGGCGACTGCCCGTGGGGGCACGGACAACGTGCCTACCCTGCCCGGTGACAGCGATGGGTTGCGCTGCGCTCCACCCATCCTGCAATCCACGCTTAACCGTAGGGTGATGAGATGGTCTCCTCCCCACTCCAATCGGCGTCGCAATGCGCCAAGATAAAAGCATCCCTTTTATCTAAATGAGCTGAGGAGGAGA
>JAPHTA010000038.1 GCA_026196475.1 Sedimenticola sp.
ACGATCAACACGCGGAGCGCGTTCGGTTCATCCCTGACGGCAATGGGGAATTCACTGACGGAATGGGGATGCTCGTCGACAAGAGTGACATTGGGTTCGGCAAGCGCTCCTGGCGCTACTCGATGCTCGTCAAAGACGGAGTGGTCGAAAAGATGTTCATCGA
Organism: Sedimenticola sp.; assembly: GCA_026196475.1. Classification (GTDB taxonomy): domain Bacteria; phylum Pseudomonadota; class Gammaproteobacteria; order Chromatiales; family Chromatiaceae; genus Sedimenticola. Next base: position 164 of record JAPHTA010000038.1, read on the forward strand.
GCCGAACAAGCCTGGCGATCCGTTCGAGGTCTCCGACGCCGACACCATGCTCAACTACATCGCCCCCAACGCGGAGAAGCCGAAGGACATCACCGTCTTCACCCGCCAGGGCTGCGAGTTCTGCGTACGGGCCAAGGGCATGCTGCACGACGCCGGCCTGCAGTTCGAGGAGCTGGTGCTGAACCGGGACTACACCGAGGCCACCCTGCGGGCGGTCGCCGGCCAGTCCACGGTACCCCAGGTGTTCATCAACGGTGAGCACATCGGCGGATCGGAGGCCTTGGAGGCCTACATGGCCCAGTCCAGGGCCAAGGCCGCCTGATCCGGCACTGCCATAACCTCCGGGTGGCCCACTGGCGGGCCACCCGGCCACCAGACTATCAAGGAACTCGCCATGAACAGACAGAATTACGACCTGATCGCCATCGGCGGCGGCAGCGGCGGCCTCGCGGTCGCCGAGCGGGCCGCCCAGCTTGGCAAGCGGGTGGCCCTGATAGAGGGGCACCGCATCGGCGGCACCTGCGTCAACAACGGCTGCGTGCCGAAGAAGGTGATGTGGTACGCCGCCCAGCTGGCCCACGCGGTGGACGACGCCGCCGACTTCGGCATCCCGGCCCGGCGCGGTCCGACCGACTGGCAAAAGCTGGTGCAGGGACGGGAACAGTACATCGCCAACATCAACCGCTACTGGGACGGCTACGTGGCGCAGAGCGGCATCGACCGGATCCAGGGATTCGCCCGCTTTGTCGATGCCCGAACCGTTGAGGTGGACGGTGAGCAGTACAGCGCCCCCCATATCGTGATCGCCACCGGCGGCAAGCCGATCGTACCGCCCCTGCCCGGGGCCGAACTCGGCATCACCTCGGACGGCTTCTTCCAGCTGGATCAACTGCCGCGTCGGGTGGCGGTGATCGGCGGCAGCTACATCGCGGTGGAGCTGAGCGGCCTGCTGCGGGCGTTGGGTTCGGAGGTCTCGATCGTGGCCCTGGAAGCACAATTGATGGAGCGCTTCGATCCCATGGTCGGCGAGGTACTGAGCCGGGAGATGACCCGCCAGGGGATCTCGGTCCACACCGGTTTCCAGGTCAACGCCCTGGAGCGCTGTAACGACGGTATCGCCCTCTACGGCGAGGGAGGCCAGGCCCTGAGCGGCTTCGACCAGGTGATCTGGGCGGTGGGCCGCTCGGCCAACACCGGCAGTCTCAACCTGGCGGCGGCCGGGGTGGAGATGGAGCGGGGCGGCATCATCCCGGTGGACGGGTTCGAGAACACCAATGTGCCCGGCATCTATGCCATCGGCGATATCACTGGACGCATGGCCCTGACTCCGGTGGCCATCGATGCCGGGCGCAAGCTGGCCGAACGCCTGTTCGCGGGCCGGCCGGATAGCCGGGTGGATTACGACAACATCCCCAGCGTGGTGTTCGCCCACCCGCCGGTGGCCACGGTGGGCCTCAGCGAGCCCGAGGCACGGCAGCGGCATGAAGCAGTGACCGTCTACGAGAGCCGCTTCACCCCCATGCGCCACGCCCTGTCGGCGCAGGAGCACACCACCGCCATGAAACTGGTGTGCGCCGGCGAGGATGAGCGGGTGGTGGGGATCCACATCATCGGCGACAACGCCGACGAGATGCTGCAGGGATTTGCGGTGGCGGTGAAGATGGGGGCCACCAAGGCCGACTTCGATGCCACCATGGCAATCCACCCCACCAGCGCCGAGGAGCTGGTGACCTTGAAAGAGCCAGTGCAGCGGGAGGCCGAGATGGAGTGGAAGGAAGCCAGTTGAAGTCAGCTGGTCAAACAGAGTAGGCAAGGGGGCCGGGCGCAGGGAGGCGCCCGTTTTCTTTTCCTGATTACCTACTATGCTCAGCCAAGTTCGAATACCGTTAGTGAAGCCGCGAATGAACGCGAATAGACGCGAATGATAATAAAATCAGTTTAATGACCGAAGCGGTACTGAATGGCCTCTATCTGAAAATTAACGATACCCTCCCGAAAAGGAAGCAAAGCACCTGGATATTCACAGAATTGGCGTTCCTTTGTGTTCATTCCTTCCTCAGGTCCGTAACCGGCACATCCCTGTATCAATCCTCGCGGCTAATATTTTTCTGACAGTGGCTGAGTCAGATGGATAATCAGGTTCTTTTTATCGACTACATTCCGCACTGTGACGCCTGCCAAAGGCCGTAGCGACGATCGATCTGCCGCTCCACCTCCCCCAGGCTGAAGTTGCGTGCCAGCTCCAGCTGCAGTTCACCCTCGATGAACAGCTTCAGCACCGGCAGACTGAACACCCCCTGCTGGGCACAGAGCTCCCGGCTCTGTTCGCACTCCACGTAGGCAAAGCCGATCTCCGGAAAGCGCGCCTCCAGCAGTCGCTGCAGCCGCGGCCGGATACTCTGGCAGACGGCGCAGCGGACACCGCCGAACAGCACCAGCAGCGGGCCGTTCTTTTTGTGCCGCTCCAGTTGATCCAAGCTGTCCAGTGTTAACATGCCTGCCTGCCGGTTGCCGCCATAACTGCTAGAGTGGTTACATCGATTGTGTCACGGAGGAACATGCCCATGCCAATACTGATTGCCGGTCTCATCCTGTTTTTCGCCACCCACGCGATTTCGATTGTCAACGAGCCCTGGCGCAACCGCATGGCGCAACGGCTCGGCGAGATGGGGTGGCAGGCGCTCTACAGCCTGGTGGCCCTGGCCGGACTGGTACTGATCATCATCGGCTACGGCCAGGCGCAGCAGGCGCCGACCCTGCTCTACGCACCACCGACCTGGAGCCGCCACGCCGCCCTGCTGTTGATGCTGCCGGTGTTCCCGCTACTGGTGGCCACCTACTTTCCGGGTCGCATCCAGAAGATGGCCCGACACCCGATGCTGCTGGCTGTCATCCTCTGGGGCATCGCCCACCTGATGGCCAACGGCACCCTGGCCGACCTGCTGCTGTTCGGCAGCTTCCTGCTCTGGGCCCTGGTCGACCGGGTCTCCATGACCCGCCGGGTGCAGCGCCCGATCCAGGGCGCACCCCCCGGCGCCTGGAACGACCTGGTGGCGCTGGTCGTGGGCCTGGGCCTGTATGCCGGCTTTATCGTCTGGGCCCACGCCTGG
>JAPHTA010000375.1 GCA_026196475.1 Sedimenticola sp.
CTTTTCATCCTCACCCTCCTGCTGTTCTCGCTCCAGGCACAGGCAGGCAAGATCTACCGCTGGGTGGACGAGGAGGGGAATGTCCACCTCTCCGACCGCGTTCCCTCGGAACACGCCAAAAGCGCCCGCTCCGAGCTGAGCGAAACCGGGCGCGAGGTGGAACGGGTGGAGCGGGCCAAGACCGCCGAGGAGATCGCCCGGGAGAAGGAGCTGGAGAAGCTGCGCGCCGAGCAGCAGCGGCTGATCGAGCTGCAACGGTCCAAGGACCAGGTGCTGTTGCGCACCTTCCGCACCGAGGACGACCTGCTGATGGCGCGAAACGGCAAGCTGGCGGCGATCGACTCCAACATCCTGGTGATTCGCGGCAATATCCGGCGCATGAAGACCCGTCTTGACGAGATGCAGCAGAGCGCCGCCTCCATGGAGCGCCAGGGCCAGTCCCTCTCAAGCAATCTGCTCAAGGATATCGAGAACACCCGCCACCAGCTGCGTGACAGCTACACCACCATTATCCAGAAAGAGCAGGAGAAGGAGCAGATCCGCAACCAGGCGGCCAACGACCTGGCCCGTTTCCGCAATCTGAAAAACCTGCGCGAAGAGAATACTGATCCGGAACTGACCAAGGCAACTCGCTCAGCGCTGCTGGAGACCGTATTCATTTGTGAGGATGACGCCGACTGCGCCCGGGCCTGGATCCGGGTCGAGGAGTACGTGCGGGAACACGCCACTACCCGCCTGCAGATGCTGAGCGACCTGATCATCATGACCGCGGCACCGGCCCGGGACGATGATGTCAGCCTGACCGCCTCCCGCATCAACTACCGGGATCGCCCCGGGGCCGAGCTGTTCATGGACCTTCAGTGCAAGCCCTCTCCACTGGGGATTGAACACTGCCGCACCGAGGCGGTGGAGCGGATCCGCAGCGGTTTCAGGCAGTACCTGGCCGAGGGCCCCCGCTAGCCCGGGCGTTTCACCCGGCCGCCTGATAGGACGGATTCAGGAAAGGGTTCGGAGCCAAGCCACGCAGGAGATTCAGGTCGGGGGCTGAAACAGGGCCTGCTCCAGCACCTGCCACTGTCTCTCCCAGTCGGCGGCCGGCGAAATCCTGAAACGGGTGCGCAGGAAGCGGTGCATGCGCCCCTCTACCAGTGACAGCAGCAGCGAGGCGCCGCTCTCGGCATCGATACTGAGCTCGTCATCACGCATCCGGGCTTCACGCAGTACCTGTCTGAACTGGGTCTCCAGCCGGGAGAAGAACTGCTCCACCCGCTGGTGCAGACGTTCGGTCTCCCCCACCAGGGCATCCCCCAGCAGCACCCGGGTGATACCCGGGTTTCGCTCGGCAAAGGCCAACAGCAGGTAGAGAATCCGCGCGCAACGCGCACGGGTGTCCTTCTCGCTCTCCAGGATCTGGTTGATGCGTGCGAATACCGACTCCTCGGCAAAACCGATCAGCCCCTCGAACATCTTCGCCTTGCTGGCGAAGTGGCGGTACAGCGCCGCCTCGGAAACCCCCACCGCCCGGGCCAGGGCCGCGGTGGTGATGCGTTCCCCGGGGCTGCGCTCCAGTTCGGTGGCCAGCGACTCCAGGATCATCTGTTTGCGGGATACCTTCTCCGTCATGGCGGGACTCAGCGACGCTTGATCAGGGTACCTATACCCTGGTCGGTGAACAGCTCCAGCAGCACTGCGTGCTTGACCCGGCCATCCACGATCACCGACGAGTTGACGCCGGCGTTCACCGCATCCAGGGCGCAGCGGATCTTCGGCAGCATGCCACCATAAATGGTGCCATCCTCAATCAGTTCGTCGACCCGGGAAGCGGTGAGACCGGTCAGCAGGTTCTCCTGCTTGTCCAGCAGCCCTGGCGTATTGGTCAACAGGACCAGTTTCTCCGCCTGCAGCACCTCGGCAATCTTGCCCGCCACCAGGTCGGCGTTGATGTTGTAGGAGTGACCATCCTCTCCGACGCCGATCGGTGCAATTACCGGAATGAAGTTGCCACCCACCAGCATGTCCACGATGGACTTGTCGATACTCACCACCTCCCCGACATGCCCGACGTCGATGATCTCCGGCGCCTGCAACTCCGGCGAGGTGCGCCTGACTACCATCTTGCGCGCCCGGATCAACCCCCCATCCTTTCCGGTAAGCCCGACCGCGCAGCCGCCATGCTGGTTGAGCAGGTTGACGATCTCCTTGTTGACCTGGCCACCCAGCACCATCTCGACCACGTCCATGGTCTCCCGGTCAGTGACACGCATGCCCTGCACAAACTCGCTCTCCTTGCCCAACCGGTCCAGCAGGCGCCCGATCTGCGGCCCACCGCCGTGCACCACCACCGGGTTGATCCCGACCAGCTTCATCAGCACGACATCACGGGCAAAACCGTCTTTCAACTCGTCGTCGGTCATGGCGTTGCCGCCGTACTTGATCACCACCGTCTTGCCGCGGAAGCGCTTGATGTAAGGCAGCGCCTCGGTCAGAACATGGGCGACATTGTGCGCCTCTTGCGGAGATAGGCTCATCTCGGAATTCGTCTCTTCTATCTGGTTGTCAGTAATCGACGCCGCGTCGGCATCCGCCTCTAGAACGGAAGCTTGAGCGCGGGGTCCGCCGCCAGCAGCCACTGCTTGAAACGCTGCTGTATCTGCTGCAGGGACGCCTTGCTGTCCGCCTCGAAACGGAACACCACCGCAGGGGTGGTGTTGGAGGGACGTACCAGCCCCCAGCCATCCTCGAACTCGATCCGCAGGCCGTCAATATCGGTCACCTTGGCGTCCGCGAAATCGACGCTGTCAGCCAGCTTCTGCATCAGGGCGAAGTTCTCGCCCTCGCTGGCAAAGGTGAGATTCAGCTCCGGCGTGGAGACACTCTCTGGCAGCGCGCTAAACACCTCGCTTACCGACATCGGCTCCATCGACAGCAGCTCCAGCAGGCGGGCGCAGGAGTATAACCCATCATCGAACCCGTACCAGCGCTCGGCGATAAATATATGGCCACTCATCTCTCCCGCCAGCAGCGCGCCGGTCTCCCGCATCTTGGCCTTGATCAGGGAGTGGCCGGTCTTCCACATGATCGGCCGGCCGCCGTAGGAGAGGATCTCGTCCGCCAGGTGGCGACTCGACTTGACATCATAGATCACGTCGCCGCCCGGCTGACGGGAGAGCACATCCCGGGCCAGCAGCATCAGCAGCCGGTCGGGCCAGATCACCTTGCCACCGGCATCCACCACCCCGAGACGGTCTCCATCGCCATCGAACGCCACCCCCAGGTCGGCCTTGCGCTCCCGGACCATGTTTATCAGGTCCTGCAGGTTCTCCGGCTTGCCCGGGTCCGGGTGGTGGTTGGGGAAATCGCCATCCACCTTGCAGTAGAGCGGGATCACCTCGCAGCCGAGGGCCTGGAACAGAGCCGGTGCCACCACGCCGGCCACCCCGTTGCCACAATCCACCACCACCTTCAGCGGCCGGCTCATCTGTACATCGTCGAGTATTCGCTGCATGTAGTCCGGCAGCAGGTCCTGCTCCTGCAGCGCACCGTGGCCCTCGGTGAAGCGACCCTGTTCGATACGCTGCCTGAGGCCGGCGATCGTCTCGCCGGACAGGGCGCTGCCGTTGATTACGATCTTGAGACCGTTGTACTCCGGCGGGTTGTGGCTGCCGGTGATCATGACGCCACTCTTGGTACCCAGATAGTGGGTGGCGAAGTAGAGCACCGGGGTCGGCACCATACCGATATCCAGCACGTCACATCCGCTCGCCATCAGCCCCTCGGCCAGCGCCTTCAGCAGCCCGGCGCCGGAGTGGCGCCCGTCCCGCGCCACCACCACGGTCTGTTGGCCCTGGTCCCGCGCCTCACTTCCGATCGCGCGCCCGATCTGGTAGACCACCTCTTCGGTCAGGGTATCCCCCACCACCCCGCGTATATCGTAGGCCCGGAAGATCGACGCCGACAGCTCGACAGGCGCCGCCTCGCCAGTGTCAACTTCCGGCAACTCCTCCGGCAGTGTCAATTCCGGCATACCGGCATCGTCCCGGCGCCGGGTGGGCGCGGACGAAGAGGTACGGGCGGCCTGCTGCCAGACCTGCCTGATCAGCCCGAAGACGTGGCCGAACTCCTCCAGGCGGGGCGGATTGACCCGTCCCACGGCACCTTCCCGGAGCCCCTCCACCAGGCCGAACATCGATTCCAGATCGGCCCGCATCGCCTGCTTGAAGTGGCGCCCCTGGAACAGCAGCACCCCGACCATCAGCAGCCCGCAGAGCGACAGGACGCCCAGCACCAGCAGTTGATCATCAGTACCAAAGATCAGCCCCGGCACGCTGTAGGCAACGCGCCAGATGCTCCCTTCCACCGACACCGTCTCGCTCGGCTCGACGGACGCGGACGCGGACGCGGCACCGGCAGTGTACAGCGTCACCGGCGACTGCCTGACCATCTGCTGTAACTCGACCCGACCTCCCGCCGCGCCGTACTTCGAAACGGCCTGCTGCAGCAGGCTGAAAGGGAAGGCACCATGCAACACGCCGATGACCGTGCCATCAGCCGCGGCAACCGGTACCGCCAGTGCTACGTGCTGGTCAGGGGTGCCGGCAAGATGCACTTCTGCCGGGGTTGCCGCTCCGCTGCGCTCGGCCCGGCGCAGGATATCCAGGGACGCGTAGCTGAATGGCGGGGTGCTGTCGCTATCCAGCTGATCCCACCCCTTCGGCAAAAGGCGCACCCGCAGGCTGTCCGGCAGCAGTCGTGCTATCCGTTGCTCGCTCCGGGCCAGGCCCGCCTGATCTTCGTCCAGCAACTGCTGTGCAATTCGGCCGTCAGCGGCCGCACCGGACAGCACGCCCTGGCGCGCCTGTACCAGCCCGGCCACCCGCACAGCCACCCGCTGCGCCGCCGCCTCGGACTGTAACTGCTCTGATCGCTGCTGCTGCTGCGCCTGGAGATAGAGTATGGCCACGCCGGCCATTGCCAGGATAAGCAGCACCAGTAGCAGCGCTGTCCGGAAATAGCGCCCCGCGCTGCCGACATGGGAGACCACGCTGACCGGCGAGGCCGCCACCGGCTCCCCGGAACCGTTACTGGCTGTTTTTTTTCGTTTTAGCATAACCCCGTCCCTAGACTACGTTCGTTTGTCGACCGCCCCGGCTGGCCGGTCGCCAGGTCACCGGCTATCAGTGTCGCCCAGAGTGACCAAAACCACCACTCCCCCGCTGCGAGGTTTGGAACTCCTGCACGATCTCGAAACTGGCATGCACCACCGGAATGATCACCAGCTGGGCAATGCGTTCACCCACCTCGATCAGGAACGGCCGGTCACCCCGGTTCCAGCAGGAGACGAACAGCTGCCCCTGGTAGTCGGAGTCGATCAGCCCCACCAGGTTGCCGAGCACGATACCGTGCTTGTGCCCCAGGCCGGAACGCGGCAGGATCACCGCCGCCAGCTTCGGGTCCTCGACATGGATCGCCATGCCGGTCGGAATCAGTTGAGTCTCTCCCGGGGCGATCTGCAGCGCCTCCGGCAGCATCGCCCTCAGGTCCATCCCGGCCGAGCCTTCAGTAGCATAGGCCGGGAGGGGGAAGTCACTGCCCAGTCGATCGTCGAGGATCTTAAGCTGAATCTCTTTTTTCATAGTGCTCCGCAATCAGTGAAACCAGTTGTCTCGCCAGTACGCCCTTGTCCGCCATCGGCAGCGACCGGCGCCCCCCCTCCCACAGCAGGGTCAACGCATTCTCATCCCGCTCGAAACCACCCTGGTCACTCCCCACCAGGTTGGCAGCTATCATATTCACGCCCTTGGCAACCCGTTTCTTCTCGGCGTAATCCTCGGCCGCCTCGGTCTCCGCCGCAAAGCCCACGCTAAAGGGCGCATCCGGGCGCGCCGCCACACCGGCGAGAATATCCGGGTTGCGGACCAGGTGCACATCCATTTCCGGGTTGTCACCACTCTTCTTGATCTTCTGTCCCGCCACCTTCTGCGGGCGGAAATCCGCCACTGCGGCGCAACCGACAAAGATGTCACAACCGGCCACCCTGGTCATCACCGCCTGCTCCATCTCCAGCGCCGTCTCCACGTCGGTCCGCTCGACCCCGGGCGGAGTCTGCAGCGTGACCGGCCCTGCCACCAGCTCGACGCTCGCCCCCGCTTCCCTGAAGGCACTGGCCAGGGCGAAGCCCATCTTGCCGGAACTGC
>JAPHTA010000146.1 GCA_026196475.1 Sedimenticola sp.
GTCGATGGCGATACCATGCGCTACCTGGAGGGTGTGGAGATCGACTTCGTGGATCATGGACAAGGCAACGCCAGCTTTGTATTCAACAACCTGAAGCCGGCTGAGGCTAGTGGTTGCGGCACCTGCAGCTCCAGCGCGGCACAGGGTGGCGGCTGCTCCTGATTTAGCAACCTTCCGCGAAAAAACCCGGCGTTTGGCGCCGGGTTTTTTTTGTTTCCGGGGAGGACGTTTCCGTCGCGGGTCAGAACGGCTTCAGCGAGGCGAGCAGTACCACTGCGAAAAGGATGACTACCGGTATCTCGTTGAACCAGCGGTACCAGACGTGAGTGTGACGGTTCCGGTCGCTGGCGAACTGTTTTACCAGGTGCCCGCAATAGAGTTGATATAGGACCAGGATGGCGATCAGCAGCAGCTTGATATGAAGCCACAACATGCTGCTGTAGGCAGCCCAGGCATAGTCGTAAAGCATCCAGAAGCCGAACAGTAGAGTAAGCAGCATCCAGGGGGTGGTGAAGTGGTAGAGCTTGCGTTCCATCACCTTGAATCGTTCGTTTCCGGCCTCGTCGTCGGTCATGGCGTGATAGACGAACAGGCGCGGCAGATAGAATATTCCGGCAAACCAGGTGACCATGAAGATCAGGTGCCAGGCCTTTAACCACATGTCTGGATTCTCCTTGAAACAGGGGCGCCAAGTGGCGCTGAAAGTCTTTGGTTTACGGTAGTTTCCGGTTATTGTTTGCATCGTGGTAGAGGGCGCGCAGGATGTCGCTGCGGGTTCCCCCGGGGGGGGCAGGCTCCCGCTGCTGGTCTGACCCTGCTTTTCTACCTAAAAGCTCGCCAATGGCACGGAAAACCCGTTTCAACGCCCGCCACAGTCTCGGCAGCAACCAGATAATCAATAGCAGCGAGAGTACCAGCAGGCCAATAAACAGCCAGGGGTAGTGGAGCGAGGCCCAGAGCCCGCCGATGACCACCAGGTCCTCACTGATAGAAGCGGTCCAGTTGGAGAACGGTTCCGGCGAGGTGTTGATCAGTACCCGGGTGCCGGTTTTTGTCAGGTGGGTGGTGGCGGCCAGGCTGCCGCCGATCAGCAGCGCTGCAAACTCGGCGCTCTGGCTGACCTCGAAACCCTCCGCCATGCCGGCGGCCAGAATCGCGCCCGCCGGAATCCGGATAAAGGTGTGCAGCACGTCCCATCCGGTATCCACCCCTGGTGTCTTGTCGGCAAAGAACTCGACCAGGTACATGAAACCGGCTGCCGCCAGAACCATCGGGTCGCTCAGGAGTTCCAGCCCGGGTGGAAGCGTGATGTCGCCGGTCATGCCGAGATAGCCCAGGACCAGAACCGCCGCGTACAGGTTGATGCCGGATGCCCATGCGACACCCAGTGTCAGGGAGATGAGTTCTATGGTCTCCATGCGCGTGATCCTTTGTCATATATGCGGCCATTGAGACTGACCGAACGGGATTCGATACAGCGATGACCGACCCGGTGTCGATGCGGGTACAGTTGCAGTATGCCATTATCCATTGCCATTACCCAGTATGAAAAGGTCGGTCCTGTATACTCAAACCGGGGTTGTTTACATTGGCCAGTGGTCTGCTCGTGGCCGGGATGGGGTGCGCCGGGGGACAGCCGGGTTTACGTTCATTTGTGTTTACCCGTAGTTGCTGTTTCTTCAGACGACAGCTGTAACGGGACTGTTAATTGGCTGGCTATCTGGTATCAGGCTGAAAAATAAGAAAATAATTGACGCTGATATTCAAGGGTTATATAGTTGGTCGAAATCTGACTTGTGGCGCCTGCTGTTCCATGCGGCCGGAAAAAGGAACCAATAAACATACGTCACACGCTGCTTGAGCGACCTGCGGGTCGCTTTTTTATTGTCTTTTTGTCGGGTCGCGCCGGTTTGGTTCTTTCGATTTTTGCCTCTGGGCCGTATCATTAAGCACATTTTTTCGGGGTTGGGGTCGCCATTCGAAAGCGGTGCTCGACGCCCCCCGGTGGAACAGATTCAGGATCATCAAGATGGTAAAGATTGGTATCGTTGGCGGGACCGGGTATACCGGGGTGGAGCTGTTGCGTTTGCTGGCAGGTCACCCGGAGGTGGAGCTGAGTGTTATCACTTCCCGTGCCGAGGCCGGACGTCCGGTCAGTGATATCTATCCCAACCTGCGGGGTCACATCGAGACCCCGTTTTCCGAACCGCAGGCGGAAAGCCTCCAGGCCTGCGACCTGGTCTTTTTCGCCACTCCCAACGGAACGGCCATGAAGATGGTTCCCGAACTGCTGGACGGTGGGGTCCGGGTGATTGACCTGGCCGCCGATTTCCGGATTCAGGATATCGCGCTGTGGGAGCAGTGGTACGGCATGGAGCACGCCTGCCCGGAGCGGGTGGCGGAGGCGGTTTACGGCCTGCCGGAGATCAACCGGGAGGCCATACGCTCGGCGCGACTGGTGGCCAACCCGGGCTGTTATCCGACCGCCGCGACGCTCGGTTTCCTGCCCCTGGTGGAGGCCGGCCTGAGCGGTCCGGGCGGCCTCATCGCAGATTGCAAATCGGGCGTCAGTGGTGCCGGACGTGGTGCCAGCGTAGCGACCCTGATGGGTGAGGTGGGAGAGAGCTTCAAGGCCTATGGCGTGCCCGGGCACAGGCACCTGCCGGAGATCAGGCAGAATCTCTCCGTGGTTGCGGGGAAACAGGTGGATGTGACTTTCACCGCACACCTGATTCCGATGATTCGGGGGATTCATGCCACCCTCTACGCCACACTGGACGGA
>JAPHTA010000224.1 GCA_026196475.1 Sedimenticola sp.
ACAGGCGGGGCAGTCGGTCAGCGCCGCATCACTCATTTTCTGAATGGCCTCAAGCTCATGGCCGCAGGCATCACAACGGTACTCATAAATCGGCATGGAACACTCCTGAACAAGAATCCCCGTCTGCGGGGCCAGTAATCGTGCCGGATTCTACCACAGTTATCGGCACGCCATGATTACCGCGAACCCGGTCACAGGCCCAGCTTGTCAGGGGATTCCCCCTGCTCCACCCGGGCCTGCCGCCGCGCCTGCTCGACCAGCAGGACCAGCCTGGCATGCTCCTCTTCGGGGAAACCGAAGCCGAGGTACAGCTCCAGGTGCTCCAGGATCTCCTCCAGCAGTTCATCCCGCCGGGCGAGATAGAGCAGAGACCTGGCCAGGTACTCCGGGTCATCCCCCTGATCACGCATGGCCTCCGCCCGCTGCAGGGCAACACTCAACTCGTCATCGGTCGGTTTCATGGCTCCCTCCCCGTCAGCCGGGCCGGCTGATGTTCGCCTGTTCTAGATAGGGTCTGTGTGTCACCAGTGCAAGGGGCAACGGCTACAATCTAGCGCTATCCCGCACCATTGGCCAGTCACGGCCTGCCGCACGCAGGGGTCAGACCGTATGCTCACTGCCCGCAAGCGCCATAACCTGCTCACCCGAAACCGGCCTGCTGAAGTGGAATCCCTGGGCATAGTCACACCCCTGACGGCGCAGACACTCAAGCTGGCCGGAGTTCTCCACCCCCTCCGCCACCACCTTCAGCCCCAGTCCGTGGGCCATGGCGATGGTTGCGTTAACCAGTTCCCGATCTGCCTCGTCCAGGTCTATATCACTGATGAAGCTGCGGTCGATCTTGAGGATATCGAAGGGATATTGGCGCAGATAGCTGAGCGAGGAGTAACCGGTACCGAAGTCATCCATGGCCAGGGTCAGGCCGATCCGATTCATGGCGGTAAGCGCCTGGTCGACCTGGCTGTGACCGCTCATCAACACCCCTTCCGTGATCTCGAGCTCCAGGTCCGAGGGCTCTATATCCTCCCTCCGCAGCGCCCTCTCGATGAAGCCGACCAGTTGCGGGTCCCGGAACTGGCGGGGGGAGATATTGACCGCCATTCTAAGGCCACGCCCGAACTCCCGCTGCCAGCACGCCAGCTGGGCCAGGGCGCGGGTCAGCACGTACTCGCCGATGCTCACGATAAGCCCGGTCTGCTCGGCAATCGGGATAAACTCCGCCGGCGACACGTCGCCGAGCTGCGGGTTGTGCCAACGCAACAGGGCCTCGGCACCGATCAGGCGCCCGCTGGCGATCTCGACCTGGGGCTGGTACAGGACCCGGAACTCGTCCCGCAGCAGCGCACCCCGCAACTGCTCCTCCAGCTCCAGGCGCCGCGCCACCCCCTTGTTCATCGACTCGGTATAGTAATGGTAGGTGTTGCGCCCGGCCTCCTTGGAGCAGTACATGGCGGTATCGGCATTGCGCAGCAGTTCCGCTGGAGTGGCACCGTCCTCCGGGTAGATTGCGACACCCAGGCTGGCGGTCAGAACCAGCTCCCGCCCGTCCAGGTGGAAAGGCCGGAGAAACTGCTCCAGCATCTGCTCCGCCACCCGCCCCGAGCGGTCAATCTCGGCCAGCCCGCCGAGTATCACGATGAACTCGTCACCGCCAAGACGACCCACGGTATCGTAGTCGCGGACGTTCGAGTCCAGGCGCTCGGCCGCCTGCTTCAACAGCTGGTCCCCCACCTCGTGACCCAGGCTGTCGTTAACCTTCTTGAAGTCGTCCAGGTCAAGAAAAAGCACCGCTACATGCTCACCGGATCGCTCCGCGTCCTTGATCATCTGCTCCAGGCGGTCAAGCGAGAGGAAACGGTTCGGAAGACCGGTCAGCAGGTCGAAATGGGCCTGCTGCATGATCCGGTCCTCTTGCGCCTTCTGCAGTGTAATATCCTCCTTCACCGCCAGAAAGTACTGGATATTCCCGGACTCATCCTGCACCGGGGCGATATGCGCCCGCTCCCAGAACAGCTCCCCGCTCTTCTTGCGATTCTGCAGCTCCCCACGCCAGGAACGGCCCGAGGTGATGGTCTGCCACAGCTCCCGGTAGACCCGGGTCGGGGTGTTTCCCGACTGCAACAACCTCGTGTGCCGGCCAATCACCTCTTCAGCACTGTACCCGGTGATCTTTTCAAAAGTGCCGTTGACGTAACGTATATTCCCCCCGGTATCCGCAATGACTACCGAGACAGGACTCTGCTCCACCACCTGGGAGAGGGTTCGCACCTGCGACTCCTGCTGTTTCTGCTCGGTCACGTCGCGTACCACCTCGAGCCGTGAAACCGAACCGTCCGGGTTGTTGATCTCGGTACCCACGGTCTCGAACTGCCGGCCGCCCTCCACCAGCGGCTGATAGTAGAGGCTGCGACCAAATGTCCCCTCCGGCGCTATTCGCTGGTACTGATGGCCCGGATCGAGGCTGGCGAGCGAATCGTCACACAGCCCACCGGTCTGATCTCCAAACCACGCCACCATGGTCGGGTTCATGAACTCGATACGCCCCTCTTCACTAACGATCATCAACCCTTCACCCACCTTGTCCAGGGAGTCGATAATGGTGCGATAACGGGCCTGACTGCGGGCCAGCGCCCGCTTCGCGGTACGGTGCTGATCCTGCCGCAGCAGCATCAGCCCGAGCAGGGTTGAGCCGATCGGGAACACTATCAGCATGGGCGGTCCGACGGTGTAGATAATGACCCAGCGCACATCCTGCGGCATCAGCAACATGCAGCCGAGCACCGCAACCTCCACCACGGTGCTGAACAGGTACAGCTGCAGCCAGTCCAGTGGCCAGGCCAGGCGCTGTCGCAGATAGCGCCAACCGAGTCCGATCAGGGAAGAGAATACGATGGTCAGACTGCCGACGATGGCCCCGTCACCGCCCTGGTAGAGACGAAACAGGATGGTCATCAGAGCCGCGATCAGGGTCGGTACCAGGCCAAAGAAGAGCCCGCTCAGGCTGAGCACCACCCAGCGGGTATCGAAAATGACACCGGGAGCCAGCTGCCACGAGGAGAGCATCACCGCCACGCCCACCAGACCGATCAGCAGTCCGCTCAGGAGCTCGCGACGTGAGCGGCTGCGAATGCGGCCGATGCCCAGCGTCTCGTAGCCAACGCCGAGAGCCAACAGGAGAACCGCGTTATTGAGAAGGCCTAGGTAGCTACCGCTGTCCATACCTGTTCGCCATGAGATCGCCCCGGGTCGGGCGCGCATTCGCCCGGCAGCCCGGCTCCTGTATCGAGGGTGCCTGGTTTACAACACACATTAAGGGGTAATAGCGGCAGCGGGCGGCAACTCTTTAAGGGCCTACCCGGCGAAATCCCGTAACGCCCGTTGAATGATCCAGCGCAAAGCCACCAGCGGAGAATCTTCTATACTCTAGATTCCGGGCATTTCCGCCCGGCCAATCCGTTTACACTGAGAGGGGGACTATTATGGATGCAGCCTGGGTAGTTGTTGCCGACACGAGCCGCGCACGTATCTTCTCCGTTGAGAACGCCTTCAGCCCGCTGGTGGAGATTCAGACCCTGAGTCACCCGGAGGCCAGGCTCCACAGCGGAGACCTGGTCTCCGACCGGCCAGGCCGGGACCGCAGTAACGGCTCGCGCAGTCACGATGTCGGCCACATGGCTGAAATAAAGCATGACGAGGCGGTGCGCTTCGCCTCCGAGGTCTGTGCCGCCCTGGAAACCGGCCGGGCCCGGGGGCACTTCAACAAACTCCATGTCATTGCGGCACCCAGCTTCCTGGGACTGCTGCGCAAACAACAGCCACAGCCCCTGCAGAAAATGGTGGCCACCGAGATCTCGAAGAACCTCACTTGCAAGGATCTTGAGACCATCCGCAGTAACCTGCCGCACCGGCTTTGACCTGAAGGTGGCCTCAGCCAGGGGCTGCGGCCACCCCCCATCGACTTCCTGCCAACCTGGCAAGCCCGGGCGACCGAACCGGGCTTGCCAATGCGTAGCATGAGGCCTGAAAGACTCCGCAACCAATTCGCTACAGGGAATCGGGCTGCGCACTCAACAAAAAAATTTTTAGTATAGTTGTCCTAAATTCTTCGCCTTTTTGATGCCGACTTCTGGCCGCGCCCAATTGCAAAAGGTATACTAATGGCAGAATTAAAAAATCGGATGATCACGCATGGCCGAAACCGGTGATACCAACGCAGCAGCATCGCCAGGCGGTTTTCCCTGAACAGACACCACTTCCGAAGAACAGGCAATATGACAGCAAAGCACTACGACACTATCGTAATCGGCAGCGGCCCCGGCGGAGAGGGCGCTGCCATGAAATTGACCAAGTCGGGACAAAAGATCGCCATTGTTGAAAAGCATGCCCAGGTGGGCGGTGGCTGCACCCACTGGGGTACCATTCCCAGCAAGGCGCTGCGCCACAACATCTCCATGCTGGTGGACTACAAACACAACCCCCTGTTCCAGCACTCTGCCGAGCAGGCCACCATCGACTATCCCCAGATGCTGCGTGCCGCAGACTCGGTGATCCAGGAGCAGGTCAGCACCCGCTACCGTTACTATGCGCGCAACAACGTGAACATCTTCTACGGCAGCGCCAGTTTCGAGGATTCGAACACCCTCAATGTCCGACATGTGGACGGCTCATCCGAACAGGTCACCGCGGACCACTTCGTTATCGCTACCGGCTCCTCACCGTACCATCCGGAGGATATCGATTTCGACCACCCGCGGATCCGTGACAGCGACACCATCCTCTCCCTGAAACATACGCCAAAATCGCTCACCGTCTACGGAGCCGGGGTAATCGGTTGTGAATATGCGTCGATCTTCTGCAATCTCGATGTGAAAGTAAATCTCGTCGACACCCGGGACCGGCTGCTCTCGTTCCTGGATGATGAGATTACCGACGCCCTCAGCTACCACCTGCGCAACCAGGGCGTGGTGATCCGCAACAACGAGGAGTACGAGCGGGTCGAGCCGTTGAACGACGGCGTGGTACTGCACTGCAAGTCAGGCAAGAAATTCAAGACCGACATACTGCTCTGGGCCAACGGCCGTTCCGGCAACACCCGGAATATGGGGCTCGAGGAGATCGGGGTGCGGACCAACCACCGGGGCCAGATCGAGGTGAACGATCGCTACCAGACCGATCTGCCCCACATCTTCGCCGCCGGCGACGTGGCCGGACCGCCGGGACTGGCCAGCGCGAGCTACGACCAGGGTCGTTTCGTCGGCGCCCAGATCAGCGCCGGTGAGTGTGACTGGAGCCTGATCAAACAGTTTCCCACCGGCATCTACACCAACCCGGAGATCAGTTCCCTGGGCCAGAGTGAGCGGGAACTGACCGAGCAGCAGGTGCCCTACGAGGTTGGCCACGCCATGTTCAAGAGCATTGCCCGGGCCCAGATCACCGGGCATACCGTCGGCATGCTGAAGATCCTGTTTCACCGGGAGACTCTCGAGATCCTGGGCATCCACTGCTTTGGCGAAACCGCGGCCGAAATCATCCACATCGGTCAGGCGATCATGTCCCAGAAAGGGAGTGCCAACAGCCTGCTCTACTTTACCGAAACCACTTTCAACTACCCGACCATGGCCGAGGCCTACCGGGTCGCGGCACTCAACGGACTCAACCGCATCTTCTGAATTGCGGGTACAGATTCAGTTTTCCATCTGACGCAGCCGCCGTACCGCCCCGGGGTGACCCTGGGCGGCCGCCTTGCGGTACCAGCGCATCGCCTGCACACTATCCCGCACCGCCCCACGGCCGATGCGGAACATCTCCGCCAGGTTGTACTGGGCCATCGGGTCACCGTGCAGGGCAGCCTCCCGGTACCAGTTAAGCGCCGACACGGGATCCTCCTCCACCCCCAGGCCACGGTCGTAAAGATACCCCAGGTTGACCTGGGCATAGCCGTGCCCCTGCCTGGCGGCATGCGAAAACCAGCGGTACGCCTCGGCATGATCCTCCGGCACCCCATCGCCGGTACGGTACATGTCACCCAGGCTGTTAGCCGCCGCCACGTGCCCCTGCTCTGCCGCCTGTCGGTACCAGTGAGCGGCCAGCTCCGAATCACTTGCCAGGCCGGTGCCTTGGTCATAACAGCGAGCCAGGCGGTACTGCGCCTCCCGGTCACCCTGTCTGGCGGCGAGGTCGAACCAGTGTGTCGCCTGGGCCGGGTTGGCCTTCACGCCGACACCATCCATATACAGCAGCGCCAGGTTGTACTGGGCGTCAGCCAGCCCCTGCCGCGCCGCCTTCTGGTACCACGCCAGGGCCCCCTCAAGATCCCGGCGAACCCCTTCACCACGCTCCAGCAAAACCGCCACCCCATACTGTGCCTGGGCATCCCCCTGCTCCGCCAGCGCGGACCAGCAACGGAAAGCCGCCTCGTAGGCGCGCCGGGCATAGGCATCCACCCCCTGCTGGTAGCTGGTGTTGACCGCCTCGGCCTGAACCGCCTGCGCGATGACGCGTCTTGGAGAGAGCATGCGGATATCCTTGAGTCCTGTATTGAATCAACCGCCGATTATCCCACGAACTCTCACCGATTTCCCCTTATTGCAGGCGTGCGGCAAGCCCTGGTCTGAAGGTGACGCCAACGCAGCCAGGTGGCAGAATGGCGTCGACGTCCCGCCGTAGAGCTCTATCGACCATGCAAACCCTGCACCCGCTTTTACTATCGTTGCTGCTGGCACCACTCCCACTCCAGGCAGACCGGGCATCGGATATCGAAGCCGCCACGGCAGAGCAGCGGAAATTGCAGGAGGAGACCCGCCAACTGCAGGAACATAACGCCGGGCAACAACGTCGCCTGAAACGACTGGAGCAGGCCATCGCCCAGCAGCGCGAACGCAACCGCAGACTGGACTCGGAACTGAAAAAAGAGGCCGGAAAGGCCGCCAACAGGTATCACCAGGGTAAGTAAACACCCACATCCAACTTGCTGCAGAACCTGTGGATAACATTGTGGAGAAGTTTCGATCGACAGAGCCGGACCACCCCCTTCGGCAGTCAACGACTGCCTTACAGGACTTGCAATACTGCCCTGTTCATTCATTTAATCAAATACTTACAAATCCTTTCAGTGCCAATGAGATACTGAAGCAAAATCTTTCAGGTGCCGAAACCCGGAAATACGGTTGCTGTGTAAACAATGACTTGATTTATACAGGGTTTTAACGGCGCCACTCTCCAATGGCTGATATTGGCCGCCGCAGCTGCGGATTCACCACAGCAACCCTGGGTGCTGGTAGAATAGCGCCATGCCGGATCAGGATACCCCCTTCTGGGCTGCCAGGCCCCTTGCCGAACTCACTCAGTCGGAGTGGGAGTCGCTCTGCGACGGATGCGCGAAGTGCTGCCTGCACCGCTTCGAGGACCAGGATACCCGGGAGATACACTTCACCAACATCTGCTGCCGCTACCTGGACCAGGAGACCTGCCGCTGTCGGGACTACCC
The DNA here is from genome assembly GCA_026196475.1 of Sedimenticola sp. Taxonomy (GTDB): domain Bacteria; phylum Pseudomonadota; class Gammaproteobacteria; order Chromatiales; family Chromatiaceae; genus Sedimenticola. Next base: position 7,487 of record JAPHTA010000224.1, read on the forward strand.
GAATCGCTCACGCAATGTCCCCGAATGCGTCACGGTGACCCTGGAGGTCCTGCAGGACCCCTACTGGCTGCCAGAGACCTGCGCCTACCGGTTACTGGCCGAAGGCCGCCCGCTGCCCCGGTGGCACCCCCTGGTCTCGGGTGACCCGGATAGCGTGATCCACAGTGGCCACTCGGTTGGCGGCCGGGTGATCAGCGAAGAGCAGACGGACGACCCGGAACACCACATCATCGACTGGATCCGCTGAGGGAGTGACCGGTCGAAACGACAAGAGAGACGCCGTGGAACAGATCAATACCTTCACCGAATTCCTCGAAACCACCGGAGCGCAACTGCAACTCTTCGACATGGGTCGCCGGGTGGTGCGGTTGCCGCGGGAACGTTTCCTGCAGTTTGAACAGACCGGGATCCCCTATCCCTTCCCGCTGCAGAAGCAGGCCTGGTTCGCCATGCTGTTTCGGGACAAGGCAGACCGGCAGGAGCCGTTTATCTGGTTTCTCCGCCTGCCGCTGGACGAACAGGGGAAGCTGTTGCAGGCTGCCCGGGACGACCTGATGCATCGCCTGATCGAGCGCATCGGCGAACGCATGCAGGCGGAAAAAGAGGGTGAGCAGCTGGAGGCGGCACTGCAGGACAACCCCTACAGCTTCAAGCCGAGGGAGGACCGGATGGCGGTCTTTCACGCCCGGGTCTCTCGCATCCTGAAAACACCACCGTCAAAATTCTACACCCATGCGCGGGACTATTTCAGGGGAGAACCGGGCTGGGATCAGTGGTCATTCGTAGGTTACCAGGGTATCGCCGACGTGGCCGCCAGACTCGATCAGGACGACAACGAGTCCAGCGTGACGAAAGCGCTGGACTCGATGCCGGCCCAGCCCCTGGTGGCCCTGGCACACTGCCTGGAGAACGAACAGATTTCACGCCCGCTCAATACCGCCCTGCTGGCGCGCGCACGCCGGGAACTGGCGCAGGAGCGACCGGACCCTGCCCTGCTGGCCGCCCTGATCCGGGCCGGGGCCCGCAGCCGGGCTCCCGAGCTGCAGCAGCAGATGATCCGGGCGGTCCTGCAGGCGCCCTGCGGAAATCACATCGAGCTGCTCACTGCAATCAGCGGACGCGCCTGGGAGCAGTTGCTGGAACCGGACTGCAGCCTGCCATTTCTGGAGCGACTGGCCGAAAACAGCGCCGGCCAGGAAGCGTTCAACCTCTGCATGGCCGACCTGCTATACCTCCCGGGGATGCGGGAACCCATGCTTGCGCTGATGCGCGATCCGCAACGATCACAGCAGCTCTCGGCGGCGATCGGGGCCCTGTTTCAGGGAATCAACCAGGGCTAGACTGCCGCAGCAGCACCTTCGAAGTGTATCGATGCCGGGATAAACCATATTTTTTTCATGTTTTTCAGTCAGTTCCAGACCATTTAAACCGCCGGAACAGAAAAATTGCTCTATGCTATAGAGCATGTCCCAACTGCACCTGCCCCAATACCTGCGGGACCAGCTCGGGTTACTGGCGAACCTGGGGTACCCCCATGAAACCTGCGGTATCCTGTTCGGCAAACAGGCGCATGGACACGTCTCGGTGCAACGCATTGAACAGCTGGTCCATCCCGAGCCGGATGCCGCCGAAGCCCCGTTCGATCTCGATCCCGTCGACCTGATCCAGGCCGGCACCAAGGCCCAGCGCCAAGGGTTGGAGGTGGTGGGTATCTGGCGTGCGCTTCCCGACCAGCGTCACACCCCGGGGGAGCAGGAGAGGCGTACCGCCTGGCCGGACTACTCCTACCTGGTGCTCTCGGTTACCCCGAGCGGGGTTACAGAACTGCACTCCTGGCGACTGGACCGCAGTCAGTTCAGCGAAGAGGAGCTGCAGCTCTAGCGGATCCCGGGATTAAATCGTCGGGGTTCGCAAGCTCACCCCGACCTGCAGGCTACAGTTGATCCAGGTAGTCGGCATACCCGGCAGCCGCCATCTCCTCCCGCGGAATGAAACGCAGTGCCGCCGAGTTGAGGCAGTAGCGTAATCCGGTCGGTTCCGGTCCATCCTTGAACACGTGCCCCAGGTGGGAATCGGCATACCGGCTGCGTACCTCGGTGCGGGGAAGAATCAGCTTGAAATCGAGCTCCTCGACCACCGCCTGCGGACGCAGGGGACGGGTGAAGCTGGGCCAGCCGGTGCCGGAGACGAACTTGTCCCGCGACGAAAACAGGGGCTCACCACTTACCACGTCGACGTAGATCCCGTCCCGCTTTTCGTTCCAGTAGGCGTTCTCGAACGGCCGCTCGGTTCCGTCGTTCTGGGTCACCTCGTACTGCTGCGGGGTCAGCATCGCACGCAGCTCATCATCCGACGGCTTGCGGTAGTGTTCACCGGCAGCAGGCTGTTGCTCCCGTGCCAATTTGCGCTCCTCCCCCCAGGCCGCCTCAAGGTACTGGTCCCGGCCGGAGTTGTAGCGGTAGATTCGGTAGCGTAGCGGATTCTTCCTGTAGTAATCCTGGTGGTAGGCTTCCGCCGGGTAGAAGGCCTCTGCCGGTTTGATGCGGGTGGCAATCGGATCCGTGAAGCGTCCAGTGCGCATCAGCGCTTCGCGGGAATGTTCCGCCGCCGCCTTCTGCTGCGGATCGTGGTAGAAGATGGCACTGCTGTACTGGAAGCCGCGATCAGAGAACTGGCCGCTCGGGTCGGTCGGGTTGATCTGCTGCCAGAACGCATCCAGCAACTGCGGGTAGCTGATGCGCTTCGGATCGAAGGTCACCCGGACGCTCTCCACGTGACCGGTCTCACCGGCAGCGACCTGTTCGTAGGTGGGATTCTCAACGTCGCCACCAGAGTAGCCGGAAACCACCTCCACCACGCCGGGAAGCTGCTCGAAATCGGACTCCACGCACCAGAAACAGCCACCGGCGAAGGTGGCCTCCTGCAGTTCTCCGTGACCGGCCACCGGCCGGCCGCTCTCCGCGTTCACCAGCAGCGCGGTTGCCACTGCGGTCACGGCTACCGCCCAATAAAATCCTTTCATCTGTACTCTCCCGATAAATCGATTTGGTATGTAACCAGAGACCCCGGCCTTCGAACAATTGTTTCGCCGTTACAAAACTGTGACATTTGCGCAGGCCAGGGGGCATCCGGCAGGGAGAGCATGGGGAAGGCTTGCGCAGCGCCATACACCGGGCTCCCGCCAGGGAACCAGCCTGGCGGGTAGTCATACCAGCTATTGAAGGGCTCCTGCCTGGCGGCAGGGGACTGAAAACGGAATCAGTACTCGGGGTCAGGGTGGCGACCCGCGGGCCGCCGTGACTTGTGAGGTTTTCGACCCCCGGCATCCTGCTCACCCTTAGTTGACGGGCGCTTGTGCCGCATATCGCCGCTTGGCTTGCGGTTCTTGTGATGAATCACGCCTTCCCACTCCCCCAGGTCGTCATCGTAATCGTCCATGTCTGAACGTCTGCTCACCGTAAAATCTCCACACCAGTATTAACACGCCAGTCGTGCGATTCATCCGGAACCGCCGATAGCCTGCTCTGCCGAAGCAGGACCCTACATCCGCCAACGACAGAAATACGTGCCGGTCGAACACCGGCCGGGCCCCTCCCTGTGCCGCGTTCACCCCGCTTTCAGGCCCGGCCCGGGGCCTTAAGCGGCTCTAGAGAACAGTTATTACTACTGCAAAAAGGGGGAAAAAAACAATACAAAAAATTTATGGTTTTCCGGTCACCCAGCCTGCTTCCGGAATACCCTGCTAATCCGTTCCGGCGTCATCCGCATGCAGCAAGCGGGTCACCAGCCCCTGTGCGGCCGTGTCACCGGGAAGTCTCACCCTGACCCGGTAGCCACCTCCCGGAGCTTCACGCATCGGGTTACCGTGCTGGTCCTCCATGGAATCCAGGATGAACTGACAGTTGCCGCGGGGCGTAAGCAGTTCCAGGCGGTCACCGACCGCAAACTTGTTCTTCACGTCAAGCAGATAGTAGCCCGTATCCGGGTCACGGCCGATCACCTCGGCGACAAACTGCTGGCGGGTGCTGCGGGACGAATTTTCTCGGTAGGACTGCAGCTCCTGGCTCTCGTGGCGCTGATAGAAGCCGTCGGTGTAGCCGCGACTGGAGAGATTCTCCAGTTCCAGCATCAACTCCGGGCGAAACGGACGGCCGGCCACCGCGTCATCGATCGCCTGGCGGTAGACCTGGGTGGTGCGGGCAGTGTAGTAGTGGGACTTGGTACGACCCTCGATCTTCAGGCAGTCGACGCCGATCTCCACCAGCCGGTGGATGTGCTCCACCGCCCGCAGATCCTTCGAATTCATGATGTAGGTGCCCTGTTCGTCCTCGAAAATCGGCATGAACTCGCCGGGCCGTTCCCGCTCCTCCAGCAGGTAGACACCGTCAGCCGCCGGGTGACGTGCCTGGCCGGACTGGGCCACCCCGGTTATCTCCTCGGCGTCACCCGCCTCTCCTACCTTGTATTCCCAGCGACAGGAGTTGGTACAACTCCCCTGGTTGGCGTCCCGGTGGTTGAAGTAGCCGGAGAGCAGGCAGCGCCCGGAGTAGGCAATGCAGAGTGCCCCGTGCACGAACACCTCCAGCTCCATCTCCGGGCAGGCCTGTCGGATCTCCCCGATCTCCTCCAGGGAGAGTTCCCGGGAGAGTATCACCCGGCTCAGGCCAACCTGCTGCCAGAACCTCACCGAGGCGGCATTGACCGTATTCTCCTGCACCGAGAGGTGCACCGGCATCTCCGGCCAGCGCTCCCGCACCAGCATGATGAGACCGGGATCGGACATGATCAGGGCATCCGGCCCCATGCCGATAATCGGCTCGATATCCTGCATGAAGGTCTTCAGCTTGGCGCCGTGAGGCATCAGGTTGCAGGCGAGAAAGAACTGCTTGCCGAGGGAGTGGGCTTCGGCGATCCCGATGGCCAGATTCTCCTCCAGGAAGTCGTTGTTGCGCACCCGCAGGCTGTAGCGGGGCATCCCGGCATACACTGCGTCTGCGCCGTAGGCAAAGGCGTAGCGCATGTTCTTCAGGGTTCCGGCCGGGGAGAGCAGTTCGGGTCTTTTCATGGTGCGAAAACGGGCTGGAGTGACAGGAGCGCACTATACCCCAGAGCCCGGCGGGCCGGCAAAGCGACTCAACCCTGTACCGACCGGGGTAATACTGGACAAAGACGGTCGCAGTGAGCTAAAGAAACGCGCCGATCTGCCGAACTCTATCTGGAGCGTGCGTCCCCGCTATCCGTATCCCGCGGCGGGCGGTCCATCTGTAGCAAGGCAGGAACGGGCAAATTCAGTGACAGGCAGTTCAGATTCACAGCACCGGCCCGGACAGATGAGCTCCGACCCGGCCTCCACAATCCCCTTCGTATCCGGCATCACGGTCGGAGATATCATCAGCCACAAGATTCTCGACTGCACACCGCAGACTACTGTGGTTGAGGCAGCCGACCGAATGTGGCGCTCCCGCTGCAGTTCCATCGTGGTGATCGAACGGGGACAGGCGGTGGGTATCTGGACCGAGGCCGACGCGCTGAAGCTGGAACTGCCGGGCAATCCGGACGTATTCGAGCAGCCGCTCTCCCGGGTGATGAGCCGACCGGTCAAGACTATCGAGCAGGGCGCCCCCCTGGAGAAGGCGGAACAGCTGCTACGGATCGAGAAGATCCGCCACCTCCTGGTCATCGACGACGATGCACGATCGGTGGGCATCATCAGCCAGACCGACCTGATCAGGGCCCAGGGGATTGAGCATGACCTGCTGTTGCGCAGCGTCGCCACCATACTGAAGCCCAACCTGGAGGTCCTGGAGGCGGAACTGCCCCTGCACCAGGCAATCCACCGCCTGCGCAGCGCCAGGGTGGACGCGGCGGCGGTACGTTATACGGAGGGCGAGAGCTACGGCATTTTCACCGAGCGGGACTTCCTGCGGAGCATCGCCAGCAAGCGTACCAACATCTGTGTCGGCGAGGTGGCCAGCCGCCCACTGCTGATGCAGCCCGACACCCTCTCCCTGCTGCAGGCACGCAGCATCTTTGACCGGCAGGGTTTTCGCCACCTCGGCATCACCTCCGGGGAAGGTAACCTGATCGGCATACTCTCTTTTTCCGAGATCCTGCGCGGAATCGACCACAACCACCTGGACTACCTGCGACAGGCCCTGCACGAGCGACGTATCGCCCTGGAGCACTCCCAGGAGAACCTGCACCTGGCGCGCCAGGTGATCAAGGCCTCCCGTGACGGCATCATGGTGACCGACGCCCGCGGCATCATTCAGTCGGTCAACCCGGCGTTTACCCGGATTACCGGCTACAGCGCCGAGGAGTCCATCGGCAACACCCCGGCCCTGCTGCGCTCGGGACGCCACGACGCCGAATTCTACAGCGCCATGTGGAAGTCCGTGGAGTCGGAGGGCTACTGGGCCGGCGAGGTCTGGAACCGGCGCAAGAACGGCGAGATCTATCCCGAATGGTTGAGCATCAACGCGATTCGCAACGACAAGGGGGAGATCACCAAGCTGGCGGCCATCCTCTCCGACATCACCGAGCGCAAGAAGAGCGAGGAGCAGATCAAGAATCTGGCCTACTACGACATGCTCACCGGCCTGCCCAACCGGCGCCTGTTCACCGACCGCCTGAACATGTCGATCGCCAACGCCCATCGTCACGACCACCAGCTGGCGGTTGTGTTCATCGACCTGGATCTGTTCAAACGCATCAACGACACCCTGGGCCACAGCGTGGGCGACAAGTTGCTGGTGGAGGTGGCGAAACGGATCTCCGGGCAGCTGCGGGAGGGCGATACCGCCGCCCGCATGGGGGGAGACGAGTTCACCCTGCTACTGCAGGAGATTGAAGACGCCGATTGCGCCGTGGCCATTGCCCACCGCATCATCAGCGCCCTGTCGGAACCGATCAACGTCGACAACAGTACCCTCTACGTCACCGCCAGCCTGGGCATAAGCATCTACCCCTACGACGGCCGTGACAGCGAAACCCTGGTGCGCAATGCCGATACCGCCATGTACCGTGCCAAGGACGAGGGCAGGAACAGCTACCAGCTGTATACCGCGACCATGAACAAGAGCTCCCTGGCGCACCTGGAGATGGAGAACAATTTGCGTAAGGCGCTCAACCTGAAGGAGTTCACCCTGCACTACCAGGCCAAGGTGTGCGCCACCAGCGGACGTATCACCGGCACCGAGGCCCTGATCCGCTGGCAGCATGCCGACCTGGGGTACATCTCGCCGGCACTGTTCATTCCCCTGGCGGAGAACATCGGCATCATCCCCGAACTGGGGGACTGGGTGTTGGCGACGGCAATCAAACAGTGCAGTGAATGGGTCGACATGGGCATCGATGACTTCCGAATGGCGGTCAACGTCTCGGCACGCCAGCTGACCCAATCCAGCTTCAGCCAGCGGGTAATCCAGCTGCTCGACGAAGCCGGCCTGGACCCGCGCTTCCTGGAGCTGGAACTGACCGAGAGCGCGATCATGGAGCGGCCGGACGAGGTAGTCCCCATGCTGACCGCGCTGAGGGGCCACGGCATCCAGATATCGATCGACGATTTCGGCACCGGCTACTCCAACTTCGGCTATCTCAAGCGGCTGCCGATCAGCAAGCTGAAGATCGACATCTCCTTCATACGCGATGTTCCGACCAACTCCGATGACAGCGAACTGGTGGCAGCGATGATCGCCATGGCACACAAGCTGAAACTGTCGGTGACTGCCGAGGGGGTGGAAAACCGGCAGCAGGTGACCTTCCTCAGGCAGCAGCGGTGCGACGAACTTCAGGGCTACTTCATCACCCGGCCACAAGCCGCCAAGACGATCCGCCGCCTGCTGCTGGAGGGGAGCTTCCCACTCGTCAGCTCGACCTGATTTTGTCCCGCCGGCCGATTGCAGTATTCTCCCGCAATCATCCAATCCTTCCAATTGCAACTTCCATTGCAAAGAGCGCCCATGGACAGTACTTCACAACAGCGGTTTCCCGACGACGCGCGACGGGTTGCCGAGAGCCTGGCCGAATACATCGATCAATCAGCCCGGCGGCAGGCGCCGGTGATCCGGCAGCAGACAATGGAGCAGCTGATCGAACAGCTGAAACTTGAACGACACTTGCGCGAGGGTGATCTCGCTGACGAAACCCTGCAGCAGTTTGTAGAGGACTACCTGCAGACCACCACCCGCTTGCACCACCCGGGGTTCCTGGCCCACCAGGCGGCGGTTCCGCACACCACCGGTGCCCTCGGCTCGCTGATCGATGGCGCCACCAACAACGCCATGGCGATCTACGAGATGGGACCGGGCGCATCCAGCATCGAGTACTTCATGATCAACTGGATGCTGCGCCAGGTGGGCTGGCAGGGGGTCCCGGTCGGGCAGCAGCTGGATCCCGACTCACCGCACGCCGGCGGCGTCCTTACCCACGGTGGCTCGCTGGCCAACCTGACCGCCCTGCTGGCGGCCCGCAGCGCCCGGGTGCCGGAGTTCTGGAAACGGGGCAATCCCGGCAACCTGGTGGTTCTGGTACCGGAGCAGTCCCACTACTCCATAAAGCGGGCGGTGGCCATTCTCGGACTGGGCGAGGAGAACTGCCTGACCCTGCCGGCGGACGAAAACGGCCGGGTCGATCCCAACGGTATGGAACGGCAGATCGAACAACTGCAGGCCGATGGCAGGCGGATCATGGCCATAGCGGCCAACGCCTGCGGCACCGCGGCCGGGCTCTACGATCCGCTGCCGGCGATCGCCCGCATCTGCCGGGACCACGGCATCTGGCTTCACGTGGACGCCGCCCACGGCGGTGGCGCCCTCGCCTCACCGAAACTGCGCCACTACCTGAACGGCATCGAACTGGCCGACTCGGTGGTGTGGGACGCGCACAAGATGATGTGCACCCCGACCGTCTGTGCCGCGATCCTGGTGCGGGACCACCGTCACCTGGACCACGCCTTCGAGCAGGAGGCGAGCTACCTGCTGCACGCCAAGGACCAGCCGGGCTTCGACTTCATCTCGCGCACCGTGGAGTGCACCAAGGCGGGACTGGGCCTGCGCCTGTTCATGACCCTGGCGGCGATGGGCGAGCGGGGCCTGGCGGCCCACGTGGAGGGGCTGGTGGAGCGGGCCGGACAGGCGGCACGGCTGATCGCCGGTCGGGATCGTTTCGAGGTGGCGATCACCCCCGAGACCAACATTCTCTGCTTCCGCATCGAGGGCAATGACAGCCGCCAGCTGGAGATCCGGCGTCGCCTGCTGGAGCGGGGCGACTTCTACATCTCCTCGACCCTGTACCGGGGCCGGCGCTGGCTGCGCCTGGTGTTCATGAACCCGCTCACCACCCTGGGCGACGTGGAATCGCTGCTGGAAGAGATCCTGCAGATCGACTCCACACTCGACTGAATTCGGCGGCAGGAGCGATACCATGCCCGAGGGACCTGAAATACGCCGTGCTGCGGACCAGGTGGAGTCGGCGCTCAGAAACAAGCCCTTGCAGCGCGCCTGGAGCCCCCTGCCCGAACTCGCATCCCTGCCGCAGCAACTGGAGGGCCGCCGGGTGACCCGGGTCGACACCCGGGGCAAGGCGATGCTGACCCGCTTCGACAACGGACTCACGCTCTATACCCACAACCAGCTCTACGGTCGCTGGTACACAGGCCCCGCCGACCTTCAGCCGGACACCGGCCGCCAGCTGCGCCTGGCCCTGGTCACCCCGCGCAGCGCCGCCCTGCTCTACAGCGCCTCCACCATCGAGCTGCTCAGCGAGGAGCAGTTAAAACAGCATTCCTTTCTCGCCAGGCTGGGACCGGACGTCCTGGCGCCGGATACCACCCCGGAACGGATCCTCGATCGGATTCGGGAGAGGCGTTTCCGGGGCCGGCGACTGGGCAGCCTGCTCACCGACCAGGGCTTCATCGCCGGACCGGGCAACTACCTGCGCTGCGAGATCCTCTTCGTCTGCGGTCTGCACCCGTCGCTGCGTCCGCTTGACTGCACCCTGCAACAGCAGGAGCATCTGGCCAGGGCAATACGGCAGCTGACACTCCAGTCCTACCACACCCGGGGGATCACCAACGACATGGAAACCGCCGAGAAGTTGATGGCACGGGGAGCGAGCTTTGAGCAGGCCCGATTTTACGTCTACCGGCGGCAGGGGCTTGCCTGCTACCGCTGTGCCAGCCCGATCGTAAAATCCAGCCGCTCGGGCCAGGCCTGCTACCACTGCCCGACCTGCCAGCCGGCCCCCTGACCGGGTAGCGCCGGCACTGAGCGAACAGGAGCGACATGCGACCCACCGACCTGCTTCAGGCCCTCACCGTGATCCTCATCTGGGGACTCAATTTCGTGGTCATCAAGACCGCGGTGAGCGAGATTCCACCGCTGCTGCTGACCTCCCTCCGCTTCGCCCTGGTGGCCCTGCTGGTGGCACCCCTGTTTCGCCCGAGAAGGGACGAGATCCGGGGCATCCTGTGGCTCTCCCTGGTGATGGGGGTGGGCCATTTCGGCCTTCTGTTCATCGGTCTGCAGGGCGCCGACGCCGCCACCTCGGCGCTGATGATCCAGCTCGGCATCCCATTCAGCGTGATCCTCTCCACCTTGTTCTTCTCCGACACCCTGGGTCCGGTGCGGCTGTCCGGCATGCTGATGGCCTTCGCCGGGGCCGCGCTGCTGGCCGGAGAGCCGGGTGGCGGCACGCCGCTGGCCCTGGGCGCACTGCTGGTCTCGGCCTTCTGCTGGGCCTGGTCCAACATCCTGATCAAGCGCTACCACCACATCCGGCCGATGGCCATCATCGGCTGGATGAGCCTGTTCTCCATACCGTTGATGGCGGCCGCCTCGCTGGCCCTGGAGAACGGCCACATGGCGCAGTTGCAGGCCGCGAGCTGGAAGGCGTGGGCAGCGCTAGGTTACATCGCCATCGGCTCCTCGATCATCGCCTACTACCTCTGGTACCGACTGATCGGGCGCCTCAGCATCAACCAGGTGGTCCCCTTCTCCCTGCTGGCACCGCTGATCGGCGTTGCCGCCGGGGTACTGATCCTGGACGAGGCCTTCACCCTGTACAAGGCACTTGGCGGCCTGCTCACGATCAGCGGAGTCGCGCTGATCGAACTTCGCCAGGCAAGACGTCGCCGGCAGTCGCCCGCCGCCCCAGACCCACCCATCTAGATTCTCCCACCCGGATCACAGACTGCCGGCAAGCACTGGCTATACTGTCGGAACCAGCCGGAGAGCCTTGCCGACCATGCACCCTGCGTACATTGCAGCCATCCTGTTTCTGTTCCCCGCCATCGGGGCAGGCTCTGCCGACTTGTCGTCGCAACCGGGCCGGCAGGCGGTCCCGGCACCGCGTCATCTCTTCTACCGGCTGGCGGAACAGATCGCTGGCGCTGACGCCCTGCAGCGCTTCGACTTCGCCCAGATCGCACTTACGGAACTGCTCAATGCCTACCAGGCAAGCTACCGGGAGAGCCTGCAGGCATCGAGCAGCCAGGCCCGGAGGAATCTAAAACTGGCCCGCTGGCGCCGCGGGCTCGATCACTACATCGGACAACTGAGCGAGCGGCAGAGGGCCCTCGACTACCAAAGCCGGATCGAGATCGTCATCCCGGCCAAGGGCCCGGTCAGCCTGTTTCTGGACGACAACCCGGTGGTGATCAGCGGTCCGGAACTGGCCAGGGCGCGCCAGCTGGAACAGCAAATCGTCGACCGCTTCTGCCGCCTGCACGACTGCACCCCGTACCGGGGACAGCCACCGGCCGCAAAGATCGAGATGCCCCGGGTGACCGCGGGACAGTGGCAGTTCCAGCAGCACCGCAGTGTCCGCTACCTTACCCCCGACGGCCTGGAGTTCATCTTCCGTTCGATGCAGCAACGGGAGGCCAAGCAGGGGCTCTGCGAGGCCATCGCCGGCGATCTTCGCCTGCTGGTAAACGAGATCCGCAACGCACGCCGGGCCGGTTACCGGATCGACTGGGAGGCACTGGGAATCCACACCCTGTACGAGGGGGAGATAAAACAGGTCACACTCAACCATGACGGCGACTACCTGAATCTGAAACTGGCCTACTTCGGCACGGAACGTCAGCCCGGCCCGCAACTGCTGGCGTGGATAAAACGGCGGACAGCGGAGCAGGCGGCAACGGCGGTTATCGGAGATGCAGATCAGTTGCTCACCCACTATCGAGTGGACCGCTGATCATCTATCGCCGCAGCAGGCGCGGACGCAGGGAACCGGCCAGGCGGGCAAGTTGCGCCGATGCCTGTTTGCGCCCCAGCACCTCGGGCCACTCCAGGTGCGCCAGGTGGAAGGCGCTCTCACCCCGCCCACTATCGGGCAGACGAATAACCGCTATCGACTCCTCCGCCAGGGCCCGGGTCTCAATCAGGGAGAGGGAGAAACCGGCGAACCAGACCAGGGTATCCGCCACCAGCGCCATGCGCGGGTCATCCTCATGGGGCGGGGTTCGGGCAAAATCGACGACCAGGCTTTCCAGTGATTCCGCGAGACGGAACAGGGTTTCCCGTGGACTCTGATGAACGCGGCAGCTGATCTGTTGCAGGTTTTCGGTCTGGACCAGGGCAAACAGCAGCAACCGGGTAGCGTCGTCGAAGAGATAGATCGGGGTCCCCTCGACCACGGTGGCGTGAAGGCGGGTCGGCGACCAGCCCATCCCGACCAGCTTGCGGTCGAAATCCCTGCGTGACCGGTAGCGACAGAAATCGGTGACATCGCCCATTACTCCACCCTGCTGACCACCCTTTCCATCAAGGGTAGACCTGCAATCCAGCCACCACAAGGCGGCGACCGGTGGCGCTACAACTGTTTCAGGATATCCGCCAGCACCACCCCGTCCTCGGGACCCAGGCTATGGCTGCTGTTGACCAGGGTGACCCGGGCCCGGCCGCGCAGCGCGGGGACGCCGTTCATGTCCTGGCTGAATACCGGAACCAGCTCGTCACCCAGACCGACCGGCCCGCCGCGCACGATAGCATGGTAGGTGATGTCCGGGTGTGGCTGGCTGTTGAGCCAGTAGAGCAGGGTACCGGGCCGGGCCGGCACCAGGTCGAGCAGCGCCCCCCGGGATTCACGCAGCAGGCGGGTCCCGCCGCCGGTGAAGAAATTCTGTACCAGGCAGAACGGCCAGGGGGTATCACTGCTCTCCAGGGCCTGGATCGCCCGGCCGGTGCCCAGGTGTGGCGAGGCGATAGTGATCAGTGCCCGCGCCTGGCCGACACCACCCTGAACCAGGGCGAGGCGGGAAACGACACCACCCGCAGAGTGCGCCACCAGGGTGACCGGTTCGCCCGGATGCAGTCGCTCCACCTGGCGCAGCATGGATTGCAGCAGCTGTGCCTGCAGCATCATCGGTGCCAGGGAGGGCAGGTCCGCCTGGTAGAGGGTGTTCTCTCCCTGGTCACCGATCACCGGCACCAGCTCCACTCCATAGGGGTCGGCACGCAGGATTCCCGCCCGCTTCCAACCCTCTGCCACCAGTACCGAGTTTAC
>JAPHTA010000361.1 GCA_026196475.1 Sedimenticola sp.
CCGGCCATCAGGTCGGCCACCGCCACCCCCGCCTTTTGCGGGCCGCCACCCGGCTCGCAATCCGCTTCTCCGGTGATGCTCATCAGGCCACCCCGGGCCTGGATCATGGCATCGTATCCGGCCAGGCCGGCATCCGGACCGGTCTGCCCAAAGCCGGTAATGGAGCAGTAGACCAGGTGCGGGCACTGAGCTGAAAGGGTGGCGTAATCGAGCCCGTAGCGGGCCAGTCCTCCCACCTTGAAATTCTCCACCAGGATATCCGCCCGTTGCGCCAGGGAACGGATCAGCGCCTGCCCCTCGGGCGTGGTGATATCCACCGCCAGCGAACGCTTGCCCCGGTTTGCCGAGAGGTAGTAGGCCGACTCACCGGTCTCGTTGCCATCCCGGTCCCTGAGGTAGGGCGGCCCCCAGTGCCGGGTATCGTCACCCACTCCGGGCCGCTCGATCTTCCACACCGTGGCCCCGAAGTCCGCCAGCACCTGGGTGGCCCAGGGGCCGGCCAGAATGCGGCTCAGGTCGAGTACCTTGATTCCTTGCAGCGGTCCCATGAAAACTCTCTTGTTGTTGGTGGTCCGCAAGTGCCAGGGTAAGCCGGCACTCAGTAGATGGCGCTCTCCAGGCGGAGGAAGAACTCGCCGCGCTGAAAAGGCTTCTCCAGGAACCCTCGGGCGCCGATCTTCTCCACCCAGGTGCGGATGGTGGCCTGCCGGTTGCCGCTGATGATGATAACCGGGATACCCTGGGTCAGCCGGTCGGCCTGCAGCTTGCGGGTGGCCTGGAACCCATCCATGCCGGGCATCATGACGTCCATGAAGATCAGGTTGGGTCGCTGGCTGCGGGCCAGGGCGATGCCCCGGGCGCCGTCCGCCGCCTCCAGGGTACGGTAACCGGACTGGCGCAGCATGCCGGTCATCAGGTGGCGGGCGGTAGTGGAGTCATCCACCACCAGCACGGTGGTGCCGGCGCTGGGGATGATTCGGGGGTGGACCCGCCTGTCCCGACCCGGGCCAGGATGGGAGCGCTTGAACAGGCGACGAAAGGCGGCGAGCCCCATAGACAGTTTCCACAATACAACGGGAGTTTGACAAGACGCCGGAATCGTCCCGAACACGCCCCCGGCACCCCGATTCTAGAACCATCGGCAGTGCCAATCCACTCAGAAATCGATCTCACCCCGGGCCCGCCGCTCCAGCGGCACCAGGGCGCGGACGATCAGGTCGTGAGTCGGCGTCGGCACCCCGTACTTCTGGCCGATGCGCACCACGGCACCGTTCCAGGCATCGATCTCGGAGGGACGGTTGGCGGCGATATCCCGTTGCAGGGAACTCGTACCGGCGGGCTCCAGGGAGTGGATGAAGGCCCATGTTCGCTCCACGATATCCTGTGGCAGGGCGATCCCGGCAGCCCGGGCCACCGCCTCGGTCTCGCGCAAGCAGGCCTCGATCAGGGGCCGGGTGGCAGGCTCTTCCCGCAGCACCCCGACCGGGGCCCGGCTGATCGCCCCGAGACCGCCCCAGCCGGTGGTTAAGAGGAACTTCTTCCAGATCTCCACCTGGATCGATTGCGGAAGCTCGACCTTGACCCCGGACGTCTCCAGGGCGTCGGCAAGGCGTTGTAACCGCCCGCTTGCCACGCCATCCAGTTCACCCAGCGTCAGGGTCGGCTCATGCCCGATGTGCCGGATCACCCCCGGCTCACCGATGAAGCTGAAGATCTTGGCCACTCCCCCCAGCAACCGCTCACGGCCCAGTACAGCGGCCAGCTGGTCCACCGACTCCACGCCGTTCAACAGGGAGACCACGAAGGTGTCGTCTGCGACCATCGGGCGCATCGCCTCCGCCACCTCGGCCACCTGCCAGCTCTTGACGCAGACCAGCACCGCATCCACCGGCCCCACCTGGGCCGGATCGTCGGTGGCCTGGGCTGGCTGCAGGTGAAAATCCCCCTTGATGCTCTCGATCCGCAACCCCTGCTTACGGATCGCCTGCAGGTGGTCGCCACGGGCAATGAAGGTGACCGAATGGCCAGCCTCGGCCAGTCTGCCACCGAAATAGCCACCCACGCCGCCGGTGCCGTATACCGCTATCTTCATGCCACCTCCCCGTTGCCGACTGTTTTTGAAAACGCCAGGAAGAATAGCCGATCCGTGGGACCAGAAAAACCGTCCACAAGGAAAAACACCCGCACCAGGAATGGCGCGGGTGTCCGGAGTCGGATGCGGGATGCGACTACTGCTTGTTGGCCGCCCAGTGCGTCTTGACGTAGAGCAGGGTGATCTTGTTCATGCGCTTCATGATGTCATCGGTGGTGACGAAGGCGGTTACCGGGTAGCTGTTCTCCACCTCCCCGGTAAAGTAGCTGCGGATCGTCTTCCAGAGGTTCTCCACCCCCTTCAATTCGCGGCTGATCTCCTCCGAGTTGATCGGGTTGACGCTGAGGCCGGCATGGGCCTTCTCGAACTCCTCCACCGCGCCCTGCATCTGGCTCACCGTGGCATCGCTCTTGAGACCGGCCTGGTGCGCGGCGTAGAACATGGCGATGCGCTGCGACAACATGCGCTGGCGCCCGGCCACGTTGACCGCCTGCACGGTCTTCACCGCCTGCTGCTTCTCCAGTTCCAGCACCACCGCGTGGTTGAGCTCCAGCAAGGCCTCGCTCAGCTCCAGCATGGTGGCTCCGCTGTGCTTGGCGTAGGGCGCGTCGGTGATGGCCACCAGCTTCTCCAGCAGTGGATCGATCTCCCCCAGCATGTCACGGACCCGCTGATCGGTGACCGACTGCTTCAGCACATCGTGATTGTTCAGCAGCAGAGCCACGCTGCCCTGCATCTGGCGGCGCGCCTTGCCGGCACGGATCTGCTTGCCGAGGAACAGGTAGTCCTTGGTGATGCGCTGCGACAGCATACGCTGCATGCCGGCGGTGTTGACCAGGGAGGCCATATCGGCGGCAAGCGCGTTCGGCAGCGGCAGGCACAGCAATAGCGCCAGCCAGAAGAGAGTCAGTGCGTTTGTTTTGGTTCTCATGCTTATCCCCATCCCTTGGACCGTGCCTTTACGGCCGGCCTTCTTATAACAGAATTTTACCCGCGGCCAAAGGATATTTATGACTAAACGGGCAGAACAACCCGCCCCTGCCGGCCCTGCTGAGAGGCACCAGGGGCACTGCACATTGGTCATATTTCCCGCGGGTTGAAAAACTTAGCGACTAAACGGCCACGAACTTGACCACTTCTTTGACAATCTCCCGCGCCCCCTGGCCGTAGAGCATGGTGATGTGGTTGCCGGAGACTGCTGCATAGCGCCCTTGGCGCAGCGCCGCAACGGTCGCCTCGGCCTCGGCCCGGGGCAATAGTGGCGGCGCACCGGGAAGGCCGTAGGGGGCAGTGGCGTTCAGCAACAGCGTTGGCTGGGTGATCCTCGGCAGCATCTCCTCCCAGGGCTCGGCCAGCACATGCTCCACCGCCTCCTGCATCGCCTCCGGGCGCGAACGGGAGACTACCCGGCCATCCGGCAGTGGCTCCACGTCGGCCCGAAAGTAGCTCTCGATCTGCGGATCCCACCACTGGTGGAAGAAGGGCATCAGTTTCACCGCCGCCAGGTAGGTATCCCAGGAGTCCACGGGCTTGCCCAGGCGGTCGATGGCCGGCTGGATCAGGCGCCGCGTCTCCGGATGCATGCGTGCCGCGGCATCCATCACCAGCAGCCGGGAGACCCGTTGCGGAAAGTGTGCCGCCAGGTACATCCCAAGCAGGCCGCCGTAGGAGTGGCCGCCGAGAAACGCCTGCTCCAGGCCGAGCTTGTCCAGAAGCCCGATCACGTCGGCGGCGTGCTCCTTCAGCCCGTAGCCGCTGCCCGGCTTGTCGCTCAGGCCCCGTCCGCGCAGGTCCAGCGCCAGCAGGCGCACTCCTTTGCCGATACCGGCTGCAACCAGGCCATCGAAGACGTGGGCATTGGCGGTGAGCCCGGGCATCAAGAGCAGGGTCGGTCCCGGCCCGCCGTGATCCAGGTAGTGCAGACGGATAGCGTCCAGCTGAACAAATTTATCCACTTCAACTCCTTGATCGCGTGGAGGTCGCCCCACCACCCTGTTTACCTTGTCATTCCCGGGTCGCTTAATTAAAGCATGACCCCGAACGGCCGCCATTGATTCTATACGGTCGCCTTGTCCCTGCAACAGGCATATACGCCTGTCACACCACACCGCGGGCACTGCAACGCCTGTGAAAGACCCCCGGGCTGGCGGGTTTCCGGAGGACCGGGCGGCCAATTCAGTGAACTCGCACCTGTTGGCTGAACGAATGAACAACCTGGTAGACATCGCACGCGACGCCTTCGGGCACCTGAGCCAGGGGATCAGCGTCCTCGACCGCAACCTGAAACTGGTATTCTACAACCAGCAGTTTCTCGATCTGCTGGAATTCCCCGCGGCCCTGGTGCGGGTCGGCACATCGCTGGAGACGCTGTTACGCTACAACGCCGATCGCGGGGAGTACGGACCGGGCGATCCGGAGTCCCAGGTGCGGGAACGCATGGACCTGGCGCGCCAGTTCACCGCCCACAGTTTCCTGCGCGAGCGCCCCTCCGGCGAGATTCTCCAGATCGACGGCAACCCGATGTCCAGCGGCGGTTTCGTCACCACCTACACAGACATTACGGAGAAGGTACAGCACGAAGCGTTCCTGAAGGGAGTCATCGAGGCCAGCCCGGCCGGCTTCGGGATATCCGGTGTGGATGACGGGCGACTCTTTTTCTTCAACTCTCGACTGGCAGAGATGTTCGGCATGACGCCGCAGCAGATGGAGGGTATCGAAAGCAACCAGCTCTATGCCATTCCGGGATCTCGCGATGAGATCGTGGCACGAGCCTCCCAGGGCGAGCAGGTGCGTGATTTCGAGGCGCTGTTCAGGCGCCTCGACGGCAGTACCTTCTGCGGCCTGCTCTCACTCTCCCCCACCACCTACCAGGGCCGCTCCTGCCTGTTTGCCTGGGTCTACGACATCGATAGCCTGAAATCGGCGCAGGAGGCCCAGGCGGAGCTTCAGCGGGAGCTGCACCAGGCACAGAAGCTGGAGGCCACCGGTCAGCTGGCCGCGGGGATCGCCCACGAGATCAATACCCCGGCCCAGTACGTGATGGATAACCTGAAGTTCCTGCGCGGGGCACAGCGGGAGATCTGTTCCCTGCTGCAACCGGTCCTGCCACTGCTCGACACGTTGCCCCGGGAGGGGGTAGACAGCGCACTGCTGGGGCAGATCAGCCGTACCCGGGAAGAGATCGAGCTGGACTACCTGATGGAGGAGATACCCCTGGCTATCGAGCAGTCACTGCAGGGCATCGGGGACGTCGCCTCCATCGTTCGCGCGATGAAGGAGTTCTCCCATCCGGGCGAAGGGGAGATGATCCCCACCGACATAAACCACCTGCTGCAGAATACCCTGACGGTATCCCGTAGCGAATGGAAATCCCTGGCCACGGTGACCACCGATCTGGACCCTGACCTGGCACTGGTACCCTGCAACGCCGGGGAGCTGGGACAGGTATTCCTCAACCTGGTGATTAACGCCGCACACGCGATAGAGGCCCTGGAAGGGTGTCGTCCCGGAGAGATCCACATCAGCACCCGCAGCCGTGACGGGCAATTGCTGGTGGAGATAGAGGACAACGGAGTCGGCATCCCGGAGGCCAATAGGGAAAGGATCTTCGAGCCCTTCTTTACCACCAAGGAGGTGGGCCGGGGTACCGGGCAGGGACTTTCAATCAGCCACCACATCATAGTCAACAAGCATGCAGGCGAGATCGGGGTCAGCAGCCAGGAGGGGAATGGCACGCGCTTCTGGCTGTGTCTGCCACTGGCCTGAGATTTACGGCAAGGGTACGTATCAGGGGGCCATTTCCATCCGGGTCAGAGATACCTCCTGTATCAGGTGCTCCAACTCCGCCGCGGGTAGTGGCCGGGTGTAGAAGAAGCCCTGCGCCTCGTCACACCCTTCGGCGTGCAGAAAGCGTCGCTGTTCGTCCCGCTCCACGCCCTCTGCGATCACCCGCATGTCGAGACCGCGACCCAGGGCAATCACCGCGCGAGTGATCGCCATGTCGAGCCGACCGTCGGGGATGTCACGTATGAAGGAGCGATCGATCTTGAGCTTGTTAACGGGCAGTTGCTTGAGATAGCTGAGCGAGGAGTAGCCGGTGCCGAAGTCGTCGATCGCCAGGGAGACACCCAGTTTGCGCAGCTCGGCCAGGGTACGGATTGCCTGCTCGGTGTGCTGCATGATGAAGCTCTCGGTGATCTCCAGCTCCAGCCGCTCGGCCGGTAGCCGGGTCTCCTCCAGTACCCGGCGTACCCGCTCAACGATATCGCCCCGCTCGATCTGGTGTCCGGAGACGTTGACCGCAACGCGACCAAAGCAACACCCCTGGTCCAGCCAGGCCCGGGCCTGTCGGCACGCCTCGTGGAGCACCCATTCACCGATCGGCAGGATCAGCCCGGTATCCTCGGCCAGCGGTATGAACCGGTCCGGTGGAATCAGTCCCTTCTCCGGATTCTGCCAGCGCACCAGTGCCTCGACCCCCACCAGCCGGTCGCCAGCCAGGTCGTACTGGGGATGGTAGTGGAGTACCAGCTCCTCCATCTCCACCGCCTGTCGCAGGCTATTCTCCAGCGACACCCGTTCGTGCGCCGAAACCGTCATTTCTCGGGTATAGAACTGGTAATTGTTGCGCCCGCTCTCCTTGGCCCGGTACATGGCGGCGTCCGCATTGCGTACCAGGGTGGTTACATCCTGGCCGTCCGCCGGGTAGAGCGCGATGCCAATGCTTGCGGATACATGCAACAGGCGGCCGTTGACAGTGAAGGGCTCGGCGAAGGCCCCGAGCAGTTTCTCCGCCACCGACGGCACCACGTTGCTGTCAGCCACCTCTTCCAGAACCACCACAAACTCGTCACCGCCAAGCCGTGCCACCGTGTCCTCTTCCCGCACCAGCTTGAGCAGCCGTCCGGCCACCTGTTGCAGCAGCTGGTCGCCCACCGGGTGACCCAGGCTGTCATTGATGTGCTTGAAACGGTCAAGGTCGAGGAACATCAGCACCAGTTCATGCCCCTCTCTCCGGGCCCGGGTCAGGGCATGTTCGCAGCGCTCGTTGAACAGCACCCGGTTGGGCAGGTCGGTGAGCACGTCGTAGTGGGCCAGGTGCTCGATCCGCTGCTCCGACATCTTCTTGTCGGTGATATCGGAGAAGATACTGATGTACTGCACGATCCCGCCGGAGCTGTCACGGATCGCCGAGATGTTCTGCCACACCGGGTGAATTTCGCCACTCTTGCGCCGGTTCCATATCTCGCCCTGCCAGCTGCCGCTGGCGGTCAACTGCTCCCAGAACTGGCGGTAGAACGACTCGCCATGATAGTCGGAACGGAGCAGTCGCGGGGTCTGCCCAATCGCCTCCTCGGGCAGGAACCCGGTAATTCCGCTGAACGCACGGTTGACCTGCAGAATGGTGCCTTCCCGATCGGTGATCACGATCGCCTCGCTGGTGCCGTCGAAGACGCTGGCCGCCAGCCGGGTCTCCTCCTCGCGCTGCTTGCGGGCGGAGATATCGTGAATCCTCGCAGTCAATACCGGTGCCCCCTGGCTGTCGATGCGGTTAAGACTGACCTCGGTCTGCACCTTTCCGCCATCCGCCCGCAGGTGGGTCCACTCGAAAAGCTGGGGCTCGCCAGCCAGTGCGGCACTGATGCGCTCCCTTGCGCACTGGACGGAGAGTGAACCGTCCGGCTGGTAACGTGGTGAAAAACGCTCCGGAGTGGCGCCGATAATCTCGTCCCTGGGACAGCCCAGCATCTCCTCCATTTTCCGGTTGCAGCTGGTAAAGCAACCCTCCTCGAAGGTGACGATACCGTCACTGGCCGACTCGAACAGCACCCGGTAGTGCTCTTCGCTGCTGCGCAGGGCCGTGTCGGCCCGTTGCCGCTCCATTTCAGCGGCAGCGCGCGCTGCGAAGATGGTCAGCATGGCCATTATGAAATCGGTGTTCTCCAGCGGCCGGACATCCAGGGCCGCCAGCAACCCAAGCACCGTGCCATCGGAGGAGCGCAAGGGCAGACCGACATAGCTCTCGGCCTCAAGGGTCTGCAGCATCAGATCTTCCGGGAAGCGGGTCTGAATACCGGACGAATAGGCACAGGCAGCATCGTGGATCACCCCCTCGCAGGGGGTCCCGGGAAGGTCATAGACGAAGTTTTTACCTCGCTTCCCCCTGGCCCAGACCGCAAGGGTGTTGATCCGCTCG
This sequence comes from Sedimenticola sp., assembly GCA_026196475.1. GTDB lineage: Bacteria > Pseudomonadota > Gammaproteobacteria > Chromatiales > Chromatiaceae > Sedimenticola. The sequence continues at coordinate 8,289 of JAPHTA010000361.1, forward strand.
ATCTGTCCCGGGACAAACCGCCCGATGAAAACGTAGCCGACGCCGAGCGCCTCCGCCAGGCGTGACACCAACTGCGAGAAGAACTGGTCTCCGGTGGTGGCCGATACCCCCATGGCGATCTCCCGGACCACCTCCTCGTTCTTCTTACTCTGGCTGATGTCGTTGATGATACTGATGAAGTGGCTCAGCCGGCCCTCCGCATCATGTACCGGGGACAAGGCAGCTTCGACCCAGAAGCGCTTGCCGCCGCCACGCTGGCTATGCATCTGCACCCGGCATGCCTTGCCATGCCGTACTGCCTGTCGGATCTGCGCTATCTGCTGCTGGTTCTCCTGTTCGTCATTCAGAAACGGGCAGCTGTTGCCGAGCAGTTCACGGGCGGAGAACCCGGAGATCTTCTCGAACGCGGGATTGACATAGATGATGGGGTTATCCGGCTGTCCGGGATCGATAATCGCCACCCCGTTACCAGCCGCCCTGATCGCCCGGTCCCGAATCGATAGTGCCGCCTCGGTCCGTTGCCGCTCCTGCAGTTCGCTGTTCAGCTGCTCCGTACGTTCGATCACCAGCCGTTTCAGGGTGCGGTTCCAGATCACCCCCGCCACCACGCTGAGCAGGAACAGAACGAGGGAGAGTACCAGGTAGAACTGCAGCCCCGGCCGCCATCCCTGCTGGGTGACGCGAACCCAGCGACTGAGAATCGCCTGGTGTTGCTCCGGGGTCATGGCGCCCAGCGCCTTGTCCAGGATCGAGACCAGTTCCGGCCAGTCGCTGCGCACCGCAAACGCGAGTCGATAGGCGTAACCGGCATTGCCGGCGATGCGCAGATTGGTGATCCCCTCCTGCTCCATGTAATAGGTGACGGTCGCCAGGTCACCCACCACCGCATCCACCATGCCGAAGGAGACCTTGCGCAGGGCGGTCTGGACGTCCGGTACCGGGTCGAGGGTAAGCTGAGGGTACTGGTCCAGGATGTAGTCATGAATGGCATAGCCGGAGACCACCGCCACCTTGAGACCCTTGAGGTCCTCCATGGTAAGGTCGCGCTCAACCCGGTTGCGTACCAGTATGATCGCCGGCACCTCGATCATGGGCCGGGTGAATCGCATGAACTCACGTCTTTGCGGGGTCGGGCTGGCAGCGCTCCACATGTCGATACGCCGGGTCTTGGCATGCCATACCACCTCGTCCCAGTTGTTCAGCCGGACGATCCTGAACTCGCTCTTGAGCTGCCCTGCCACCGCCTCCAGGTAGTCGGCGGCCAGTCCCCGGTAGTCACCCTGCTGGTCAAAGAATTCAATCGGCCGGTACTCCGGGTCGGGGCCGACACGCACCTGTGGATGGTCCGCCAGCCAGGCACGCTCCTGGTCCGATAGCTGGAGTTCAAGCGGCTCTGCCAGAGCAAACCCGGGTAGCAGCAACGGCGCCAGCAGTAGAAACCTGGCGAACAGACTTTTATGGAGGGGCATCCCTGTCCGCATGTCGCGTACATTCATGAAACAACCTGTCGACACCATGTACAGGGAAATTATTGAGCGAGGAAACCGGTTGGACGCACTTTCCGGCCCCTGCCAAGGAGAGCGGCCGAAACCGGGCGAACTTTAAGAATCATTCCAGACCGGATCACTCCTTGGGACTGATCCGGTCCGAGGCATCCAGCTTGTTGCTGAAGCCGCAGAAACGGCGTAGCCGGATGATCGAATCGATATGCACCTGGTTGTGCGCCACCTCGACCCCCTGCTCGCGCAGCGCGCTGAAGGTGCGCGAAAGCCCCTCCTGCGACATTCCAAGCAGCGCCGCCAGCATCTTCTTGCTGTGCGGCAGGGTGATGTGATTCTCACCCCGCCCCTGGTCGTAGGCCAGGTCCAGCAGAAACGCGGCCACCCGCTGGGCAGTCGTCCGCAGACGCTGGTTCTTTACCTGGCGCACCATGGAGCGGAACTGGGTGGAGAGCGCCGCCATCATGTTGAGGCCGAAATCCCCCCCGTGGCGAATCATCTCGATCAGCTCATCCCCGGGCACCTTCAACACCCGGGCGCTCTTCACCACCTCGGCGGACATCAGGTAACGTTTGCGGGTGATCACCGCGGAGAGCAGGAACGAGTCTCCCGGATAGAGTACCTCGATCACGGTGTGCTGCCCCTCGGGACCTCGTGCAGACAACTGCACCATCCCCTCCAACAGCAACAGGAGATGGTCCGCCCGATCACCCTCCCGGAACAGGAAATTGCCCTTTTCACAGACGATGTTGCGGGCGCAGTCGGCCAGCATTTGCCGCTGCTGCTCGGTCATACCCGAGAAGAGCGGAATCTGCTCAAAAAGTCTTGGGTCATTCATACTTCGGCAGGCTCTTTATATTGTAATCTCCTGAAGCATCCCGCGGTCCGGCTTCCTCCTGGAATGGCCAAAGGTTACCACAGTAGGCGGTCAAATGTGCCTCTGGAGCGGGACCGGCAGGATACACCGCGAGGCAGCCCCTCCCACGGGGAGGAAAAAACCTCCCCCGCAAGGGTCAAATCAGCCGCTCCAGCTTACTGACCAGGTAGGGATCCAGCTTGCTGCCGGCCTCGTCATGCATGATCCGCAATACCTCGGAAGGACTGCGCCCCGGGTGGTAGGGCCGATCACCCGTCATGGCGTCGTAGCTGTCCGCCACCGAGATGATGCGGGAGACCACCGGTATCCCTTCTCCGCGCAGTCCATCCGGGTAACCAGCGCCATCGAAGTGTTCATGGTGATGGCGCACCGCGCTGGCCACCGCATCCCCGGAGGGCAGGCCAAGCCCCCTGACGATCCCCTCCCCCTTCTCCGGATGTTGCCGCATCACCGCCATCTCGGCCCCCGTGAAGCAGTCAGGCTTGAGCAGAATCCGGTCCGGAATACCGATCTTCCCCACATCGTGAAAGAAGGCTCCCATGTCCAGCGTCGAGAGCAGCGTGCGCTCCAGGCCACAGGCAAGACCCAGCCGGTGCGCCAGCTCCACCACCCTGCTGGAGTGAAGGTGCGTGTAGTTGTCCCGCTCATCCAGGGCGATGGCAAGGGCCCTGGAGCCGGCGGTCAAAAAGGGGTAGTCTCTGGGCTCATGCATTGCGATTCCCGATGTCGATGGGCCTGACCACAGGTGGCCTGCTACAGGGAACTGCCCACCATTTCAGCGGCCTGCTGACCAGATTATAGACAGGCGGGCGTCCCTGACAGCGGCCGGATCACCCCGGCGGCGCCCACCGTGGCACGGCAAAATGCCGGGAAAGCACTGTTGTCCGATTAAAGTATCCACGGCAGTACCCGACAACCTGATTACAACCGTTGGTAATGGCGCGTCCCGGCACTGGCCGCTATCCACGGTAAATGGCACATGAACGATGACAAGGGAACTGTCATGACCCGGAACAGTCGGGTTCAGAAGTCTCCCGACTGAAGTGCAACAACTTTTTGTCAGAGACGTCCGATGAGCCTATACAAAACAATCGAAAAGACCTTCTTTTTCACTCTCACCCGGAAGATCATCGGCAATGTGGGCTTCCTGCTGATCTTCCAGCTGCTGACCGCCTGGCTGGTCTATAGCCATATCAGCGAGGTCAGGTCGCTGCTGGCCGCCACACCGGCGGAGGGGGCATTGGCGCAGCAACTGGCATCCCGCCTGGACGACCACCAGTTCGTAATCATGGGGGTCACCCTGTTCAGCGTGGCCGTGGCCATCGGTGTCATGCTCTACATGCGACACCTGTTCCTGCGCCCGATCCGGGGCATCACCGAGATCCTCAGCGGCATCACCGAGAAGGACGGCGACATCTCCGCCACCCTGCCGATCACCACCCAGGACGAGATCGCCGAGATGGCACGGGCCTACAACGCCTTCGCCGACAACCTGCGCAACATCATCGACAAGACCCGACGTCGTACCGTCAACGTAGCGGTGGGATCGACCAAGCTGGACATGATGATGAAGAAGGTGCACAAGCGGGTCGACGAGCAGGAGATGAATGCCGAGCAGGTGTTCCAGTCGAGCAGCGAGGCGACCCGTGCAATCGACGAGATCGCCCGCCACACCAACGCCATATCGGAACAGAACGGGGCCAACCTGGAGGAGGCCAACAGCTCTTCCGAACGCCTGACCAGCGTAACCCGGCAGGTGGCCGCGGTAACCGACTTGCTGAACGGCTTCAACCACACGGTGGACCAGCTGAGCCAGAACTCGGAGAACATCCGCACCATCCTCTCCATGGTCCAGGAGTTCTCCGACCAGACCAACCTGCTGGCATTGAACGCGGCCATCGAGGCGGCCCGGGCCGGAGAGAACGGGCGCGGATTCGCGGTGGTGGCAGACGAGGTGCGTAACCTGTCGCACAAGGTGAACAACGCCACCGGCGAGATCAGCAAGAACATCAGCGAAATGTCGAGCCTGGTGGAGAGCACCAAGAAGGGCACCGAGGAGATC
>JAPHTA010000325.1 GCA_026196475.1 Sedimenticola sp.
ACCCCCTGGCGCATCAGCCGTTCGGCCTGGATCTGCTGGTAGCGACGCTCCAGGGTGGCCAGCTGCACCCGGTCGTTGATCCCCTCCACCTCGTATTCGGCGGCGGGGTGGGCGCTCTCCACCTCGACCCCCTCGGCCACCGCCATGGCGACGATGTCCGTCAGGTAGAACTCGCCCTGGGCGTTGTTGCTCTCCAGCCGCTTGAGCCAGCCGGCCAGTCGCGCCCGGTCGGCGATCAGGATGCCGGTATTGATCTCCTGGATGGAGAGCTGGTCCTGGGAGGCGTCCTTCTGCTCCACGATACTGACCACCCGGCCCCCCTCGCACACGATGCGGCCATAGCCGCCGGGGTTGTCCAGGGTGACGGTGAGCAGGGCCAGGTCGGTCTCCCGGCCCTGGTCGATCAGGGCCTGCAGGGTCTCGCAAGAGGTGAGGGGGACGTCGCCGTAGAGCACCAGCACCCGGTCCATGTCGGCCATCGCCGGCATCGCCTGCTCCACCGCGTGGCCGGTGCCGAGCTGTTCGGCCTGTTCGGCCCAGACCAGGTTCGGGTCATCGATGGTCTGCCGTACCTGTTCACCGCCGTGGCCGTAGACCACCGCCACCTTGTCGGCACCCAGCGCCTGGGCGGTGTCGATCACGTGCGCCACCAGCGGGCGGCCCGCTATCCGGTGCAGCACCTTGGGCAGTGACGACCGCATCCGTGTTCCCTGTCCCGCTGCCAATATCACCACGCCCAGCTTCATGGCTCTCCCTCGTCGATGTTCCCGGTATGAATTCAGTTGATGCTGCAGCTGCCGCCGGCAGGTGCCATGTCTTCAGGTGTAGCGTCACGAACCTCGACAATCTTTATCATCACTTTCAGGGTCTTGCCGGCCAGCGGGTGGTTGCCGTCCACGGTCAGCCTGTCGCCCTCGATCTTGCTGACGTAGAAGGTGCGGGTCTCGCCATCCTCGTTCTGCATCTGTACTTCGGCACCGAGCTGGCGAAACTGGGGCGGAACGTTGTCGATGTTGTCGGTGAAGGTGAGGTCCGGATCGTGGTCGCCGAAGCCATCCTCCGGGTGTACCACCATCTCCACCTCGTCACCGGCCTGCTTGCCGGCGATCACCCGGTCCATGCTGCCGATCAGTTCGGTATCGCCGCCATGGACGTAACCGACCGGGATGTCGTTCTGCTCTAGCACGCTCCCCTCCATATCGGTGATGTGGTAGGTGAGCGAGACAAATTTTCCGGGTTTGATCACTTCGCTGGACATGGCATACGACTCCGCTTGTTTGAATAGGCCTCCCGCGGGAGGGGGGCGATTATATCATTGAGGACGGGGGCCTGACTAAGCCGGCGGCCCGCTCCCGCCAGCAGTGGCCGGGATCCGGGCCAGGCTGGCCCGGGATGGGCGGATGTCCAGTCATCCTGACCCACCAAATGGGTGGAAATCCACCCATTTGTATGTTCCGGCGGTTTTTGTACGTCTGTCATATTTCCTTGCTTTTCATGGGCTTGTGACAATTGCCGGCTAGTTTCACGGTTTTGGCACCCGAATTGCTCTTACCACTGGACCAGTCGGCCGACCACTCGCGGTGTGAGTGACCTGTCTGGACCCAAATGATTAAAGCAACAGGAGGAATCCAATGCGCAAGACTCTGATCGGCGTCGCCGTAACCGCAGCACTCACCCTCTCGTCCACGGCTCTGTTTGCCAACTGCGATCCCGGCGAAATGGTGATCAAGTTCAGCCATGTGACCAACACTGACAAGCACCCGAAGGGCATTGCCGCCTCCCTGCTGGAGGCCCGGGTCAACTCGGAGATGAACGGCAAGGCCTGCATGCAGGTGTTCCCCAACTCCACCCTGTACGATGACAACAAGGTGCTGGAGGCGATGCTGAATGGCGACGTGCACCTGGCCGCCCCGTCACTCTCCAAGTTCGAGAAGTTCACCAAGAAGTTCCGCATCTTCGACCTGCCGTTCGTGTTCAAGGACGTGGACGCGGTGGACCGCTTCCAGAACTCGGAGGCCGGTGACAAGTTGAAGAACTCGATGAAGCGCCGCGGCCTGACCGGTCTCGCCTTCTGGCACAACGGCATGAAGCAGATGTCCGCCAACAAGCCACTGATCAAACCGGAAGACGCCGCCGGACTGAAGTTCCGGGTACAGGCCTCCGACGTGCTGGTGGCCCAGTTCGAGCAACTCAATGCCAGCCCGCAGAAGATGTCTTTCAAAGAGGTGTACGGCGGCCTGCAGACCGGCGTTATCGATGGCCAGGAGAACACCTGGTCCAACATCTACGGCAAGAAGTTCTTCGAGGTGCAGGACGGCGTGACCGAGACCAACCACGGTATCCTGGACTACCTGGTGGTGACCTCCGCCGAGTGGTGGGACGGCCTGCCGGCTGATATCCGCGGCCAGCTGTCGCAGATCCTGCAGGAGGTGACCGAGACCCGCAACGCCGAGTCGACCAAGGTCAATAACCTGAACAAGAAGAACATCATCGACGCCGGTGGCGTGGTGCGTACCCTGACCCCGGAGCAGCGCCAGGCCTGGGTTGACGCCATGAAGCCTGTGTGGAAGAAGTTCGAGGACCAGATCGGTGCCGACCTGATGGATGCAGCGCTTTCTTCCAACAACGAATAAGGCTGTGATGAGATGAATACGCGGCCGGTGTTACCGGTCGCGTATTTTTTACAACTACACTGAATACATCCAAGTCGCCCGCAGGAGGCCAGAGATGGAAACAGTTCAACAGTCCCGCTGGGGCCATGTTACAGATCAGATCGAGGAGACGGCGATTGCCATCTGCCTCGGACTGATGACCGCAATCACTTTCGCCAACGTGATTGCCCGCTACGTCTTCAACACCAACATCCTCTGGGCCCTGGAGGCAACCGTGTTCCTGTTTGCCTGGCTGGTGTTGATGGGTGTCTCCTACGGTGTGAAAAAACAGTTCCATATCGGTGTCGATGTGGTCATCAACCTGCTTTCGCCCGGCCCGCGCAAGGTGATGGCGGTACTCTCCATCATCGCCTGCCTGGCTTTCTCGATCCTGCTGCTGATCGGCTCCTGGGACTACTGGTACCCGTTCGCCACCCAGCGCGCCTGGCTTGAGACACAGGATATTCCGATGCCGTTCTTTCTGCAGTTTCTGGCCGACCTGATGAACGAGGGCGAGGCCTACGAGAAGATGCCGCGCTTCATCCCCTACGCGGCGCTGCCGCTGGGCATGACCCTGCTCACCTGGCGCTTCCTGCAAGTTGCCTGGAAGGTGTTCCGGGGCGAAGTGGACATGGTGATCGCCAGCCACGAGGCCGAGGACGCGATATACGAAGAACAAGGTCATCGCGCCGAGGAGGATCGATAAATGGCGATTGCAATCCTGTTTCTGCTGGTGATCGGATTCATGCTGATCGGCGTGCCGATCGCGGTCTCGCTCGGTCTTTCCAGTATCATCTTCCTGATGTACCACTCCGATGCCTCCCTGGCGTCCGTGGCCCAGACCCTGTTCTCCGCCTTCGAGGGACACTACACCCTGCTGGCAATTCCTTTCTTTATTCTCGCCTCCAGCTTCATGTCCACCGGTGGCGTGGCACGGCGCATCATCCGCTTCTCGATCGCGGTGGTGGGCTGGTTTCCGGGCGGCCTGGCCATGGCCTCGGTGTTTGCCTGCATGATGTTCGCGGCCCTCTCCGGCTCCTCCCCGGCCACCGTGGTGGCGATCGGTACCATCGTTATCGCCGGCATGGTGAAGGCGGGCTACACCAAGGAGTTCGCCGCTGGCGTGATCTGTAACGCGGGTACCCTGGGCATCCTGATTCCACCCTCCATCGTGATGGTGGTCTACGCCGCCGCCACCGATGTCTCGGTGGGCCGGATGTTCCTTGCCGGTGTGATTCCGGGCACCCTGGCGGGGGTGATGCTGATGATCGGCATCTATATCGCGGCCAAGGTGAAAGGGTTGCCATCACAGCCGTTCGGCGGCTGGGGCGAGGTGTTCGCGTCGGCCCGGGACGC
>JAPHTA010000221.1 GCA_026196475.1 Sedimenticola sp.
GAACTCTACATGGGCCGCTGGAGCCGGAAGGTGGCACAGGAGTTTCTCCCCTGGCTGGAGCCGGCCGAGGGGCTGCGCTGGCTCGACGTGGGCTGCGGTACCGGCACCCTGAGCGACCTGATCATCAACCACTACAAGCCGGCCTCGCTGGTCGCAGTGGACAGCTCCGAGAGCTTTATCGAGAGCGCCCGCATGAAACTCAAGCAGGGCGTGGAGCTGCACATCGGCAACGCCCGGGACCTGCCGCTGGAGGATGACTCGGTGGACATCACCGTCTCCGGGCTGCTGCTCAACTTCCCCGCCAGCACGGAACAGGCGCTGAACGAAATGGTTCGCGTCACGGTACCCGGTGGCCGGGTCGCGGCCTATGTCTGGGACTACGCCAGCGGCATGGAGATGCTGCAGCACTTCTGGGAGGCGGCAGTGGAGCTGGACCTGATGGCGGACGTGATGCACGAGGGCAAACGATTCGCCGACTGCAACAAGCCGGCCATGAAGCAGATGTTCCTGGATGCGGGCCTGCAGGAGATCACCCTTAAGGCGATCGAGATCGAGCAGCTGTTCCCGGACTTCGAACAGTTCTGGACCCCGTTCCGGGGCGGGCAGGACCCGGCCCCCACCTACCTGATGTCGCGCAAGGAGGAGGAGCAGGAGGCGCTGCGGGAGCTGGTCAGGGCGCGTCTGCCGATCGCCGCCGACGGCTCCATCAAGCTGCGCGCCCGGGCTTGGGCGATCAAGGCTACAGTCGGCGACAAACAGGCCGATACGGAAGGGGAAGAAACCGCCGATTGACCGGCGGCCGTTGCGGAAACCTATCACGGCTTGACAGGTGGCATATTGGGCGCGATCACAGACAGAAGCAGACAGATCCGGCGATTGACGGCGCTCTCAATCCTGCCCGTGGTGCTGTTGCTGAGCGCCTGTGGCAGCCTGCCGCCAACACCGCAGGAGGCCGGCGTCAGCATGGAGTCACCGCTCCCGCCCGCTGAGCGAGAGGCGGTCCTGGCCCGACTCTACCGCCAACACCAGGAGTGGCAGGGCACCCCCTACCGGATCGGCGGCCAGAGCCGTCAGGGTGTGGACTGTTCCGGTTTCGTCCAGCTCACCTACCGGCAGCGACTGGGTCTGGACCTGCCACGCACCACCGAGCGACAGGCTACCAAGGGTGCCCCGGTTGAACGACACCAGCTGAGCAGCGGTGACCTGGTCTTCTTCCTGATCGACGGCCGCACCCGCCACGTCGGCATCTACCTGGACCGGCAGCAATTCCTGCACGCGTCGAAAAGCCAGGGCGTGATCATCTCCGATCTCGACAACCCCTACTGGCAGGCCGCCTACTGGCGTGCCCGCCGGGTGCTCTGAATAGCCATGAGCAACCTGATACTGAGCGGTTCCATCGCGGCGCTGGACGGCGGCAGCGACAGCGCTATCGACAAGCACCCGATCAGCGCACCCCACCTCTGCACCCGGCTCGGCCTGGAGGGGGACCAGCAGGCGGACAGGCGCCACCACGGCGGTAGCGAACGCGCCCTGCACTACTACCCCCAGGAGCACTACCCTTACTGGGAAACCTTCTGGTATGCCATGCAGCTGACCGACTCACCGACGCCGTTCGTCCCCGGTGCCTTTGGCGAAAACCTCTCCGACCAGGGCTGGACCGAAGAGACGGTACACATCGGCGATCGCTTCCGGCTGGGCCAGGCGATTGTCGAGGTGAGCCAGCCCCGCTCCCCCTGTTTCAAGCTGAATCAACGCTTCGGCTACCCCCAGATGTCGCTACTGGTACAGGTATCCGGACGCGGCGGCTGGCTGATGCGGGTACTGCAGGAGGGAGAGGTGGCACCGGACGATCGCCTTGAGCTGGAACAGGCCTCTGCCAGGGCATTGAGCGTCCGGCGATGCCTGGACATCCTCTACAACCGGCCCTTCGAGCGGGAGAGCCTGCAACTGCTGGCGGCCCACGAAGCCCTGTCACCGGGCTGGCGACAACATGCGGAAAACTGGCTTGGGAGCGGAGCGCCGGATCGCTGGCGGCGGCGTCTTTTCAACCTGCCTTGAGCGGGCTCGCCACGGCAGAAACGCGCCGCCTAGTCCCCCGCCAGCAGCGCGCGAGTCCGCCTTAACCAGCCACAGTGATCACATGCACACTCTTCCGGCCGATGATCGTAGCACTCCGGCTGGTAACTGACGTACTCCATGCCCAGTTGCAGCAAGGTATGCAGCCTGGAGCCGCTGGCAGCCTGCAGGCTGGCCTCGGCAAGCTGTTCGCTGCGAGCCTGGCACTCCAGGATATAGAGACACTCGCGGCAGGCCTCCACCCGGTCGTTGTAACGGTGATGTTCGGGACACTGACGCCGGGTGACCTCCTGCTCCATCAAACTGCGGGGGTAGCTGAGCGCGGCAATAATCCGCTCGCGCTCGCTGAATACTGACTCTGACATCACTCTACTCCAGGCACTGCCCACACAACCCGTGAACAAAGGCAGTGCCGATTAAAATACAGTCACGGCAGACCATCCTGTTCCCGCCACTCCGTGTATCCAGGATCTGTAACAAGACCTTACGATAAAAAGAGTAGCACAGGGTCAGGACAGCGCGGCTCATCTGCTACAGTTACTCCCGGATTCCGACTTTCGGAAAGAGAGCCCATTCAACGGAGCACCAGGGACCATGACCACCTACAACGGCAGCTGCCACTGCGGCGACATCAAGTTCACCTTTGAGCACGATGAGATCACCAGCGGGCTGCACTGCAACTGCTCCATCTGCCGTCGCAAGGGCGCCCTGATGTCGGACTTCACCCTGCCAGCAGCCGAGCTTCAGATCGATGCCAAGCCCGCCTCCCTCGGCCTCTACCGCTTCGGCAGCGGGGTCGCCAAGCACTATTTCTGCAAGCAGTGCGGCATCTACCCGTTCCACGAAACCCTGCGCATGCCGGGCCACTTCCGGGTCAACCTGGGCTGTATCGACGAACTCGACACCTTCAGCATGGAGAGCAAAGTATTCGACGGCAAAAGCCTGTAATATCCACCAGCGTCCGGAGCCCAGCCTTCGATTCATTCCATCGTCATCCCGCCATCAACAGGCGCCGCCCCAGCCGCTGGAAGCGGAGGTTGAGCAGGATCGCGGCACAGGTGAGCCCGGCGGCCAGTCCACCCCACAGCCCCTGGGGCCCGACGCCCCACTGTATGCCGATCACCCAGGCGGCGGGGAAGCCGATGCCCCAGTAGGAGAACATGGTGATGAACATCGGCACGGTGGTGTCCTTTAGCCCGCGCAGGGCGCCGGAGGCCGCGATCTGCAGGCCATCGGAGAACTGGAACAGGGCGGCGGCAAAGAGCAGGGTCATGGCCATCCGCGCCACCGAGGCATCATCGGTGTAGAGGGCGACGATAACCTGCGGAAACAGCAACAGGAGGGCCGCCGACAGGGCCATGATGCCACCCGCCATCGCAATCCCGACCCGCCCCCGGACAACCACCAGGGGATAGTCTCCCGCCCCCGCCGCATGACCGACCCGGATGGTGATCGCCTGGGCGATGCTGAGCGGCAGCATGAACATCATGGAGGCGTAGTTGAGGGCGATCTGGTGGGCCGCCATCTCCACCTTGCCGAGGCTGCCCATCAATACCGCCACCGCCGTAAACATGCCCACCTCCATGATAATGGAGACCGCGATCGGCAGGCCCAGACACAAAATGCGCAGGACCTCCCGGGGCCTCGGCCCGGAGAACCGGTAAAACAGTCCGAACGGCCGGAAACGGCGGCTACGGGCAATGTAGAGAAAGATCATCCCCGCCCCCAGCCAGAGGCTGATAGCGGTGGAGAGGGCAGCACCGGCGGCCCCCATCGCCGGAAAACCGAAGCCACCGAACATGAACAGGTAGTTGCCGAGGATATTCAGCGGCAGCAGCAGGCACTGGATCAGCATTACCGGGGTGGTGTTGCTCAGGCCCTCGTTCAGGTAGCGCGGCGCCAGGTAGAGACAGAGACCCGGCATGCCCCAGGCGCTGACCCGCAGGTAGTCTCCGGCCAGTGGGGCAATCTCCGGATCCACACCCAGTAACGGCAGCAGCGCCGCCAGGCCGTAGGTCAACGGCACCGCCAGCAGACCAATCAGTATCGCCACCCAAAGCCCCTGCTGGAACTCGCCGCCAATTGCGCGCTGTTCACCGGCACCGTTGAGCTGGGCCACCAGGGGCGAGATGGCCAGGGTGGCACCGATGCAGGCCAGCAGGACCAGTCCCCAGACCGAGGAACCGAGCCCCACCGCCGCCAGTACCGAGGGGCTGATACGGCCCGCCATCACGGTGTCAATGAAGCCCATCCCCACCTGCAGCAACTGGGCCACCACCAGGGGGCCGGCCAGCCACAGGGTAGGCCGCGCCTCCTGCCGCCAAAGGGTTAGCCATTGCTGCATTTTCAGATTCCGGGATAGTGTCGATCTGTCAAAGATAGTCCGCCTGTCGGCAACAGGAGGCTCGGGACGCCTGGCGACCGTCACGCAATCGCAGGCTGACGCTTTTCCAGCCGGCAATGGACGCCTACACTGCTGTCACAACAGTTACCGGAGCAACCAAGTGCATATCATACCCGCAACCGATCTGC
>JAPHTA010000056.1 GCA_026196475.1 Sedimenticola sp.
CAGGGAGGGACGTATGCCGCGGAGCACAAGGATGTGCGGGAGCGGCGGTGTCCAGGGAGGGACGTATGCCGCGGAGCACAAGGATGTGCGGGAGCGGCGATGCCAGGGAGGGACGTATGCCGCGGAGCACAAGAATGTGCGGGAGCGGCGGTGTCCAGGGAGAGCCGGGAGCGGCGGTGCCCAGGGAGAATATGCATTCCCACGCGGAGCGTGGGAACGAGGAACTGGAAAATAGACAAAATCACTTACTTGAGTAAAATAGTTGGATATTTTTTCATCCATTTAACATTTATCAATTCCACGCCTGCACCCTTCTGGTAATTTACCTGGTAACTTTTATTAACCTACTGATTTAAAAGACCTATTAAAACTGTTGAATAGGCTTCGGAAAATCATTTCATGGAACAGACGATGACACACGCAGTAGAGACCATGGACCTGACCGAGGAGAACCGCTATCCGCCCGGCGACCTGGCGATCTGGATCTTCATCCTGGCAGAACTTTTGGTATTTGCCGTCTTTTTCGGCGCCTATGCCTTTACCCGCATGAACAACGTGGAGCTGTTCAACGAGTTTCAGCTCCATCTTGACCGGCAGGCAGCACTGATCAACACCCTGGCACTGATCACCAGTTCCTATTTCGTGGTACGGGCAGTCTCCGCTATCAGGGGAAACCACGCCGAACACTGCTTCCGATGGCTGGTGGCGGCCATGGGAATGGGCGGCGTGTTTCTGGTGGTCAAGGTCGGTGAGTATGCACACCATTTCGGCCAGGGAATCAACCTCAGCACCAACACCTTCTACATGTTTTACCTGTCGCTGACAGTATTCCACTTCATGCACGTGATCATGGGCATGGTAATCCTCGCGGCCGTCGCCATCAAAGCCAAACGCGGAGGTTACAGTGCCAACGAGCACACGGGAGTCGAGACCGGAGCCTCCTACTGGCACATGGTCGACCTGGTATGGCTGATCCTGTTCCCCCTTGTCTACGTGATGCGCTGAGGTGATGATATGAGCAACCAACCGATACTCGGCATGAAACCTGCCACCTGGGTGTTCGCGATACTGGTACTGCTGACCCTGGTGACCTTCTACGTGGGTGAGACCGGCATGGAGGGCCTGGATATCGCCCTGTTTGTTCTCGCCATCGCCATGATCAAGGGCCACCTGGTGGGAGCCTACTTCATGGGGCTGGGTCAACTGCGGGGCCTGTGGCGCTGGCCGGTAACGGTGTGGCTGGTAATCCCCGGGGGATTGATCAGCGTGGCATTTTTCCTCTCTTATTGAACAGAAACATAATCGACTACGGGATCCACTGAATGAGCAACCTGACCCAGACAGCGCAACAGGCGGCAGCCACCGACTCCCCCTTCTACAAGCCCCAGGGCAACGAGGTCGCGCTGTTCGAGCACGCCTACAGACACCAGTTGCCGATGCTCATCAAGGGCCCCACCGGTTGCGGCAAGACCCGGTTTATCAACTACATGGCAGCGCGACTGGGCCGGCCGGTCTACACCGTTGCCTGCCACGATGATCTGACCGCGGCCGACCTGGTGGGCCGCCACCTGATCGGCGACGGCGGCACCTACTGGAGCGACGGCCCACTCACCCGAGCCGTCCGGGAGGGAGCCATCTGCTACCTGGACGAGGTGGTCGAGGCGCGCAAGGACACCACCGTAGTGCTTCACCCCCTGACCGATGACCGGCGCATCCTGCCCATCGAGCGTACCGGCGAGATCCTGCAGGCACCGCCAGAATTCATGCTGGTGGTCTCCTACAATCCTGGCTACCAGAACCTGCTTAAGGGGATGAAACCCAGTACCCGGCAACGTTTCGTGGCGGCTCGTTTCGATTTCCCCAATCCGAAACTGGAGCAGGAGGTCGTAATAGGTGAAACCGGAATCGACGCCATGATGGCGAAACGGCTGGTGAATCTCGCCAACAGCCTGCGGGCGCTCAAGGATCACGACCTTGAAGAAGCCGCATCTACCCGCCTGCTGGTCTACACTGCCACCCTGATCCTGGGCGGGTATGAGCCGGTCGAGGCGTGCCGGGCGGCCATGGTGGAACCGTTGACCGACGACGACGAAACCACCCGGGCCCTGATGGAAGTGGTCGATATCGCTTTCGGGAAATAACGCCCTATGGATCTGCAAAAGAGTGCAACCCGGCAACAGAGACACCGCTTCTGGTTCCAGGCGGGTTTCTTCGCCCTGTTCGTGCTGGCCCCGCCCCTTGACCTGTTCCGGTTTGACCTGACCCGCAACCACTTTTTTTTCCTGGGCCAGCACTGGACACTGGGTCTGGATGCCTTTATCAGCGGCCAGATCGGTCCTGCCGAGGCGGCATTCAACCTGATCTTTCGAGGATTCCTGCCCATCGTGGTGGTCGGTGGCGGACTTATCTGGATCGCCTGGCGTTACGGCCGCCTCTACTGCGGCTGGCTCTGTCCCCACTTCTCAGTTGTCGAGACCGTGAACAAGCTGATGCTGCGGGCCAGTGGAAAACCAAGCGTCTGGGAAAAGAACCCCCTGCCGGAACTGCAGCCGAATGGAACGATACGCAAAGCCGACCGCCGCTACTGGCCGGTTACCGTGTTGGCTGCACTCTTTTTTGCCTTTCTCTGGGCACTGTCGCTACTGACCTACCTGCTGCCGCCGTTCGAGATCTACCACAACCTGCTTACCGCATCCCTGACGCCGAACCAGATGCGCTTTCTCGGCATCGGGACACTGGTCCTGTTCATCGAGTTCATGTTTGCGCGCCACCTGTTCTGCCGTTTCGGATGTGCCGTCGGTCTGTTCCAGAGCCTGGCCTGGATGGCCAACGACAAGGCCATGGTGGTGGGATTCGACCGCCAGCGTGCAACCCTCTGTTCCGACTGCAACAACGCCTGCGACAACGCCTGCCCGATGCGTTTGAAACCACGCTCGGTCAAGCGCCGGATGTTCACCTGCACCGAATGCACCCAGTGCATCTCAGCCTGCGACCAGGTTCAGGAACCCCACCAGCGCCCCGGTCTTCTCAAGTGGGTGGCCGGCGAAGAGGCGGTACCGGTTGTCACCGGCCGCGATCCCAACGGCAAAAAGGGCTCACCCGTGATCGACCAGGATGGGGTGGCTATCCCCTCCACCCGCCTCCCCCAAACAGTCCGGGAGGGCTGACCCATGGAAGAGAAGGTCGGCGAGATCTGGCACCGGATGATCACGCGGATGGCGGACACCCGCTACCCCGATGCGGCGGTGCACCTGGAGGAGATCGAAACCATGGTCGGCATCATGTTCCGCGCCCTGGGCGGTGACGGCGGACTGGAGGTGACTGCCGCCAACGCCACCGAACACGGCGCCCGCCGCGGCCTGCTGCAACGCATCGCCGGCAGCAACAAGCGCATCGAACTGGCCTGGCGGGACGACCAGTCGCTACGCCTGCCGGCGGTCATCGACTATTTCCCGGAACGCACCCTGAACCGCTACCTCTACACCTGGCTGGCCGCGCTTGCGGTGGGCGATCACCAGGAGGAGGAGCCGTGGCTGAGCAAGAACCAGCGACTGACGCTGAAGACGCTGCACGACTACCCGGGCATCCGCCAGCGCTACCAGCGGCTGGTGGAGGCACACCTGGCGGAACGCACCCCCGGCGACCGGCTGCCGACGGCGGAAGCGGCCCAGGAGCAGGCGATCCGCCAGGCGCTTCTGGAGCCCGGCTCCGTGGAGCAGTTGCCGGCGGCAAAACGCCCACCGCAGCCGGTCCCTCTCTGGCTGCACCCGTTCCCGCCCATTGCCGCTCCATCATCCAGTTCCGCCAGTGACGATGAAGGGGAGCGGGGCGAGGGTAAAACCCGGGAAGTCGAGGACATGCAGAAACACAAGTCGGAGCGGGCGAAGAAGCCGGAGCAGGAGGACAAGGGACTGATCACCATCCGCATGGAGAATATCTTTGCCTGGGGGGAATTCATCAACCTGGACCGGGGCTCGGAAGAGAACGACGACCTGGACAGCGCAGAGGATGCGCTGAAGGACATGGACAACCTGAGCGTCAGCCGTGATGCCAAGGCCTCGGCCGGGAAGCTGCGCTTTGACCTTGATCTCCCCTCCGAGGCCAACGATGACATCGTGCTGGGGAAAGGCATCCTGCTCCCGGAGTGGGACTACAAAAAACAGCAACTGCTCCCGGACCACTGCCGGATACAGCCGATGATCGCCGCCGACGCCCTTTCATGCGAGCTGCCGCAGCCGCTGCGCAGGACGGCAAAAAAGCTGCGCGCCCAGTTCCAGCACCTGGCCCCGGCACGGATCTGGCACCGGCAACAGCAGGAGGGCAGCGAGATCGACCTGGACGCCTATATGCGCTATGCCAGCGACCGGGCCGCCGGCCACACCTCGGCCAGTGACGGCCTGTACAGGGACTTGAGGGTGGGCGCGAGAGATCTCGCCTGCCTGCTACTGGCCGACCTGTCACTCTCCACCGACACCTGGGTCAACAACCACTCGCGCGTTATTGATGTCATCCGGGACTCCCTGTTCCTGTTTGCCGAAAGCCTGTCGGCCACCGGCGACCGGTTCTCCATGTACGGATTCTCATCGCGCAAACGGGATCCGGTACGGGTACATCAGCTGAAAACCTTTGACGAGGCCTATTCCGGTGCAGTGCGTGGCCGTATCAACGTCATCAAGCCCGGTTATTACACCCGGATGGGCGCCGCCGTCCGGCACGCTAGCAACCTGCTCAGGGATCAGCCGGCGGGTCGTCGCCTGCTACTGATTCTGACCGACGGCAAGCCCAACGACCTGGACAAGTACGAGGGTCGCTACGGCATAGAGGATACCCGCCGGGCGATCCACGAGGCGCGTCAGATGGGGCTTCAACCCTTCTGTGTAACCATCGATGCACACGCCAATGAATACCTGCCCCACCTGTTCGGTACAGGCAGTTACGTGGTGATCCACAAGCCCTCGCAGCTGCCTCGTGAGCTGCCCCTGCTGTATGCAAAACTGACCGCCTGAGCGCATGGCGGGAAACCTGCACAAAGCCATACAATTTTCTGATTCATGCCCAGCAATTTTCAATACCCTGCATACCCCCAATCAGGATTGTGTATTTTTTAGTCAATATTTCAACTAGTTGAAATATTTCCGAGCGATCCACTCCGGGAATAACCGGGGCGGAAAACCCGTTTGTAACGGGGCGTCAACCGCTTTGCAAAAGCTCGGATTATCCCGTACTATCTTTAAGAATAATAAAGATAAATTCTGTGTACAGGAGGGTGGTATCAACGGGTATTCAGGGCATGGCCGGCAAGCCATGCAACAGCAACGGGGTCTCGAGATCCGCAGACCACACCGAAGCTAGCTGACCCGATCCGCCATCCGACTTCCATGGAAATCTATTGAGGGTATTGTATGGCAGGCAGTTCCAAAGGCGGGGCCACCTCTCGGAAAAAACGTAACATCGTGCTGGTTCTGGTATTTGCCGCCGGCATTCTCTTTACCGGGCTCTTCAACCTGGGACTGTCGGAAACCAACGACATGGAGTTCTGCACGTCCTGTCACTCGATGAAGATAAACTTCGAGGAGTACAAGGAGACGGTCCACTACAAGAACACCTCCGGCGTACGAGCCACCTGCTCCGACTGCCACGTCCCGAAAGAGTTTGGTCCCAAACTGGTCGCCAAGATCCTGGCCTACAAGGACGTGGTTCACGAGATTCTCGGCACCATCGACACCAAGGAGAAGTTCGAGGCTCACCGCTGGGATATGGCAAGCCGGGTCTGGGCCAAGATGAAAGCGACCGACTCCCGGGAGTGCCGAAGCTGTCACGACTTCGACCAGATGGACCTCAGTGGACAGAGCCGTATTGCCCGGAAGCGGCACTCCGGAGCGGTGGACGATGGGGAAACCTGTATCGACTGCCACAAGGGTATCGCACACTTCGAACCCTACGAGCCTGAAGAACCCGAGAAACAGGGTTGAAAAAACCAGGTAATCCCGTGAATACAGAGGAAAGCGGTAGCGATCAATGAAGCATAGATGGATCCTCCCCATACTTCTGGGCCTGGTGTTGACCGGCTCTGCAATTGCCGCAGAGGGCTCCAGGGAGTCCGAATACCGACTGGCTGCCAGCATCGGGGATATTGACACTGTTACCCGACTGCTGGATGAGGGGGTGGATATCAACAGCGCCAACCAGTTTGGCGTAACCGCCCTGATGATGGCGATCCAGAACGACAACTTTGAAACCGTTGCCTACCTGCTGACCCGTGGTGCCGATGTAAACGTCAAGGCCTCCGAAGGCTGCACCGCACTCACCTTTGCGGCCGAAAACGGCCATTCCGCGCTTACCGCCATGCTGCTGGAACGGGGGGCCGACCTCAACGCACGCACCCGCGCCGGTTGGGATGCGCTGATGATCTCGGCGCGCTACGGGCTGACGGACATGGTGGAGCAACTGCTGTACAAGGGCGGCAACCCCAACCTGGGTGACAAACACGGTCGCACGGCGCTGATGCATACCGCAGAGAAGGGACATCCGGAAACCGCCAGGTTGCTGATCGAGCGTGGCGCCGACCTGGAGGCAAGGGACAACCAGGGCAGCTCGGCCCTGATCGTGGCCGCCGACAAGGGAAACCTGGACGTAATGCAACTTTTGCTGGAGAAAGGTGCCAACGTCAATGCCAGGGACGATGACGGCGCTACCGCGCTGATCTGGGCAGTTGGCCAGGGCCACCAGGAGGCGGTTGAACTGCTACTCAGAAACAGGGCCGACATAAATGCCGCCGACAACGATGGCATCACCGCCCTGATGGAGGCGGCGACCATGCGCAACGGGCCACTGGTCAAGCTGCTGATGATCAACGGGGCCGATGTCAACATGCAGGACAAGAGCGGTAGAACCGCGGCAGACATCGCCAGAAAGAAACGTAATAAAAAAGTAATTACGCTACTGCAGGGCGAATCCTGATCCTGCGGAAAGTGTGATCAAAAAAACGTACCGGCCCGCCGGTGCACCCGGACATGAACATTTTGCTTTCATGTCCAACTGGTAATGCAGGAGACTCCAGCTTGCCTGGAATTCGTGCAGTACAAAAAAGAGCGCACACAAACCCTCTTTTTTATGAAAAGCCTGAAAACCAAAGGAGGTATCATGGCACATAACACCTTAACAAGGGCTGTCCTGGTTGCTGGCCTTGCGGTTGGCGCCGCATTCTCAGCCACCGCAGCCGACACACCGAAATTGATGATGGGCGCTGATGCAGCCATGCTGGGTAACACCTGCGCCGGCTGTCACGGCACCGACGGCGCCAGCATGGGCCCCGCTGCTCCCACCATCGCCGGTCTCTCTCCTGACTACTTCGTCGAGGTCATGCAGGGTTTTGCCAGCGGCGAAATTCCGTCCACCATCATGGGCCGTATCGCAAAGGGCTACACAGAAGACGAGATCGGTTCCATGGCCAAGTACTACGCCGGCAAGCCGTTCGTGAAAGCGAAGCAGTCATTTGATCCTGCCCTCGCCGACACCGGTGCCAAGCTGCATGATCGCTACTGCGAGAAGTGCCATGCAGATGGCGGCCAGTCCGCGGAAGACGATGCCGGCGTTCTGGCTGGCCAGTGGACGCCGTACGTCACCTGGACCCTTGCCGACTACCAGGCCGGTGATCGTGAAGCGACCAAGAAAATGAAGAAGAAGGTTGAGGAGCTGATGGAGCGGGAAGGCAGTGATGGCATGACCGCGCTGCTCAACTTCTACGCAAGCCAGCAGAAATAAGCGAGGGGACTCATAACTATGAAGATTACACGTCGAGGATTTATTCAGGCCGCTGGCGCCGCAACCGCAGTCGGAATGGTCGGAGCACCCTACATCGCGCTGGGTGCGAGCAAGAAAGTGGTAGTGGTTGGTGGTGGTACCGCCGGCGCAACTGCCGCCAAGTACATCCGGATGGCAGATCCAAGTGCTGATGTCACCCTGATCGAGGCCAACAGCAACTACTTCACCTGTTACATGAGCAACGAGGTGATCGGTGGCGACCGCTCGATCGACTCTATCAAGTTCGGATACAGCGGGCTTGGCAAGCATGGCATCAAGGTGGTACACGCAAGGGTGTCAGGCATCGATGCCAAGGCCCGCGTGGTCAAAACCAGCGACGGCAGCTCCTACAACTACGACCGCTGCGTGGTCGCGCCCGGCATCGATTTCCGCTGGGACAAGATCGAGGGATACGACGCCAAGGTGGCCGAGTCCATCCCCCACGCCTGGAAAGCCGGTCCCCAGACAGCCATGTTGCGCAAGCAGCTTGAGTCGATGAAGGATGGAGGCACCGTGGTACTTGCCGCACCGCCGAATCCCTTCCGTTGCCCGCCGGGACCCTACGAGCGTGCCAGCCAGATCGCCATGTATCTGCAGCAGCACAAGCCGAAGTCAAAAGTCATCATCCTGGATCCGAAACCGAAGTTCTCGAAAATGGGCCTGTTCACCGGTGCCTGGAAGAAGATGTACGGCTACGAAAGCGACAACGCCATGATCGAGTGGCACGGCCAGCAGGAAGAGGCCGGCGTGGTCAAGGTGAATGCCGCCAGCAATTCGGTGGTAACCGCCTTTGGTGACGAGATCAAGGCTGACGTACTGAACGTCATTCCGCCGCAGAAGGCTGGCGCAGTCGCCTTTGCCGCCGGCCTGACCAACGACAGTGGCTGGTGCCCTGTCGACCTGGGGACTTTCGAGTCGAAGATTCACCCGAACATTCATGTCCTCGGCGATGCCAGCATTGCTACCGGCATGCCGAAATCGGGTTATTCGGCCAACTCCCAGGCCAAGGTCTGTGCTGCGGCCATCGTGGCCATGCTCAACGGCCAGGAGCCGGGCACTCCGTCCTATGTCAACACCTGCTACTCCATCGCAGGCAAGGACTACGCCTTCTCCGTTGCCGCCGTCTACCGTCTGGCCGAGGATGGCTCGAAGATCACCTCGGTCTCCGGCGGACTGACCCCGGGCGACTCCAGCCCAGAGGTGTTCAAGCGTGAAGTGGCCTACGCCCATAGCTGGTTCAACAACATCACCCACGATATCTTTGGCTGATG
>JAPHTA010000165.1 GCA_026196475.1 Sedimenticola sp.
CCCTGCGCTGTTGATTCGGGCCGCGGGTTGACTGAACCGGTAGGAGGCCCGCCCCCGGGCCGATGAAACCGTGCCCTATTGGCGGATCGCGGCCATGTCATCGCGGCGGGGGCGCCGCTCCCACGGGCCTGCGAGCCAACGGGGAAGCATCCAGATACCTGCCTCTCTGAAAACATCTACTGGTAGGATGGGTGGAGCCGGGACGGCATAACCCATCATCACGGCTCAGGGTGACCGGTCTGTTCAAATGTATGCGTTCCCCCGCTGTGCATGGGAACGAGGAACGTGCCCACCCTGCGCTGTTGATTCGGGCCGCGGGTTGACTGAACCGGTAGGAGGCCCGCCCCCGGGCCGATGGGTGGTGTATCGCAGGACAAGCTGCCTGGGTGTGCACCCGCTCCCTCTATTCTTCCCGTGGTGTGCCCGGTAAAGAAGATGTGCGTAAAAAATATTGTTCACTGCTGAAATGTTTTATCCGTATCCCGGGTCTTTTAGTGCAAGGACCACTTATCCGGTCCAGCAACCCACAGACCCAGGAGAGACATCATGAAAAAGATCATCATCACCGCACTGGTATCCCTGTTCGCAATCGGGACCGCTTCAGCCGATTACAGTGGCGACATCCAGAACGACTCGATCTATGCGTCCAGCGAATCCACTGCTGACTTCACCCGCCTGCCGGCTACCGCCGCCGGTCGTAGCGAAATGACCGAGGTGAAGAATTTCGG
This sequence comes from Sedimenticola sp., assembly GCA_026196475.1. Classification (GTDB taxonomy): domain Bacteria; phylum Pseudomonadota; class Gammaproteobacteria; order Chromatiales; family Chromatiaceae; genus Sedimenticola. The sequence continues at coordinate 729 of JAPHTA010000165.1, forward strand.
TGGCATGCAGGATCACCCGAATGAGCGGGTATCCGGCATCTGACAGCCACACGCCGTAACGGGAACCCCGGCCTGGTGCCGGGGTTTTTGCGTCTGCCGTTTACCGGGTCAGTTATCGGCAGACGCCACCGGGAACAGCTGCGGGTCAGGTTGGTAGGTCTTTAGCCAGCTGGCGAACTCATCCGCCGGCATCGGCCTGGCGAAGTAGTAGCCCTGGGCCTGGTCGCAGCCCTGATGTTTCAGGTAGGCGGCGACCTTGCGATCCTCCACCCCCTCGGCCACCACCTGCAGACCGAAGCGGTGCGCGATGTCCATGATCAGGCTGACAATATGGATATTGGCGCGGTCCTGGCGCAGTCCCCTGATAAAGGACTGGTCGATCTTCAGCTCGTCGGTCGGGATGTCCCTGAAGTAGGAGAGGCTGGAATAGCCGGTGCCGAAGTCGTCGATGGCGATCTTCACCCCCTGTTCACGCAGCGCGCTGAGTTTTTCGAAGGCCACGTCAACGTCGGCCACCAACGACTGCTCCAGGACCTCCAGGCAGAGGTCGACATGCTCCCGCATCCACAGCTTCTCGGCACTCATCACCAGGTCGACAAAATCAGGCTGGGCCAGGATGTGGGGTGGAATATTCACCGACACCGAAAGCTTGCCCCAGCGCTGGCTCCACTCTGCGCTGTGGCGCAGGGCGCTGTTCAGCATCCAGATGGTCAGGGGCTTGAGAAAACCGATCGCCTCGGCCACCGGTAGAAATACCGCGGGTGAAAGCAGTCCGCGAGAAGCATTTTGCCAGCGAACCAGCGCTTCAGCACCCAGCGGGCGGCCGCTTGCCAGGTCGATCTTGGGCTGGTAGTAGGCGCGCAGTTCGGAGTTGAGGATGGAGTCGCCGAGGGATACCTCGATATCCCAGTCCGAGGAGATGCCTTCCTCCTCCAGGGGGACCGCAAAGCCGATCGGTTGCTCCATCTGCTTGGCCTCGGCCAGTGCCTGTTCCGCACTCAGCAAGAGTTTCCCGCTGGTGTTCGCGTGGGTCGGGCAGAGACTGATGCCGATAGTGACGGCGCAGCGCACCTCCCGCTCCGGGGTGGAGATCGGCAGATCGAGCAGGCGCTGCATCTTCATCGCCGCCAGCTGGGCATGGCCAATGTTGGCAACACGGTCCAGCAGAAGGGCAAACTGGTCGTCGCCAATACGGCCGATACTGTCTCCGGAACGGGCGACCTGCTTCAGGACGCTGGCTACGCCCTGTAGCACCTGGTCTCCGGTTTCATGTCCAAAGTTCCTGTTGATCTTGCGGAATCGACGAACATCAACGATCAGCAGGCCCAGGGGAGCTTTGAACTCGGCAGAGTGGCGAACCATCTCGTCCAGGTGTTCAAGGAAGCGGGGGCGGCCGAGCAGGCTGGTCAGGTTATCTATCATGCCACGCTGAAACCCCTGCTAGAGGAACAACTCCTGCATGTTGATGCCGTAGGCGCCCGGTTCCAGGCCACGTTCCACCCGTAGCGAATCGCGGCTGGAGAGGTCGAGTTTTTTAAACTCCGGATAGGGCTCCTTGTTCTCATCAAGCAGCAGCATCACGATCGGCTGCAGCCGGCGCAGGCCATTGATTTCCACCACGGTGCCGACCTGGCCGGAATTCAACTCCACCAGCGATCCGGTGGGGTAGAGACCGACGGTCTGTATGAACTGCTCCACCAGTTCGGCCTGGAACTTGCTGTCCCGCAGTTCGTAGAGTTCGGCGATCGCCTCGTGCGGGGACAGCGGACGGGTTTGCCGGTAGGGGCGTTCGCTGGTCATGGCATCGTAGCTGTCGACAATGCCGGCAATCCGGCCGAAGATCGGGATGTCGTCGTTCGTCATCCCCTGTGGATAACCGCTGCCGTCAAAGCGCTCGTGGTGGGTTGCCACCATCTGCAGCACGTCCAGGTCGAACTTTTTACCGCTGCTCTGCTCATTGTCAGAGGCCAGGATGCGCACGCTCTGGTCAACGTGCTGGTGGACCTTCAGCAACTCCTCCGGGGTGAGGTCCCCGATCTTGTTCAGCAGCTCCTCGGGCAGGCGGCTCTTGCCCAGGTCCAGCAGGAGGCCGCCCAGGGCCAGCTGGTTGATGCTGGCTACCTCCAGGCCCAGGTGACGGCCGAAGGTGGCGCACCAGACCGAGGTGCCGAGGGCCCGGGAGTAGGTGTACTCGTCCAGCTTCTTCATCTGCACGATCCACATCATTGCCGCCGGATTGCGGTTGATGCTCTCCACCATGTCGGCAATACCGGCCTTGACCACCCCAAGGTTGATCTTGCGGCCACGCTCCAGGTCATGGACCAGCTCCTTGTAGCCCCGTGTAACGGTCCCAGAGACCTTGCGAGCGGTCTCCGTTTCGATGCTTAGTGTCTCCACAGTGCGGTAGGTGGTTTTACGCAAGGAGCTGTACTCTTCCCGCGCCCGCCGTCGTGCCTCCTCGAAAGCGGGATCGGGCTCTTCGCCGAACAGCGTGGTGCGTACCGGTGAATCAGACAGGATCCAGTAGCGGGCAGCAGGAGAGCTGCCCTGCTCAACATCCACGTAGACGTAGCTGCAGTACTTTCTGAGTCTGTCGATATCTTCCTCGGACTTGATGAGAACCCCCTGCAGGGGGAACGGCGTCTTGACCCAGGGGCGATCCAGGCGTGAAACGAACATGCCGGGTTCGAGTCCATCGATGCTTGTCTTAACTTCTTTCTTCATTAAATCGAATGCTCAATTATGACGATGGCCGGGGGCATGTTTTCCGGAAGCGGGCGCCGATGCCGCCCTAGGTTAGCGGCATCCGCCGGCTAAATCCACACTGTAGCCGTGGCTGCAAGGCGAATTAAGAAGCGGCTTCCCGGAGGGGGTTGGCGATGGCCGGGCGAAGGTTACTGTGATGCGCTGTTTTCGGCCATCACCCGGTGCTCGGCGATGGTGTTCATGAAATCGTCACCATAGCGCTCCAGCTTGGCCTGCCCCACACCACTGATCTGCAGGAACTGTTCCGACTCGGTCGGTTTGTCCCGCGCCATCAGCATCAGCGACTTGTCGCCGAACACCACGTAGGGTGGAACGCCCGCCTCGTCCGCCAGGGACTTGCGCAGAGTGCGCAGGCGTTCAAACAGTGCCTCGTCGTAGGCGCCGATCTCGCCAGCCCCTTTTGGCGTCTTGCGCTTCGACTTTTCACGGGTACGCGGCAAAGCGAACTGCAGGCTCTTCTCGCCTCGCAGTACAGGTCGCGCCGCCTCGGTCAGACGCAGTACCGAGTAACGCTCGATATCCTGCAACAGGTAGCCGTGGTGGATCAGTTGCCGGATCAGGCTCGACCACTCGATGTCGTTCCTGTCACTGCCGATACCGTAGGTGCTGAGGCGGTCGTGTCCGAAGCGGCGGATACGTTCGTTGTCGGCGCCCCGCAGCACGTCGATCACGTGGCGCATGCCGAACCCCTGGCCCACCCGGTAGACGCAGGAGAGGGCCTTGCGTGCGTCCTCCGTGGCATCGAAAGTTTCCGGTGGGTCCAGACAGAGATCGCAGTTGCCGCAGCCGCCTTCTATCTGCTCGCCAAAATAGTTGAGCAGGACCTGGCGGCGGCAGGTGACGCTCTCGGCCAGGGCGATCATGGTGTTCAGCTTGTGCAGTTCGATGCGCACCCGCTCCGGGTTGTCACCGTTCTCCACCAGCTGCCGTACCAGTACCATGTCCTGGGTGCCAAACAGCAGCAGTGCCTCTGCCGGCAGGCCGTCGCGCCCGGCGCGGCCGGTCTCCTGGTAGTAGCTCTCGATGTTCTTCGGCAGGTCGTAGTGCACCACGAAGCGCACGTCCGGCTTGTCGATGCCCATGCCGAAGGCGACGGTGGCGACCACGATCTCGATCTCGTCACGCAGGAACTGCTCCTGTACCCAGTGCCGCTGCTCCGCGGACAGCCCGGCGTGGTAGGCGGCAACCCGATAGCCCTTTTCGTGCAACTGGGCGGTCAGCCGCTCGACCCGCTTGCGACTGAGGGCGTAGATGATGCCCGACTCGCCATCGTGGTGGCTGAGGAAGCGCGTCAGTTGGCTGAACGGGTTGTGTTTCTCCAGCACCGAGTAGCGGATGTTGGGACGGTCGAAGCCGGTGACGTGACAGGCCGCCCGCTCCAGCTTGAGCACCCGCAGGATGTCCTTGCGGGTCTGTGGATCGGCGGTTGCGGTGAGGGCGATCCGGGGAATATCCGGAAACCGTTCCGCCAGCATGCCCAGCTGGGCGTACTCGGGCCGGAAGTCGTGTCCCCACTGTGATACACAGTGCGCCTCATCGATGGCGATCAGGGCGATCCCGACCTGTTCCAGGCGCTCCATGAAATCCTCCCGCATCAGCCGCTCCGGGGCGATGTATAGCAGCTCCAGTTCTCCATTGTGCAGTTGCGACAGCACCTGGCGCGCTTCATCGGGGGGCAGGGAGGAGTTGTAGTAGGCGGCCGGGACTCCGTTCGCCCTCAGTGCGTCCACCTGGTCTTTCATCAGTGAAATCAAGGGTGAGATTACGATTCCGACCCCGGCGCGCCGCAGTGCCGGCAGCTGGTAGCAGAGGGACTTGCCGCCACCGGTCGGCATCAGGACGAAGGCGGATTCACCTTCGCAGAGCTGCTGGATGATCTGCCGCTGGTGCGGGCGGAATGCCGCAAAGCCGAACACCCGCTGCAGGGTCTGGTCGAGTGTCTCATCGCTCATGACTCTCCATCCCCGCGCAGGTTGATCTTCGGGTCCACCGAGCGCAGGTGCAGGTCCCGCTGCGGGAACGGGATCTCGATCCCGGCTTCCGCCAGGGCGCGGTTCAAAGACATATGCAGGCTATGCAGCAGGGGCATCCGCTTCAGGTTGTCGCTGACAAAGACCCGCACGTCGAAATTCAGCGAGCTGTCACCGAAACCGACGAAGAAGATGGTGGGCGGGGGATCCTTCAGCACGTCATCGTTGCTCTCCACCACCTCGGTCATGACGCGGTGTGCCTTTTCGGTGTCGGATCCGTAGGCGATGCCGACCCGGATCACGATGCGGGTGATCGGATCGGACAGGGTCCAGTTGATCAGTGGGTCGGTGATGAAGTTCTTGTTCGGCACCACCAGCTCCTTGTTGTCCCAGTCGGTGATGGTGGTGGCGCGGATGCGAATGCGGGAGACGGTGCCGCTGATATCACCGATGGTCACCGTGTCGCCGATCCGGATCGGCCGCTCGAACAGGATCAGGATGCCGGAGAAGAAGTTGGCGAAGATCTCCTTGAGGCCGAAGCCGAGGCCGACACCCATTGCCGCCACCAGCCACTGCACGTCACTCCACTGCAGCCCCAGCAGGTTCAGCACCAGCAGTGAGCCACTGGCATAGATGGTGTAGCGGCTCATGGTGGAGACCGCGTAGCGATTGCCGAGGTCCAGGTTGAGGGGCTGCAGCAGTGCAATCTCAAGCAGCCCCGGCAGGTTACGCCCGGCGATCATGGTCAGGCTCAGGACCGCCAGCGCCAGGATGCCGTCCCACAGGGAGATGCTGTTGATTTCGCCGGCACTTCCCTGGTATTGCCAGAGACTGATCGTGTTGAGCCAGCTCAGGGCCGGGGTCAGCGGTTCCCAGATCAGGTAGAGCAGGGTAGCCAGGATCAGCCCGGCGCCGATACGCAGAAGGCGACGGGTCTGCTCGTTGATGGTGGCCAGGTTGACGGCCTCGAACTCGGCCAGTTCCGGCACGCCTTCGCCCGCGGCATCGGCAGCCTCCTTTGCCACCCTTGCCTCCTGTGCCGCCTGGCGCTTCGCCCGGGCACGGGCCAGGGCCAGGCGGCGCTCCGCCACCAGCAGCCAGCGCACCATCAACTGGTAGACCAGAAATACCAGGATCGCGGCAAACAGGGAGGCGAACAGCATCCGCTCCAGGTTAAGCGCACTGTAGTAGTAGCCCTCGAAACTCAACAGGGTGAGACCGAGAAATGTGATCAGGGCGGCCGGGTAGGCCAGGCGACCCAAACGGCGGCGCCGTGTCGCCTCTATCTGTGCGCCGATTCCGGACCAGGGATTGAGGATGCGGTGGAAGAACAGTGCGCTGAACAGCAGGGCCAGGATCAGCGACAGGCGACCCAGGGAAGTGGCAAAGGCCTCCTCGTCCAGCCACTCGAATACCCCGACGGTAAAGGCGAGCGGGGTCAGGGCCGGTAGCAGCCAGTGCAGGTTTTTCCGGATCAGGAGACCGGTCTCCCGGTGCCAGCGGAAGTGTATCTCGGCCAGGCCGTTCGGGATGAACAGGTAGCGCAGGAGCTGGATCACCAGGAACAGGGCGGCCACCCGCTGCAGGCCGACCGAGACGGCGCCGATAAAGGGTGTGTCGGAACCCTTGGACAGCCACCAGCCGATGCCGGAGAGCAGCATCGGCCAGGGCAGTGCCAGGAGCAGGGTAATGGCAAACGCCTTTACCGTGTTGAGGAAGCTGTCGCGGGTGACATTACCCACCGCCGGTGCCATCTCGTCCAGTTCGTGGCGCATGCGATGCCGGTTCATTACCAGCAGGGTGAAGAGCAGGATCACCAGGCCCACCCGGTAGGGGTAGGCCGCAAAGCCGTTGCCGATGGCCGGCGGTAGCTGGCGCCAGTTCTCACCGGAAAAGAACCAGCGCAGGCCTTCGGTTGCGTGTTGCAGGGTATCGCCGCCGACCCGTCCGGTGGAGGGTATCCAGAGCAGGTGACGATCCAGCAGTTCCACGTACTGTTGCACCCGGTCGTAAAGCTGCAGCTGCTGGGCACTGAGATCGGAGAGGGCCTTCTCCAGGCGCCCGTAAGCGGTTCGCAGCTTCTCCATCAACTGCAGCCGGTTGTCCAGAAGTTGCATCAGTTCGCCACGGATCTCCTGCCACTGCCGGGGATCCATGGCTTCCGGCTTCAGTCCGTTTGCCGGCTCCTGTTCCAGTTCCGCCTGCAGCGCCTGCCAATCGGATTCAACCTGGAACGACTCCAGCCGTGCGGTGGCGATTGCGGATCGCAGTTTTTCAACCCGGCGCTGGATCTCCGCCGGTTTCGGCAGCTCGCTGCGCTGTTTCTGCAACAGGCGTCCCGGGCGTTCGTCCAGGCTGCCGATAATGATCTGCTGCTGCACCTGCTCCTGGTTCTGGCGGATCCTGTCCTTGAGCGAGACGGTCTGCTCCAGCTCGCGCAGGGTCCGCCCGGTCTGGGCGACCAGCTGTGCCAGGCGATCGCTGAGTGCGGCATTGCGATCCGCGTATTGCTGGATCAGCGGGTGTTTCCCGGCGGCCTTCTCCTGCGCTCGCAGGGTCTCCTGCTGGGCCTGCTCCACCTCTTCGCTCTGCAGGGTCGAAATACGCTCCTGCAGCTGCTGGACCAGCTGCTCCTGCTGCTTGAGACGGGTCTGGGCCAGCTTGATCTGCAGCGATAGCTGGTCCATTCGGTGGATGTGGCTGAGACGCTCCATCTCCAGCCGGTACACCCGGTTCTTGAGCAGGCTGCGCTGAGCCTGCAGCAGCTCCTTCTGGTGCGACGGCAACGAGCTGCCCGGTTCCGTGCCGAGGCGGTTGTCCAGGCTCTCCAGCTGTCGCTTGCTGTCCGCCAGCTCGATGCCGGACTGTTCCGGGCGGAAGCGTTCGCCGGCCTGGCGCTCCTCCAGCTCCTGCAGGCGGCTCTGCGCCAGCTGCCGGTCGAGCAGGGCCTGGTTGTAACGCTGGGTCAGCTCCTCGATGCCAAGCTTTTCCGGTAGCACCGGGTCGGCAGCCTTGCCCAGCTCTGTCAGGTCACGGCGCAGTTGTCCCAGCTGTTGGTCGGCACTGTCCACCGTCTCCTTGTAGGCGAGTGCCCGGGCCTGCTCATCCTGTGCCGTCTGCAGGTACTCCAGGGTCTGGCGATAGCTCTCCAGCTCCTTGCTTTCACTCTCCGACGTGCTGCCGGCGCTCTCCAGCTTGCCGATCCTGGACTGCAGTGCCTCGATGGTCGGCAGGTTGCCGTTGTTCGCCGTCGTGCCCGGCTCTGCGGCCGATAACACCAGGGGCAGGAGACAGCACAGCAGAAGTATCAGCAGAGGGCCCGGAGTGGGCAAGCGGCGGGTCGGTCGCTGGAACACGGAGACTCCTGTGAATTCGGTTGTCGTAAATACCGCTTCAGCCAGCCAACGACCGGCGGGCACAGGTTGGTTCAGTCTCAACGATAGGCTGGAGTTTCCCTCTCCCGGAACGCGCGCGGCGACTGGCGCCGGTCTGACCGGCGTTCATGTCCCGCGGCTGACGGACGGTCGGCTCATTCTCACCAGCCGCCGGCCCTGCTGTCAACCTGGCGTTGTTCAGATCTCTTCGTGGCTGTGGCGGTGCCGGGGCGTCTGCTCGTCGTGCTCGTGTCCGGCATCCAGGCCGGCGGCATGCACATGCAGATGTGAGTGGGTGTGTACATGGGGATGGCGGTGCATGATCCCCTCCACCAGGACACCGTCGGTCAGCAGTACGGCCCGGGTCGCCAGTCGCTCCACCAGCCGCCGGTCATGGGAGACGAACAGCATCGCCTGGGGCAGCGCCTCCAGGTGCTCCAGCAGGCGTTGCTCTGCCTGCTCGTCCAGGCCGGTGGTCGGCTCGTCCATCAGCAGCACCTCCGGCTCCATCGCCAGAACCGTGGCCAGGGCCACCATCCGCTTCTCGCCGCCGGAGAGCTTGTGGGTCACCCGCCCGGCGTGCCGGCTCAGGCCCAGGGTTTCCAGTACCCGGAGGGCGATCGATCTTGCCTCTCCCTCGCTGTGCCCCAGGTTGAGCGGGCCGAAGACGACGTCCTCCAGCACCGTGGGGCAGAACAGCTGGTCATCCGCATCCTGGAACAGCAGCCCGGCCCGGGCCCGTACCTCCCGGAAGTCGTTTTCGTTTTGTCGTTCCCGACCGAAGGCGCTGATTCGCCCGCGGCCGGGACGGTAGAGTCCCACCATCAGCTGCAACAGGGTGCTCTTGCCGGCGCCATTCCCGCCCAGCAGTGCGACCCGCTCGCCGGGGTGCAGGGCGAAGTCGACCCCCTTCAGGACCGGCTGGCCGGGATGGTCGAAGGTGAGGTCTTGCAGCTGGATAAGGGGGCTGTTCACAGTGTCCGCTCCAGTATCAGTAGATAGGTGCAGCCAAGCGCCACCAGCAGCAGGGTCAGGCTGTCCCGGGAATGCCAGCGGTTTTCGCTCAACAGGTAGAGCCGGTCATGGAAACCGCGGCATTTCATGGCCCGGAGTACCCGCTGCGAGCGCTCCAGGCTGCGTACCAGGAGCATGCCCAGCAGCCAGCCGAAGCTGCGCCAGGTGTGGCGGTTGCTGCCGGCGACGAAGGCCCGGGCGCGCATCGCCATGCGCAGGCGCCGGTACTCCTGAAACAGGACCCCGATGTAGCGCACGCTGAGCAGAAACAGGTGTACCAGCTTGCGCGGCATGCCCAGTTGCCCCAGGGCGTGTCCCAGGGTCACCGGTTCCAGGGTCCCGACCAGGCTGAGCAGGACCAGTACGATGGCGTTTGCCCGCAGCAGGATCTGCAGGGCGCGCTGCAGGCCCTCCCCGCTGGCGTTGAGGGGGCCGATGCTGAACCAGGTCTCTCCGGCCACCGTGAACGGCAGGGTCAGCAGGAGCAGCAGCATGAGGCTCTCCAGTAGCAGCAGCCGCCGGGCCAGTGGGCCTGCCCGCAGCCCCGACTGCCAGGCCAGCAGCAGGCCTGTCAGCAGGCAGCCCAGCAGCAGGGGTATCTGCTGCAGGGAGACAGTGGTCAGGGCGAACAGCAGCGCGCAGAGGAGGCGCAGACGGGGGTCGAAACGGTCCAGCCAATGATTCTCCCGCTCCTGTGTGAGGGTGGGCAGTGGCAGCATCAGCGCTTGTCCCGGTTGCTGGCGCGCCACCACATCAGCAGGCCGGCGATACCGAAAATGAAGCCGATGCCACCGATGATATCGCTGAGGCGGGCACGGTCCGCCTGGCGCTGCAATTGCTGGCGCAGGGGGCCGATCTGCCGCGCCACCGCCTGCTCCACCAGGATGGAGAGCTCTGCATCCCGGGACGGCACTGCCGGCTCACGGATAGCGGGTAAGCTGGCGTTGGGATCAGGTAAAGCGGTGGCGCCGGTGAACTCGTCCCGGCGGATACGCCACCGGGCCTGGTGTCCATCACCGCTGTCTGCTGTGAGCAGGTACTCGCCGGGGGCCTCGACCGCGTAACTGAATTCGCCCTGCGGGTCGGTGATGAGGTTGGCGACCGCCGTCCCCGTGTCGCTGTTGATCCGCACCCGGGCCCCGGCGGCGTTGCCGCCGCCAGCGAAGTAGACCGAGCCGTGGATCCGCCCTCCCTCGACATAGGCGAACAGTCGCAGCAGGTGGGCCTGGGCGACGCTGCTGGCGAGCAGCAGGAGCAGGGCGACCAGGCACTGTTGCCGGACCATCTCAGCGTGGCTCCAGGATCAGTTCCGGCGCTACCTTCACGATGAACGCCAGGGTAAAACCGGTGACTGCCGCCTCGGCCACGGTGAGCGGCAGGTAGGTGGCCAGTACCACCTGGGCGGCAGGCAGGTAGTCGCTGCTGCTGAGGGCCAGGCTGGCGCTGACCATGAGCCCGCTGAGTATCACGCCGAGACCGCCGCTGAGGGTGCCCAGTAGCAGGGCGCGGCGACCGCCATTGCGCCGCAACGCGGCGCCGAAGATCAGGCCGCAGGCCAGTGCGGGGAGGGCGATGTTCATGCTGTTGACGCCAAGGACCAGGAGCCCGCCGTAGCCGAAGAAGACGCTTTGCATGATCAGGGCCACCAGGATCGCCGGGACCGCGGTCCAGCCCAGCACCAGTCCCATCAGGCCGTTCAGGAGCAGGTGTACGCTGCTGGGGCCCACCGGTACCGAGAGCAGGGAGGCGACGAAGAAGGCGGCGGTGAGCACCGCCGCCTGGGGAATTCGCTCGTAGTCGAGACGGCGGATGGCGACCACCAGTAGGCCGGCGGTCACCAGGGCGCCGGTGGTCAAGATGGGTGCCGAGAGCACCCCGTCGGGTATATGGGCCATCCGCTTCTCCGCTCAGGGCATCTCCAGGGCGTGGACCCAGATCAGCGCCCCCTGCTCCAGGGGTACCTTTTTACCCCCCGGGTTGGTGACCGGTTGCGGGCCCTCCAGCAGGGCGGCGAATCCCCACCAGCCGGCTTTGGGCAGGGCGTAGCTGAAGGTGCCGTTGGCATCGGCCCGCAGCACCTGGGTGACGTAGGCGTCGGCGGGTGGTGTGACACTGCCGTCATTCAGCCACTCCACCTCCACCTCGGCGAACGGCACCGGCTGGCCGTCCCGTTTCACCACTCCCTGGAACAGGTTGCCGCGCCACAGGCCGTAGGGGCGGGTCAGGGGCTCGATCTCCACAGGGAAGCCCACCAGCCGGTCCCAGGCCGGCTCACCGGCGAAGGCGTCCACGACCACCTTGGTGTAGTGCTCGATCATCACCCCCTCGGCCGGCTCCCAGTAGCGGGCCGGCTGCAGGTAGAAGATGTGGTCGCCCGGCCGGGTAAAACGGTAGCGGGCCTGGAAGGCGCGGGCGTTTTCAATGCGGTAGGGGTTCAGGGTGGTGAGCAGGTCCTGGTCCCCCTCCGGGCCCAGCACCCCGAACCGCTCGGGCTGCCCCATCTGCATCGCCGGTCCGCCCTGCATCGGGTGGGTGAAGCGCAGGTCCAGCTCGATCTGCCGGTTGCTCTCCGGGTTGACGATGGGCTGGGAGGGGATCAGGGTCTGGAAGTGGGCTGTCGCCAGGCCCGGCAGCAGGGTGGCAAGGGTCAACAGGCTCAGGCAGTGAATGGTGTGTCTTCGCATTACGGGACTTCGCCAATGTCAGAGGTGCCGGGTACTGCGGATTCCGGAGTGTTACGAAATATTACGAAAAATTAATTCGTATTACAAATGATGCTTTGTAGCCCAGGCCGGCCGGTTGTAGCCAATCAGATATCAGCCGCGAATGGACGCGAATAAACGCAAATATTTTATTGAGCCACTGCTGTCCGATTAAGCGCCGCGCTAGCTGTTTGCAACTAGGGCCTGTTAACACTAATTTGATTGCCGGCGTTGCGGCTAAAAATGTGCCAATCAAGGCGCGCCAAGCGTGCTTTGGTGGCTCCAAAGTAGCGCGGCGCAACACAGAGTGGCGCTTTTTTAGCCGCAACCCGAAGGGCTGGCGTCATTTTTCCGCCCAGCTGCGTTGGCAGTCGCTCATTTAGAGTCA
>JAPHTA010000032.1 GCA_026196475.1 Sedimenticola sp.
GCGGCACCGAGGTCCCTTCGGGAGACAAATCGGCAGGAGAGCCGATTTGCATGCCCTGGCACCCGAAGGGTGGTCCACAGGGATGTGGACCATGAACGACAGGATGACGGGATATTAACAATCAGTGAGTTAGCTCATATTCTCCCCTCACCCCAACCCTGGGCCGCATGTTCCCGACGCGGCCAACCGACTACATCCCTGTAGTCGTCTCCCTGAGGGAGAGGGAATTTGTGGGACAGCAGTGACCACGCACAAATTCACATTATTTGTTACATGTGAAACCATTGCTATTTTCCGGGAACCGGACAAGAATGCCCCATGGTCTCAACCAAGTCTCTCCTCGCGACTGCGATTATCGCCTCCCTGGTGGCGATCGGGCCGCTCTCAACCGACATGTACCTGCCGGCATTCCCGGAGCTGATGCGGTACTTCAGTGCCGATATCAACCAGGTCCAGCACACCCTGAGCATCTTCCTGATCGGGTTTGCCCTGGCACAACTGATCTATGGCCCCCTGTCGGACCGCTTCGGCAGGAAACCGGTGCTGATGGCGGGACTGCTGCTGTTTCTCTTCAGCAGCCTGGCGATCGTCTTTGTCGACTCGATCACCGCCCTCTCCAGCCTGCGCCTGCTGCAGGCGATCGGCGGCAGTGCCGGCCCGGTCCTGGGACGGGCCATGGTTCGGGATATCCATGGACCCCGGGAGTCCGCCCGCCTGCTCTCCTACATCGGGACGGCGATGGCGGTGGCACCGGCCGCCGCCCCCATCCTCGGCGGCTACATGACGGTATGGTTCGGCTGGCAGTCGATCTTCCTGTTTCTGGCGGCCTACGGCATTGTCGGGGTGCTGCTGCTCGGCCTGCGCATTCCGGAAACCGCCCCGCCTGGCAGCCACCACGTCATGAGCGTATCCAGCCTGGTACGCAATTACGCCACGCTGCTTAAACACCCGACCTGGCGCTGGTACACGCTGGCCTGCAGCTTCGTGTTCGCCGGTCTGTTCTCATTCCTCTCCGGCTCCTCGTTCGTCATTATCGATTTTCTCGGTTTCAGGGAGGAGCAGTTCGGACTCTTTTTCGCCCTGGTGGTGGCCGGTTTCATGGCCGGAACGATTATCGCGGGGCGCCTGGCCAGACGCATCGGTATCAACCGGCTGGTCGGCTACGGCTCCCTGGTCGCCGCGGTCGGTGGCTTGCTGATGGCAGTCCCGGCCTTGCTCGGCGTCCACCACATCGCTGCCATCGTGCTACCGCAGATGATCTACATGGTGGGAGTCGGCATTGTCATGCCCCAGTCGATGGCCGGCGCCCTGGCTCCCTTCCCGCAGATGGCGGGCACTTCATCGGCGCTACTCGGATTCATCCAGATGTCGTTTGCCGCCCTGGTGGGTGTGCTGGTGGGCCACTACCATGACGGCTCACCACTCTCGATGGCGCTCTCCATCGCCCTGATGGGCCTGCTCACCCTGGTCAGCTTCCTGCGACTCAATGCCACCGGCCACACGGAACCGGACGAGGACGAGGTGGAGCCCTCCCGTCCGCTGTAAAGCTTCCCCTGTCCACTACCCTTGCCCCGACCCGACCCTGAACAGGCTGCGGCACACCCCCTTATCAGGCGACCTCCGGCCATCAACGGCCGTTAAGGCAGGGGTCTGACGGACTGTCAGAAGAGACCCTCTATACCCCCATCAAAACAACCCGGGCAGGCGATTGCGAATTATCATTCAATAACCCCACCCATCTTGATACTTCTTGCGCTCGGGAGATCAGTGACCGGGATCTCATGTCTGAAGGCAACCGTCACTCCGACATTCCACGGAGTCACGAAACGGCGAGTGCCCAGGCAGTTTAAAAAACAAACATAACCCCCGGTCCCTGGTGTTGTGCTAGAAACGTTCCCGCACGCAGTTTGTTGTGGTCCTGAATGTTGAATAGCTTTTTATCTCGCTGTCACGGTTGCGCCTATCAACCGGGAAGGATCACTTTATGTCGAAAATCAGTCTCAACCATCGGACCGGGCTCCTCTTTGTCGCACTGTTTGTCCTGTTTGCCACACCACTGTCAGCGGCCGTCAATCCGGCGCCCATTTTGCTGGGGGAGGAAATTCCCCAGGGATTCGACCCCGAAACGGGCAAGCGCATCATCCCCAACGAACGCTGCCTGACCTGTCACGGCGACGAGCAGCGGCAGAGCGATGTGCGGGACGACGGCACGCCGGTGAAAATCTTCGTGCACCAGGATCAGATCGAGGCCAGCGTGCATAGCGAACAGAGTTGTACCAGCTGTCACGTCACCATCGATCGGGTCCCGCACCGCAAGGCACCCGCGGTGGTAGTCGGCTGCGTGGAGTGTCACCGGGAGACCTGGGAGCAGTTCAAGGACGACCCCGACGGCAGGCATGAAAGGCTGAAGGTGGTGAATGAGCAGATCGACAGCTTCATGCAGTCGGTTCACGCCCAACCCAACAAGCTGGACCAGTCCCGTACCAACGCCACCTGCTACGACTGCCACGAGGCTCACGACGTGGGGGAACTGGGCAGTATCCAGCGAGCGGAGAAACGACTGAAGAATCCGGAGGTATGCGGCGGCTGTCACGAGAAGGAGCTGGCGGCCTATCGCACCTCGGATCACGGCAAGGCGGTGCTGGAACGGGGCGATAGCGAATCCGCGGTCTGTTCCGACTGCCACACCACCCACGATATCGCCTCACCGGAGAGTGACAAGGCGAAGCTGGCGATCACCAGGAACTGCGGTGACTGCCACAAGGATGCCCAGCGCACCTACTTCAACTCCTACCACGGCCAGGTGCATCGCCTGGGCTACACCAACACCGCCAAGTGCCACGACTGCCACGGCAGCCACGAGGTGAAGGGGGCCGACGATCCCACCTCGGAGATCCATGTCAATAACCGGCTGGAGAACTGCCGCACCTGCCACAGCGAGGCGAACGAGAACTTCCTCAGCTTCTGGCCCCACGGTGACGCCGACAACCAGGAGGATTACCCCACTCTCTGGATTGCCAAGCGTTTCATGCAGATCCTGATCTTCGGGGTGATGGGCTTCTTCTGGATCCATGTCATGCTGTGGCTCTATCGCGAGGTGATGGACCGCATCCAGGGCAAGGGCTTCATCGAGGACCTGGACAAGCCCGATATCGTCTACTTCCGCCGCTTCCCGGTGGTCTGGCGCTGGATCCACGGCCTGTTCGCCGTCTCCACCATGACCCTGATCCTGACCGGAACCACCCTGCTGTTCTCGCACACCGACTGGGCCAAGGCGGTGGTGGTGTTCCTCGGCGGCGTGGAGATGGAGGGTATTGTCCACCGCACCGCGGCGGTGATCTGGCTGGGCATCTTCGTTGCTCACCTGCTGATCGCCACCGGCAACATCTGGCGCAAGCGGGACAGCTTCGAGTGGTTCGGCAGCACCTCCATGCTGCCCAACTGGAAAGATCTGCGGGATCTGCGTGACATGTTCAAGTGGTTCCTGGGGCGCGGCGAGCGTCCCCAGTTCTCCCACTGGACCTATTGGCAGAAGTTCGACTACTGGGCACCGTTCTGGGGTGCCGCGGTGATCGGTACCTCCGGTATCCTGCTCTTCATGCCGGAAAAAACGGCCCTGTTTCTCCCCGGCTGGATGTTCAACATCGCCACCCTGGTGCATGCCGAGGAGGCGCTGCTGGCGGCCATCTTCCTCAACTCGGTGCACTTCTTCAACGTGCACTTCCGGCCCGAGCGATTCCCGATGAGTACCACCATCTTCACCGGTGCGATTCCGTTCGAGGAGTTCAGGCACGACCACCGTGAAGAGTACGAACGGCTCACCGCCAGTGGTGAGATCAACAACTACCTGGTCCGGCGCCCGTCACGGCGCGCCGATCTGGCCGCCTCCTTTATCACCAGCGTTTTGATCATGGCCGGCCTGGCCCTGCTCACCCTGGTGCTGATCGGACTGGCGACCACGCCGAACTGAAAGCCATGACCCGCAAGAGGAGAAAGAACACGATGAACCAAGCTGCACACAAACTCCTGCTGGCCATTATGGCACTGCTACCGTTCACGGCAACGGCAGAAGGCCCTTCGGCGCAGGCACTGGCCTTTACCTGTGCCGGCTGCCACGGCACCGACGGCTCCAGTGTCGGCCCCTCGAGTCCATCCATCGCCGGCATGGATCCTGAAGTATTTGTCGATGCCATGAAGGCCTACCAGGCGGATCGGCGCAACTCCACCATCATGAACCGCATCGCCAAGGGCTATTCCGAAGAGCAGATCCAGGGCATGTCGCGCTTCTTTGCCAGGCAGCCGCTGCAGCGCAGGCCGCAGCAGAATGACCCGGTGCTGGCCGAGCAGGGCAAGGCGCTGCACCAGGAGTACTGCAACAAGTGCCACTCGGAAGGCGGACGTGAACCCGACTCCGGCATACTGGCCGGTCAGTGGATGCCGTACCTCGAATTCTCTCTGGATGACTACATCGAGGGCCGGCGTCCCTATCCGCGCAAGATGAAACGCAAGGTGGAGGCAGTACTGAAAGAGCATGGCGAGGCGGCCCGCACGGCCCTGATCCACTACTACGGCAGCCAACAGTAATCCCGGCCCCAAGGAATTCAGACCATGAGTAATTACAACCGCAGAGAGTTTATCCGCCTGGCCTCCGCCGCCACCCTGACCACCGGTGTACTGGGGTTTCCGGGCCTGTTGCTGGCAGCAGGCCCGAAAGTGGTGGTGGTCGGCGGCGGCGTCGGCGGCTGTACCGCAGCCAAGTACCTGCGCAAGCTCGATCCACGGATCCAGGTTACCCTGATCGAGCCCAAGGCCGCCTACACCTCCTGTTTCATGAGCAACGAGGTGTTGAGCGGCGACCGCAGCATCGACTCCATCACCTTCGATTACGAGGGACTGAGGGATCACGGGGTAAAGATCATCTCCGACCGGGTTGCGGCCATAGACCATGAGCAGAAGAGAGTGGTGACCGACGGTGGTGAGAAGCTGCCGTTCGACGCCTGCGTGGTCTCACCCGGGGTCGACTTCAAGTGGGATGCGATCGAGGGCTACGACGCCGAGGTGGCGGAA
>JAPHTA010000364.1 GCA_026196475.1 Sedimenticola sp.
CCGAAGGGACCTCGGTGCCGCTTGACGGTAGAAGGGACGCACTCACTGATTTTCTATGTCACATTGCCTGACTGTGAACTATATTTTCAAATTTAATCAGTAAGTTATAAACAACCAAAGTGTTTCTTAATGGGACAGCAGTGAGGGAAAGCCGTTTTAAAACCATCCCTAAAACCGCCTCGCTAACCTGAGAGGTCACTCCACCCCCTATCGTGATAGCATCTACACGACTCGCATTCCAAGTAATGAGAAACCATCCATACTCGAGTGATAGTTTATTTCAGAAAGGGCGATTTACCGTTTATAACATCGGTTCATGTGTGCAGGTTCACAGCGGACGTTAACGATCTTTCTTCCAGGGCTTTAGCTGTTCTCGCATGAAAGCCGCTGCGCGTAACGTCGCATCCTTGGTGGCAAGATCGTCGGCAAACGTTCGGACGCTCACCGGTCGGAAATCGAAACCCCTACCGACCCCCGGGTAGATAATCAGCTTTACATCCTTACCAGATTTCTTCATGGATTGGACGGCCGTTTCGATGGATCGGAGACGCTGGTACTGCTCGTACTCTCCGACAAATATCCTGGCCGGAATCGACAAGCTATCGGCGTCGACAGCATAGCGGTAGACCTGCATGGGCTCTTCGGCGTTGGGATTCTGCAGATGTGGATAGAAAGAGACATAACAGGCCAATTCCTTTTCCTGTCTCCTGAATTGCACCGCTACGCGTAGCGCGTAGTATCCACCACGGGTATGGGAGTAGAGACAGATTTTTGAGGTCGATACGTCTGGAAGTTGCAGTAGGTAATCGACGCCGGCGTCGGTATCGCTCTCGGTGATCTCCATATGTTCGATGGGCAGCTTATCGATGAATCTGGCATTGTAGACATCAGGGGCGAGAACAACGAAACCCCTTGCGGCCATACGTCGTGGCAGGCGTTGTACGAGTTCATCCAGACCGCGTCGGCCGTGGAGAAACAAAACGCCGGGATAGCTTCCCGGCTTTTTGGGACGATACAGAATTGCCGGGATCTCGGTTTCGTCGGCTGGATTGAGGTAGGAGATTTCTTTCTCGATGACTTGGAAATTGGTGGGAGCCGGGAGTACTCCGCGCTCGTACCACTCTTCGTCCCACCAGAACTTCCCGGAAAGCGGCCGGGTATTGACAGGTGCTTCCAATACACGACCCACAACCGTGTCTGAAGCCGTTACGGGAACCGGTATATTTGAAGAAGTTTGACTCAGAGCTACACCCATCGGCAGAAAGGCCGACAAATAAAGACAACTTTTTACAACTGCTTTTAAGAGAGCTCTCATATGCGATTCCCATTGAGACCATGTCGGTTCCCACTACCTCAACTGGATAGCAGCCAAAGTAATTGCCGCCGCCAGGAGATACAGGAAGAATAAGCGCCCGTTTCACGCAAGTCCAGCAACCGTTCAGTCTCTCGGAATCCGACCGCCATGAAGCCGGATATGCCGAAAAACCGCCTTCTTCCATCCACCCCCGGCAGTAATCCCGCCATCCGCAAAAAAAGATTCCCTGCCGTGGCGGTGTGAGCGTAACATTTGACCTCTGAGACACGGTCAACAGATCCGCTTGTACGGGCGTTTATGAACGATCAGTTCGCCAATTTAATCGCCCTTCCATGATCATGCACTTCAACCAGGTGCGCGTGCAAGTATCTCACTGCATCGTCGTAATTGGTCTCATCAATGACAAACTGCATGTCGATCTGCCGAATCGTCTGGTGCATGGCAATAATATTGATCCCGGCATCCGCCAGAGCGCCAACCGCTTGCGCGAGTAAACCTGCGATCTGCATATCACTGCCTATCGCTGAAACAATCGCGACCTCTTGCTGATCCATGCTTGCTCCAGGAAAGATTTTTTCGAGTTCTGCACGGATTCGCTTGATCGTTTTCAGATTGGTTCTCAGATAGTGCGTGATGGTGTTCGCGTTGATATCCTTCGAGACGATGCAGCCCCGAAAACGCCGAATGGTTTTGAGAATCTCACGGTCATATAAATCAATCTCACCGCTCATTTCCTGATCAAATAGTGTCAGCGCATAGATATTTTTACTGCCCGCGATGATCTCGATACAGGGCTGCTCACTGATGTAATCACCTGTTATGAGCGTGCCGCTGTGCTCCGGTTCAAAGGTATTTTTCACGCGCAGGGGAATACTGTTCTGACGCAACCCGCGCGCCGCTTTGGGGTGGATCGCTTCCATACCAAGATTCGCCAGTTGATCCGCAACATCATAGTTAGTTCGACCAATAGGTACGGAATTGAATTCACCAACGAGATTCGGATCTGCGCTGCTTAAGTGAAATTCCTTGTGTATCACCGCTTCCTGCGCCTTGGTTAGAACGGCAATGCGGCTGAAGGTCATTTCGCTGTAACCGCGGTCGAAGGTGGTCATCAGACCATTATCGCTGTGCGCGTAGCCTGTAACGATCGGCAGTACTTTTTCCAGGTCAATATCTTTAAACGCCTGGGTGATGAGATCATCCAGTGGCAGGTGTTTAGGTGAATTCCATCCACTGAGATCAATAAAAACTGCATTGACACCTTCTCGTTGCAGCAACTTGGCAGTATTCCAGGCGCTGTGTGATTCTCCCAGGCTGGCTAGCATTTCGCGAACCGTGTCGAGCTGGCTGGCCAACTCGAAATGGCCATGCCGACACAGGATTTTAAGGTTGTCCAGGCACCGATCAGCCTCATCAATTCTTTCCTGTACGAATTTGTTTGCCGCCTTGAGCGAATCCTCGTCATCGAATAAAGATGCATTGATGTCGAACATCCGCTGCCGGGTTTCATTCAACGCTTTCAACCAGCTTTCGTCATCATTACTGGAGGCAAACAAAGCGAATACACCAGGGTGACCGCTTTTCTTGTGCTCCAGCAGGCGGTCAGTAATGCCGCTATAGGCCGAGACCACGAAGATCCGCCGATAAAGTGTATCTGCCTGAGAAGGCCTAAAGATGATGTTGTCTCGAACGGCAGCATAATCACTCATTGAAGTGCCGCCGATTTTCTCTACACTGTGGTTATTCATTTTCTTTGTAAGCTCAATTGACCCGTATTTATTCGCAAATCGGTTCTGCATTCAGCTCATAGGCTCCTTCTGCGTTATGTACTTCGGTGCCATTCAGGGGCGGGTTAAACACACAGGCCATTTTCATTTCTTCAAAGGCGCGTAGTTGATGGCGATCGTGTTGATCCAGTATATAGATCGTACCGGGGGTGATCGGGTATTTTACCCCGTCATTCAGTGTTTCCACCTCACCGCGCCCGCTGATGCAATACACCGACTCCAGGTGATTCTGATAGTGCAGCATAAAATCAGCCCCACTATAAATTGTGGTGATATGGAAGGAAAAACCCATGCCATCTTCTTTCAGCAGCATGCGGGTGCTATCCCAATCACCTTTCGGATCCTTTATGAATCGAGCCGATTGTTCGCATTCCTGTAGTTTTCTTACGATCATTGTTTCGTTCCCCTTTTTCTAAGCCGTATTCACCTGAACATCATCGAAATAGCAAGAATCCTCTGGCAATTCATCTTCCCCGGCGCATACTTCACGCACGGCATTTTCGAGAATATCGATGCCCTTGGCCAGGTTCTCATCGCTGATATTTAGCGGACACAACAGCTTAACCACCTGGTCATCTGCACCGCTGGTTTCAATGATCAAGCCGTTCTGGAATGCTTTGTGCGTGATTTTTCCGGCAATATCGCCATTCACACAATTGATTCCAAGAAACATGCCGCGCCCTTTTGCGGTGAGGCGACCTTCGCCATAACGCTCAACGATCTTATCGAGGCGTCGGGCGGCGTAATCCCCTTTACGCTGAATCTCCTTTGAAAACTTATCATCAGACCAGAACTCATCAATCGCCGCTTTGGCGGTAACGAATGCCATGTTATTCCCGCGGAAAGTGCCGTTATGCTCGCCTGGCTTCCATTGGTCGAGCTCCGGGCGGAACAGCACCACGGCAAATGGTGTGCCGTAGCCGCTCAGTGATTTTGACATCGTTACCATGTCCGGCTGAATGCCTGAGCTCTCAAAACTGAAATAGGTACCGGTTCGGCCGCAACCCGCCTGGATATCATCTACAATCAGCAATACGTCATGTGCGCGGCAAACCGCCTCCAAATTGCGTAACCACTCATCGCTTGCCACGTTAATGCCGCCTTCGCCCTGAACTGTCTCAACAATCACGGCGGCGGGTTGGTCTACACCGCTGCTTGAATCAGATAACAGCTTGTCGAGATATGCAGTGGTGTCGACTTCATTGCCCATATAGCCATCATATGGAATGCGGGTTGTGCCTGGCAGCGTAGTACCTGCTGCATTACGGTGGTGTGAATTACCGGTTGCCGCCAATGACCCCAGGCTGACGCCATGGAATCCGTTGGTAAACGCGATGATATTCTCACGCCCGGTTACATTCCGGGCGAGTTTGATTGCCGCCTCAACCGCGTTGGTGCCAGTTGGACCGGTAAACTGCATTACATAGTCATAACCACGCGGTTTAAGGATTTTCTCGTTGAAAGTATCCAGAAACTGGCCTTTGGCGCGGGTGTGCATGTCCAGGCCATGGGTAATGCCGTCTTCGTTGATATATTCCAGCAAAGCGCTTTTGAATACGGGATGATTGTGCCCGTAGTTGAGCGTGCCCGCTCCCGCCAGAAAATCCAGGTACTCATTGCCCTCTTCATCGTAGAGGTGTTCCCCGCTTGCTTTATGAAAAACGCGCGGAAAAGAGCGTGCATAACTCTGCACTTCTGATTCAATTTCTTCAAAGATCTTCATGATTGCTTCTCGTTTAAATTGTTCTTTAGTGATTTCCGAGGTGTCATTGCTGGCTTCATCCAGCGGCCCAATGCGCACGAGATATTCGGATGAATGTTTGCCTCTAAAATGCTGGTGATGGTCGAACATCACGGCTTTACTGAGTTCGAGGCCAAGCTTGCGCGTCAGACCTTTAAACAAGGCCCAGGAGGCTTCATTGGCGCGGGTAATAGTGGTCTCCAGATACTGGATGTCTTCGCATTCTGGGCGATCAAAGATGTGCTCCAGCATATGGCCGGCCAGCCCCTTGCCTCGGCCTTTGTCCGAAACGGCCACTTGCCACACAAACAGAGTTTTCGGACGATCAGGAATCCGATAGCCGGAGATAAACCCGATGAGTTCGCCATTCTGGAATGCGCCCACGGAGGTATCCGAAAAATGGCTGCACTGAAGAAGGTTGCAGTAGACGGAGTTCGTATCCAGCGGCGGACACTTCGCAATCAAGCGATTGACGGCATCACCATCTCTCGAGGTTGGAGGGCGCAATTCAATGTTGTCTAAAAAGTAAGTCATAAATATATGTGTGTCCAATAAATCAGTTATAAGAAATAAGCAAATAGGCGCGCAGAGGGCCGAAGCTTACGGTAGAGGGGGGATCAACGCAGAGGTGATCCGAGGGTATCAATCTCAGATATCCCGCCCGGTATGTATCACCTGGAAATTAAGGCTGAATAATTACTGATAGATTCAAGCGCCAGAGAATGCTGGGCTTGATGGGCTGATCGCGTCTTGCCGGGCAAAGGCCGGTACGCTGCATTTTGCGAGGTTCGAATTGTCAGGCGTTGCCTATCAGGGCCTGGATCTTTTCATAGGATAAATACATCTACTTTTCTGTTAATTAGCCGCTAATTATAAAGATTGAAGGTTCAACTTTCAAGTCTGGCTTGGATTCAGGGCTCGGATTCAGATACGCCTTTGTCCATTATTCCGAGCGCAATAACAGGGCCGGTTTGAGCTGCAACCTGCGAAGCAGGTACCGGGCACCCAGGCTGAGTGCGCCGATACTGATCACTGTTGCGACCGCCGAGCCCAGCCAGAAAACGCCTTCTGCAGGAATCTTCATCCGCAGGTTGAGCAGCGGGTAGGCGATCGCGCTGCCCAGCAGTACCGCAAACAGGGTGGTAATGATCGCCAGCACCAGGTATTCCAGATACAGGCTTCGCCGGATGACACTCAAGCGTGTTCCCATGGCCAGCAACAGCGTGGCGGTATAAACCTGGCGGCTGCGTCCTGCCGCCATTACGCTGACCAGCACCAGAAAACTGGCCAGCAGACTGACCGCGGCGACCACCGCCAGTCCGCCGCTGGCCTTACCCAGAATCTGTTGCGCCGTGTCCACCATTTCTGCAGTGCGCACGGTGATGACATTGGGCGCTACGGTCGCAACACGGGTCTGGCTGCGAATGGCATCAGCTGCGTCCATGTAGGCTGCACCCACGTAGCGGTGTATAAAGCTGTCCAGTGCACCATCGGAAAAAATCGCTTCGAACCAGAACCGGGTTTGCACCCCTTTTTGGCTGTAGATGGCAGCCACCTGAGCATCCAGCTGGCGTCCTGCAATGGCAAAGCGGATTCTGTCGCCAACCTGCAGGCCGACCTGCTCCGCTTCATGGTCCTCGAAGGCGACTTGGGGCAAGTCGTTTTCACCCCGGATTGAATCATTCCACCACTTCCCGTCAATCACATTAACGCCATCAATATTGTTGGCCGGGTAGCTGAACTTGTGTTCATCCCGCGCCGCCTCCTGGCGCTGCTGCGGAGTCAGGTCTGCTTTTTCGCTGAGCGGAACGTCATTGATAGTTTCGATTCGACCTCTCACCAGTGGCGCCAGGTCAAGTCGCTGAAAACTGTCAGCGGCACGAATGGCACTGCTGACATCATCGCGTTGGTCGGTAAAAACGTCATACAGCACAAGGGCTGGCGACTCCTCTGGCAGCGTGGTGCCGAGGGTGCGCATCAAGGCGCTGACAATAAGCGTACAGGCCACCAGCAAGGTGAGGGCAGATCCCAGTGACAGTAGCGAGGTGCGCAAGGAAGAGCCGGGCCGGTGCAGATTGGCCAGCGCGAGGCGCAGCGCAAAGTGCCGGTTCAGCACCGGATGATCATCCAGCATGCGGGCCAGTTTGCGGATCAATCTTACGATGATATCCAGCAACAGTATCAGCCCGGCTACCGTGGCCATAAAACCCAGGCCAAACCTGATGTCAGGCATGCGAAGCAAAACCAGGAACGCAAGCAGGCCACCGCAACCCAGGCTCAGCAACCACCATTGTCGTGGTGGTTTCTGCCGCATGCCCACATCTCCGCGAAACAGGGCAGCAGGAGAGACATGCACCGCCCGCCCGATAACGGGCAGGGCGAAGCAGAATGCGGTGAGCATGCCAAACAAAATCGCGCTGAACAGGGGTATGGTGATTGCTGTCAGAGAAGATTGCAGGGGAACTTCGGCCGCTACCGTAGCAATACCCGATACCGCCAACAGGGCGCCCAGCACCGCGCCCAGCAGGCTGGAGCCGATACTGAGTATGGCCACCTGCAATAGATAGACGGTTGCCAGGGAGCGATTACGCAGACCCAGTGCCCGCAAGGTGGCGATCGTCTTGAGCTTATTCTGCAAATAGGCCTGAATACTGTTGAAAACCCCCAGGCCGCCGATGAACAGGGTGCTGAAGCCGATAATCAGCAGTCCGGAGGCGATTTGTGCCAGTCGCTCGGCAATACGCCGACTGCGGTCGGCAAAGGTGCGTACTTCCCAGGGTAGTTGCGGGAACCGGGCATAGAACTGCTCGCGCCATTGCTCGGCAGGCTGAGAGGTTTTAACCCGGTAGTCATACTCAATGCGGCTGCCGGGCC
Source organism: Sedimenticola sp. (assembly GCA_026196475.1). Taxonomy (GTDB): domain Bacteria; phylum Pseudomonadota; class Gammaproteobacteria; order Chromatiales; family Chromatiaceae; genus Sedimenticola. Next base: position 7,718 of record JAPHTA010000364.1, read on the forward strand.
GGATCAGCCCGGAGGCCTCAAGGGCATCGTTCGAGAGCAGGACTGGCGTTCCGCGCCAGTTGGCATTAAGGCTGCGGTCGGGTTGGGCGAGCACCCTGGCGCGTACCACCATCTCCAGGTTGCCGATCAAGACCGTATCGCCCACTGAGAGCTTCAGCCGTTCTGCCAGTACCGGGTCCAGTGCCACGCCCCACTGTCCGTTCTGCTTTGCCAGCAGGGACTGCAAGGGCCGATCAGGCTGCAGCCGCAATTCGCCGTACAACGGGTAGTGCTCATCCATGCTTTGCAGCTCTACCCGGGCGAACTGGCCGGCAGGGGTGCCCAGCATGGTATCCACTTCGGTGACCAGTGACACTTCGCCGTTTTGTGTCATCCAGGAGAGCGTTTCCGAGCTCAGTGGCTGGCTGGCGTCCACTTCCAGGTCGCCTCCCAGCAGGGCACGGGTATCCGCCAACAAGCCCTGGTTGACCAGCTGGTAGAGTCCTCCGGATGCGGCAATAAGGGTGACGCCGAGGGCGAGACAGGCGCAAAACACCCACAGTGAGCGACCGCTGGCCCGTAAATCCTGCCAGGCCAGCTCAAGCTGAAAGGGCATCGGTAGCCTCCCGCGTTGAGTCGGTTTCGACCAACTGACCCTCCACAAGCCTGATCACCCGCTGGCAGCGACGTGCCACGGATTCATCGTGGGTGACTACGACCAGCGTCGAGCCGGTTTGCTGGTTGAGCTCAAATAGCAGGCGGGAGACTTTTTCCCCGGTTTTGATGTCCAGGTTTCCGGTGGGCTCGTCAGCCAGCACCAGTTTGGGTCGATGCACCAGTGCGCGGGCGATGGCCACCCGTTGCTGTTCGCCGCCGGACAGCTGTCCGGGGTAATGGTGTTGCCGTTCGGTCAGCCCCACTTTGTCGAGCATCTGTTGCGCCACCTGGCGGGCACCGGCTGTGCCGGCTATTTCCAGGGGCAGGGCCACATTACCCAGGGCGGTTAAACTGGGTACCAGGTGAAAAGATTGAAAAATAATACCCAGATGGTCGCGCCGAAAATCGGCCAGCTGATCCGGATTCAGTTGTGAAAGCGTTTGGCCATCCAGGGAAATGGTTCCGGCATCAGGCCACTCCAGGCCGGAAAGAAGCAGCAGCAGACTGGTCTTGCCGCTGCCGGAAGGCCCCAGGACAGCTACCGTCTCGCCCTCTTCAATGGTCAGTCCGACCCCATCCAGCACCTGCAGGGGTGTCGATTCCATCGGATAGCTGAGCGAGACATTCTCGAGTTTGATCATGACAAATGGGTTCCAGTTTGCCAAAAGAAGCATTATGCCCCGCCTATCGCGTTGGACTTGAAATGAATTGGACCGTTCGATTCAACATTTTCTCCATCGATCGCGTTACCTTAGGGCCAGTTTCCATGAGAATTCCGGCCCCTGCTTGTGCCCCTGGAGAGGGTGCGGTTTCTGACGCAGTCATTACGATTAACAGGTCCTGCGGCGCAACAACTACTGAGTGGCCACCATCTCCCGGTGCTCCAATAACATATCCAGCAAGCTGCCGGAGGCCATTGAGTGGGACTGATTCTTAATGGCATCTATTGGCACTCTGCAGGCTGCTTACTGGCGCAATCCGGTTGATCGGGATTCTTGCGGCAGGGTGGACCTGATTCAGAGAGGGGCTCGCCGGAGTATGCTGGCCTGCCCTTGTGGCAGGTCATGCATTCGCCTGATCCTTCAAGCAGAAAATGAGACTCACTCGCAGCATGCCTGATCGGTGCATCAGGTAACCTGGTCGCGGCCCGGTTGGGAGGCAGCAGGTGGTCCAATGCATGCCGAAGAGGGACCAGAACCCATGTACCCGAAAACCGGAATGTTCCTTCCGCTACTGCCGACGCACGCCCGGTCGCAACAGCGCCTGTCGCTGACACGAACGAGAATGCCTCCCATCGGGTTAAGGCTCTTGTCGTGAAGGCACCATCCACGGTATCTTCTGGCTGCCCGACTCCATTACCGTTTTGACCGCAACCGTGAATGTGGTCAGAAAGTGTTGCAAAACTGTACATATTTTGCCGTCAGCGGGTCTGGCGGGCTTACGGGTTAGTCAAACTTATGACCCCAAAAGTCATAACTTGTGGTAATGGTGTTCAAATCAATTCACACTCCTGTGTGTAGAAACATAGGTTGAGGAGATTAATTCACATGATCGCGAACAATCCGTTTGCCGAACTTTCGGCAGTCATTTCTCCTTCCATCATGCAGGGGTACGTCATCCTGATGGTCATACTGGTTGCTGTTGGCACCATCCTTGACATGATGCACAAGAAAAGCGCCCAGTATTTTTTTGAAAATGCGAAAAAGTCGGAGAAGAATGCCAAGCGCACCCTGTCCGGTGGTGAAAAGTCATCGCTTGCGGTGCAGACTGTCGTGAATGAAGTGCTGACCTCTTCGGAGTTCAGTAACCCCCGTCGCCGCGCCTCTCACCTGCTCACGATGTGGGGCTTCATTCTCTTTGTCATCAGTACGGCGGTATTGATTTTCGGTTACACAACCCAGGCCGATGCAGGTGTCTGGCCGATTCTCTGGCACCTGGGCGCAGCGTCCCTCGCTGTTGGAGGTTACTGGTTCTGGTTCGCCATCCGTGTAGATCTCTTCTCTGAAGGCGTGAAATGGTACAACTTCAACGGACGCGGCGACATCTTCATCGTCGGCCTGCTCGCGACGTCGACCTTTGCCCTGCTCTGGTCGTTCACCATGGGCGCCGGCGCACTGAATACACTGTTCCTCGTGCTGTTCATCGCAAGCGCCACGGTGCTGTTCGGCAGTGTCTACTGGTCAAAGTTCGCGCACATGTTCTTCAAACCTGCGGCGGCTTATCAGAAAAAGGTCATCATGGCAGATGGTTCGCGCGAAAACCTTCCGGAGGATTACGATCTGACAGATCCTGCGGTGCAGAAACGGTATCCTGATATTCCCGAATACATGGGGACAAACCCGCCTGACATGGGACTCGGTATCAGCCGCGAACCTCCTCGTCACTACTAATTCACTTTCAAAAGTAAGGAGCCTCCAATGCCAACTTTTGTATATATGACTCGTTGTGACGGTTGTGGTCATTGTGTCGATATCTGCCC
>JAPHTA010000065.1 GCA_026196475.1 Sedimenticola sp.
CGGGAGACAAATCGGCAGGAGAGCCGATTTGCATGCCTTGCACCCGAAGGGTGGTCCACAGGGATGTGGACCATGAACGATAGGATGAGGGAATATTAATAATCAGTAAGTTAACTCTTATTATCCCCTCACCCCAACCCTGGGCCGCATGTTCCCGACGCGGCCATCCGACTACATCCCTGTAGTCGTCTCCCTGAGGGAGAGGGAGTTTGTGGGACAGCAGTGAATTCTTACGCTTTTGTTTTCGAGGCCGCCATGCCTGAGACAATCCAAATTCTGGTACTGACCATCGCCGCCGGCGCCTGCATACCGATCGGTGGGCTGATCGCCAGCTTCGAGCATATCCGTCCGAACTGGCTGGAAAGGGAACTCCGTCACTTCCTGATCGCCCTGGGCGGCGGCATCCTGCTGGGGGCCGTTGCCGTGGCCCTGGTTCCCGAAGGCATATCCAGCATGCAGGGTTCGATGCTGGCCATCCCGCTGTTCCTGGCCGGCGGTTTGACATTTTTCCTGGTCGAGCGGGCGCTCGGCCTGCGGCGGCGCGAATCTCCCCAGCTGACAGGTATGATCCTGGACTATGTTCCGGAGGCGATCGCCCTTGGTGGACTGGTTGCCCTGGATTCGAAGGTGGCACCCCTGCTCGCCCTGCTGATCGGCATCCAGAACCTGCCGGAAGGGTTCAACGCCTACCGGGAGCTCAACGCCCACAACGGTCACCGCAAGGGGCACACACTGGGCGTGATGGGCGCCCTGGTGGCGCTTGGCCCGCTGGCGGGGCTTACCGGCTATCTCTTCCTCTCCTCACATCCAGCGATCCTGGGTGCCATCATGCTGTTTGCCTCCGGCGGTATCCTCTACCTGATATTCCAGGACATCGCCCCCCAGTCACGCCTCAGACGCCACTGGGCGCCACCCCTGGGCGCGGTCGTCGGGTTCTGCATCGCCCTGTTCAGCGAGATGGTGGTCACCCGGGTCTGAATACCTGCAAGAGGCACTTCAGCCAGGCGGCGTGGTACTGGACCACGCCTGTGGTGCCGGCATGAATCTGCTACTGGCGGATGTGGTGGTACAGCGTGAGCTGAGCCTGGAGGCGCGCAGCAACCCGGTGCTGTGGGCGGCCTGTGTCGGCGGTGCCCTGGTGGAGCAGGAGCTGTTCACCCTGGCCGAGCAGGCGGGCCTGCAACAGGGCCAGGGGCACTATTCAAATACGGTATAGCGATTGCGCCCCAGTGCCTTGGCCCGGTACATCGCCTTGTCAGCCTGCTTGAGCAGGGTATCCACCCCGCACGCCTCATCCGGTCGGTAAAAACGGATACCCGCACTGACCGAGACCTGCAGCTCATGCCCCTTGTGGATGACCGGCTTGCGGATCTCCCCGATAATTTCGTCTACCAGGTTTTCGATCCGCTCACGCCCGGCAAGCTCACCAAACAGGATGACAAACTCGTCGCCCCCGATCCTGCCACAGGTATCCGAGTCCCTGACCCGCTCCCGGATGCGCCCGGCAACGGCAACCAGCACCGCGTCCCCGGCCTCATGCCCGTAGCGGTCGTTGACCGGTTTGAACTGGTCCAGGTCAAAGAAGACCACGGCCAGTTCATTTCCGTTTCGCCTGGATTGCTTTACCGCCTGCTCCAGCCTGTCCAGCAGCAGCTGACGGTTTGGAAGGCCGGTCAGCACGTCATGGTTCGCCATGTATTCCAGCTGGTCCTGGTGCTCCTTGTGCCGGGTGATATCGGTAAAGATGCCCACGTAGTTGGCCGTCTCCCCGCTATTGTCCGGAATCGCGATAATGTTCATTCGCACCGGGTAGATCTCGCCACTCTTCCTGCGATTCCACATCTCGCCCTTCCAGCTGCCGGTTTTCCTTATTGAATCCCACATCTCTCCGAAGAACGCCTCTTCATGCCGACCCGATCGCAATATTCCGGGGTTCTGCCCGACCACCTCTTCCCGGTCGTATCCCGTGATCTGGCAGAAGGCATCGTTCACATCCACGATGCGGCAGTCACTGCCGGTTACCATGATCCCGTCCAGGGAGTACTCGAACAGCTTCTGCGACAGGCGCTCCTTCGCCTGTAGCTGGTACTGCTCGGTAATATCCTGAACCGTGCCGACTGACTTGAGCGGCCTGCCCTGGGGATCGAAGGTGCTGCTGCAGTACTCGTGTACATACTTGACCCGTCCGTCCGGCATCAGCAGCCGGTGGATGATATCGTAGGGTTTACGCTCCTCCAGTGAGCGATTGTAGGCCCGGTCGACCATCTCCCGGTCATCCGGGTGAATCACGTTCAGGAAGGCCTGGTAGGAGGGTGGCTGCTGATCCCGGGACAGCTCGAAAATATCGAATATCTGGCGCGACCAGTGGAGCCGATTGCTCACCAGGTCCAGCTCCCAAGACCCCATTCTGGCCAGGGTCTGGGCCTCCAGCAGGTTGGACTTGCTGTTCACCAGTTCCCGGGTTCTTGCCTCCACCTCCCGGTTGAGGCGCCGACCGTTCAGCCACACCCCCAACACCAGAAGGCATTCGACAACAATGTAACCGGCAATGCCATAGAGGATATTGAACCGGTTGCTGTTCTCCAGGTCCGCCACGTTGGCGTTGATATTGCGCCAGAAGAGTACCGCGCCGACGCTGGGCAGCTCCGGATTCTCCGTGCCGTGAAAATCGCGCAGGGGAAAATGAGTGACCGCGAAGTGGTCTGCCCCTACCTGCAGTAGGTGGGTACCCGGCATTGTGAAGCGAACGCCCTGGGCCAGTCCGGTGCGGACAATGGCATCCAGGTTGTCCCGGGTGAAGCTCTCATAATAGCAGTCGCAACCCGGGACACTTTCCTCACCGAATTTGCGCTGGATCGCCTCCGGCCACATGTTGGCCCTGACGTGCTCCGCGGTCAGCAGCACGGCGGCGCCGACACCGTACTTTTGATCCAGCTTGGTAAGAATACGGTCGAAGGAGGCCCCCGCCTCCAGGGCTCCCAGGTGAACATCATGTTGCAGGGTCGGGTCAAAATAGGTGATCGGCACGGCGCCTCGAAGTCCGGAGTAGACCCGGCCGGTTTCGAAGCCCGTTACCGGCTGGCGCCAGGTGTTGACCGCGACAATGGTGTGACGGACGTTATCCATGTTGTCACCCCACCGCTTCGGGCGATGAACACGCAGGAAGCTGTTGGACCCCGGCCCCATGTGGAAATGAAGCTGTCGCGCGGCAAAATGATCTTTCACCCGCTGCCAGTTGTCGGCCAGACGATTCAGCAGGGAGTTACGCACTTCCTCGATGGTCGCATCATCCCGGGGTTCCGCATTCCAGGCCTGTTTTCCCTCGAATACAAGCTGTTGGACCTCACCGTCGCTGCTGATGAAAGTGGCTAGCGACAGCAGGTTGGCATAGACATCGTCCACCACCAGGTCGTAACTGACTCTTATCTGCTCTCCGTAGCGTTCAACCTCGCTCTCGAAACTCTGCCGGGTAAAATGCCGGTTAACCAGCACGAAGACCAGGTCGATCAGCAGAATCAACATGCTGATGTATATCAGGTTCTTTTTATTCTCTAGTTTCATCGGAAAGCACTGCTACAACCAGCCGAGAATGATTCTAACCTAATTGTGGACACCCCTCATCCCCGGGGTATCCCCCAACCGGCAGACCGGAGCCCTCGTTCCCACGCTCCGCGTGGGAATGCATAGTTCAGCCCCGGGCCGGACAACCGGTCTAATCGTAGGTTGGGCTGAGTGGAGCGAAGCCCAGCGTGTAAGGGTTGGGCTCAACACCGATTGTTGGGCTTCGCAGGCTCAGCCCAACCTACCCATGCCAACAAAAAAAGGCCCTGCCAGAATAAACGGACAGGGCCTTTTTATCGGTACCGGGTCTGCCTAGTGCAGGTCACCCACCAGTGACTCCCGCACCACCTGGCTCAGCTCGGTCTCGGCGGTATAGGCCGGATGGGTGATACCGGCACGGATCACGGCGCCATTCTTGGCCGCCGCCGCCATTTCCGGGGTCAGCTCGAAACGGACGAAGTGGACCGAGGAGGTCTTCTCCTCGGTGGTCCGGTCCAGGTCCTCGTTGGCGATCGGGTGTACCTTGTCGAATCCCTCCACCTGCACCCAGAGCGCCTTCTCCACTCCGATCAGCCTGGCCAGTGCCTGCTTGCGCTCCTCCACGTCGCCGTACTCCATCATGAAGGTGGCCTTCCAGTTCTGGCCATCGGGGATCAACGGGTTGTAGACATCCAGTTCGTCCTGAATGCCCTCCGCCTCGAAGATGCGCTCGATACGCAGCATCTCCTGCACCTGGTACTGCATGGTCAGGGCATCCTCGAAGTAGAGCGCCGCGTGGTCACCGATGGCAACCCGGCGGTCCTTCTTGTGCTCCATCACCCGGGCCCGGAACTCGGGCCGGATGCGGGAATACTCCTCCAGGCTGTAGAGATCTTCGTGTGACAATTTACTCATCTGTGATACTCCTTGGACAATACTATGCCCATTCTATCCTTAGGTCCGTAAACGGTGCATGGCATCCTCGGCTCCGTAAGCGGTACATCCCTGTACCACTCCTCCTGCACCACTACTCGTGGGCAATCGTTTTCTCGGTGAACAGGTAATCTTTCAACTCCTTGTCGAAGGTCGGATCACGGCGACGTATCCACTCCAGTACCATGGAGGCGTGCTCCTTCTCCTCGTCCCGGTTGTGCGCCAGGATCGCCCTCAGTTCCGGGTCCTTGCAGGCGTCTACCCGCTGGTTATACCAGTCGACCGCCTCCAGCTCTTCCATCAGGGAGACGATTGCACGGTGCATGTCCCGTGTCTCCGTCGAAAGCTCTTCAATCGGTTCGTGATAACCTTCGCTTGCCATACTCTTGTCTCCTTATCGTTATATGCCGTAAGCCTTTCTCAGCAGCTCCATCGGGTGTTCGGTGCGACTGCCATCCGCCATGCCGTGGGCGATGTGGTTGCCGGCCATGGGACAGTCGCTGCCGTAGTGATCCGCCTCCGCCTTCTTCACCCGATTGACCACCGGGCGCACGATCTTCATCGAGGTCTCGTGGAACTCCTTTTTCACCGCGTAGGTGCCGTCGTGGCCGGAGCAACGCTCAATGGATTCGATCTCGGTATCCGGAATCAGTGACAGCACCTCCCGGGTCTTGGCACCCACGTTCTGCACCCGCTGATGACAGGCGGCATGGTAGGCCACCTTCCCCAGGGGCTGCTTGAAATCGGTCTTCAGCTTGCCGTGCTTGTTGCGCAGAAAGAGGTACTCGAAGGGGTCGTAGATCGCCTTGCTCACCTTCTCCACCTGGGAATTGTCCGGGAATAGCAGCGGCAGCTCCTGCTTGAACATCAGGGCGCAGGAAGGCACCGGCGCCACGATGTCCCAGCCCTCGTCCACCAGCCTGGCAAGCTCGGGAATGTTGGCCTGCATCGCCTGTTCCACCGCCTCCAGGTTGCCCAGCTCCAGCTTGGGCATGCCGCAGCACTGCTCCTTCTGCGCCAGGGTGACCGGTATGCCGTTGTGCTCGAACACCGCCACCAGGTCCTCGCCGATCGGCGGCTCGTTGCGGTTGCCGTAACAGGTGGCGAACAGCGCCACCTTGCCCGTGGTCGGTCCCGCCGGCTCGCCCTCGGCGGTGGCGCCGACATGACCCTTCAGCCGCTTGCGCATGGTATTGCTGTGGTATTCGGGAAGACGTGCATCGGCATGCACCCCGAGCACTGACTGCAACAGCTTGCGGGTCGGCTTCGCCTTGTTGGCGGCATTCACCACCCCCGCCACCACCGGAATACCGGCGATACTGCCCACCGCGTCGGTGCTGGTCAGAATCTTGTCCCGCAAGGGCATGTCGCCCTTCTTGTACTTCACCGCCTTGGCCCGCAGCATCAGGTGCGGAAAATCGACGTTCCACTCGTGCGGCGGGGTGTAGGGACACTTGGTCATGTAACAGAGATCGCACAGGTAGCAGTGATCCACCACCTTCCAGAAATCGGCCTTCTCTACCCCGTCCACCTCGTAGGTGGGGGACTCGTCCACCAGGTCGAACAGGGTCGGAAACGCATGGCAGAGGCTGACACAGCGCCTGCACCCGTGGCAGATATCGTAGACCCGCTCCAGCTCCTCCATGAGCGAGTTCTCGCTGTAGAAGTCGGGATTCTTCCAGTCGATCGGGTGGCGTGTAGGTGCCTGCAGATTTCCCTCTTGAACCGCCATTGCCTTACCTCCGCATCCTGTCGTTATGATTTATTGGTCCGCGCCGGTATTTCCCCGGCGCACCGGCTCCGGGATGTGTACCGGAAAGACGGGCCGGGGTATTTACCCCGGCCCGCAGGGTCACTCCATCTCGTCCAGGGCGCGCTGGTAACGGTTGGCGTGGGAACGCTCCGCCTTGGCCAGGGTCTCGAACCAGTCGGCCACTTCGTCGAAGCCCTCGTCCCGTGCCGTTTTGGCCATACCCGGGTACATGTCGGTGTACTCGTGCGTCTCGCCCGCCACGGCACTCTTCAGGTTATCAGCGGTGCCACCGAACGGCATGCCGGTTGCCGGGTCACCACAGGCCTCCAGGTACTCAAGGTGGCCATGGGCATGGCCGGTTTCGCCCTCCGCCGTGGAGCGGAACAGCGCGGAGATGTCGTTGTATCCTTCAACATCCGCCTTGGAGGCGAAGTAGAGGTAGCGACGGTTGGCCTGGGATTCACCGGCAAATGCATCTTTCAGATTCTGTTCAGTCTGACTACCTTTCAGTTCCATAGTGTTCTCCTCGTGATAATTCTGTCGTATGCGCACTTACTTCAGTACGTACCGGAATAATAGATGATGGGAATTAGTTCATCTAATTGATTTTTTATTTAATATTGATCGTTTTTTTCGATTAGTTAATCTAACAAAGACAAGATCGCCACAGGTGCATAAACTGACCATTGACTCACTCCACGTAACTTTTTCCGATCGCGGATAGTGGAAGTTCCAGCTCCAGTTCCGGAACCTGGCTGCCGATCCAGGCGGTGAAGGTGTTGCTGTTGGGACCGGGAAAGATGGTGTAGGTGCGTTTCCAGGGGTAGGCCCGGGCCGCCCGGTCCACCGCCTCGATCAATTGATCGACCCCCTCCCCCCGGTACTCCCTGATGACCCGGGGTCGCTCACCGAACCAGTAACGGTCGGGAACGTCCCGGCTGATCCGCATCACCGGGCCGCCATGGCGGCCGCGCCAGCCAACCACGTCGTAGACGGTGTAGCCATCCTCCCCGCTGCGCTTGGCGGCCACCCAGGTGTGGATGGCGAACCAGCCGCGCCAGCCCCAGGCGTCGGCACCATAGACCTGTAGCACTGCCTCCGGGGTGGACGCCGGATCCGGCGCCAGTCCCGCCGGCTCCCGGCTGGCACTGCGCCACCCCTGCCCGGATGAGCAGCCCAGCAGGGTGATCACAACCAGCAGAACACAGAGAATCCGGATCTGTCGATACATTTGAAGTTCCTTCCCGTTCCGGTGACAGCGCTTCTCTCCCTGACAGTATATATCGGCCTTCGGTTCCGGGTCGGCGCCTCACTCCTGCCCAGGAACGGGACCCGCTTTCGGAGCGCTCTTTTTCGCCACTTTCTTCCTGGCCGCCTTCTTTTTCGCGGCCTTCTTTCTCACCGCCTTCTTGCGCGGTGGCGGCCCGGCAGCCAGTTCGGCGGCGGAGAAATCGTCCACCGCAATCAGCGCCATCACCTTGCGATCCAGTTCCCGTAGCCGTTCCGCCTCTTCCGGGGTGAGGATACCCAGCGCCTCCGCCTCATCGACCTGGGAGGGAATATCCTCGCTATGGAAGCGGCCCTCCCGGCGGGCGTCAAACACCTTGCGCTCCAGCGGTTTCAGCGATTCGCTCAACTCCAGCGCCTCCTGCAGCAGACCCAGGGGGTTGCCCGGCTCCACGCTGCGATAGATTCCCTGGCACAGGCGCTGCCGGCTGTCGGTGGGCTTGATCAGCAGCTCCACGATCTGCAGCCCCAGCTCGTCCGCCGGTGCGGAATAGGTCCGCCCCCGGGGGAACACCAGTATGCGCAGAAGGAGGCTGACGAATCTGTTAGGCAGATTCCTGAGCAGTCCATGCAGCTGTTCCTGGGCCCGGTAGAGCAGCGTCCGGCAGGCCCACTCCACCAGCGGCAGATCGGCCTTCGGACTGCCCTGGTTCTGGTAATGCTTGAGCACCATGGAGGCGAGATAGATGTTGCTGAGCACGTCTCCGAGACGAGCCGACAGCAACTCCTTGCGTTTCAGCGCCCCGCCCAGGGTCAGCATGGCCGCATCAGAGACCAGGGCGAAGGCGGCGCTATAGCGTGAAATGTGCTGGTAGTAGCGGCGGGTGGCATCCCGGGTCGGTGCGCTGACGAACCGTGCCTGGGTCAGGGCCAGCACCAGGGAGCGGGCGGCGTTGGTCAGGGCGTAGCCGACATGACCGAACAGGGCCCGGTCGAAATCCACCGGCCGTTCCCCGGTTGCCGCCTCCATCTCGGCCAGCACGTAGGGATGACAGCGCACCGCGCCCTGGCCAAAGATGATCAGTCCCCGGGTCAGGATATTGGCCCCCTCCACGGTGATGGCGATAGGCATACCCTGGTAGTTGCGACCCAGGTAGTTCTTCGGCCCCAGCATGATCCCCTTGCCGCCCTGCACGTCCATCGCGTCGTTGGCGATGGTGCGGGCCATCTCGGTGTTGTGATACTTGAGGATTGCCGCCGGTACCGCCGGCCGTTCGCCGGCATCGATGGCGGAGATGGTGACATCGGCTGCGGCATTCATGATGTAGGTGTAGCCAGCCATCCGCGCCAGCACTTCGCCGACCCCGTGGAATTTGCCCACCGGAAGTCCGAACTGATGCCGTATCCGGGCATAGGCGCCGGAGGCATAGACCGCCGCCTTGCCGGTGCCGATGGCGTTGGAAGGCAGGGTGATACCGCGCCCCACCGAGAGCTGTTCCACCAGCATCTTCCAGCCCTCGCCCGCCCGTTCCACACCACCGATAATCGCATCCAGGGGCACGAACACATCCTGCCCCTGGGTCGGGCCGTTAAGAAACGGGATATTCAGGGGGAAGTGACGACGACCGATGGTCACTCCGGTCAAGCCGGTCGGCACCAGGGCGGCAGTGATGCCGTACTCGTCCTGCTCCCCGATCAGGTGATCCGGATCATAAAGCTTGAAGGCCAGGCCGAGCACGGTGGCGATCGGCGCCAGTGTGATGTAGCGCTTGTCCCAGTTGAGGCGGATGCCAATGATCTCCCTGCCCTCGTATTCACCCCGGCAGACCACGCCGGTATCGGTGATCGCCGTGGCGTCGGAACCGACCCGGGGGGAGGTCAGGGCAAAACAGGGAATCTCCTCTCCCGAAGCGAGGCGTGGCAGGTAATAGTCCTTCTGTGCCTCCGTGCCGTAGTGCAACAGCAACTCGGCCGGCCCCAGGGAGTTGGGCACCCCGACCGTGGAAGCGGTTACCAGGCTGCGGCTGGCCAGCTTGGCCAGCACCCGGGACTGGGCCAGGGAGGAAAACTCCAGCCCGCCATACCGCTTCGGTATGATCATGGCGAAGAACTTTTCCTGTTTCAGGTAGGCCCACACCTCGGGGGGCATGTCCGCCAGCTGGTGGGTGATCTGCCAGTCATCGAGCATGTGGCAGAGGGTCTCTGTGGGGCCGTCCAGGAAGGCCTGCTCCTCGCGGCTCAGGCGTGGCGCCGGCATCTGCTGCAGCTTCTCCCAGTCGGGATTGCCGGAGAACAGTTCGCCCTCCCACCAGACGGTGCCGGCTTCCAGCGCCTCACGCTCGGTCTGGGACATGGGCGGCAGCATCCGGCGGTAGATGGCGAGCAGGTGCCGACTGACGTGGCGAAGCCTGAAATCGTCAACATTGAGCAGCAACAGGCCGAGGAACAGCAGCCAGAGAATCAGCAGCCAGAGGCCACCGCCGTCGCCGAACAGGCTGTAGAGAAGCAGTGTCGCACCCATCACCAGGGTGGCCTGTTTCAGGGTGCGTTGTTGATAGGCCAGGGTGACAGCCACCAGTGGAAACAGCAGAAACCAGAAAAGCGCAGCCAACTCCCGATCCTCCCTTCAGCGTCCTTAGCGCCCCAGGGCGCATCCCGTTCGTCCGCTCTAGGTTATGCCAGAACTGCGGTAATGTGTACCTTGGCGATGTCGGATCGAATAACGGACCACCTCACCCCAACCCTCTCCTGGGAGGAGAGGGCGTATTCGTGCCACGGTCCGGGACCAGTGGCCGGGCCTGAAACCGGACGGTACCCTCTCCCTGGGGGAGAGGGACAGGGTGAGGGAATCAAATGGATGGTCTGTCTGTTCAGATCACCTCACCCCAGCCCTCTCCCGGGAGGAGAGGGCGTATTCGTGCCACGGTCCGGGACCAGTGGCTGGGCCTGAAACCGGACGGTACCCTCTCCCTGGGGGAGAGGGACAGGGTGAGGGAATCAAATGGGCGGTTCGTATGTTCAGATCACCTCACCCCAACCCTCTCCTGGGAGGAGAGGGAGTATTCGTGCCACGGTTCGGGAGTGAAGGCCGGGCTTTGACATGAGTCCCTTCTCCCCCAGGGACACCACGACAGGGATGCAGCCGGTTGGCTACGTCGGCAACAGGTGGCCCAGGGTTGGAGTGAGGCTACTTCACTGACTGCCTGGATCCCCTAATCCGTATTCCAGGCGAGCCGACCAACCCGGCTGCCAACGCCCGATTGCTCGCGGGAGCTCTGCAGCAGGCCCAGGAACTGATCGGCCGGAACCGGCTTGCTGACCAGGAAGCCCTGGATGAAATCGCAGGCGGAGTGGCGCATATGTCCGGCCTGCTGCCGGGTCTCCACGCCCTCGGCCAGCACCGTCATATCCAGGTTGTGGGCGATCTCGACAATGGTCTTGATAATCGCCGCGTCCTCCGGCTTGTTGACGATATCGCGAACAAAGGAGCGGTCGATTTTCAACTTGTCGAAGGGAAAGCGACGAAGGTAGGAGAGGCTGGAGTATCCGGTTCCGAAATCATCCAGTGCCAGGCTGATGCCCAGGCTTTTGATCGAGTTCAACACGAACAGCATCTTGTCCGGCTGGCCCATCACCGAGCTCTCGGTGATCTCGATCTCCAGGTCGTCCGGACTGATACCGCCCTCCTCCAGAAGAGAGGTGAGGCGCGGGATGAAATCGGCGTGATCGAGCTGCCGCACTGACACGTTGACTGCCATCATCAGCCTGTGCCCGGCCTGGTGCCAGGCCACCTGCTGCCGGATGGCGGTTTGCATTACCCATTCACCGATCGGGATGATCAGGTTGGTATCCTCAGCCAGGGGTATGAACTGGTCCGGCGGCACCAGGCCGAGCTGGGGATGGTTCCAGCGCACCAGCGCCTCGGCACCGACGATCCGGCCGCTCGGCAGGTCCACCTGTGGCTGGAAGTGGACCTCGAACTCCCGGTTCTCGATCGCCTTTCTCAGGTCGGTCTCCAGTCGCAGCCGCTGGCTTACCCGCTGGTTGAGCTCGCTGGTGAAGAACTGGAACTGTCCACGCCCCTGCTCCTTGGCATGGTACATGGCGGTGTCCGCCTGGCGCAGCAGGGTCTCCATGTCCTCCCCGTCATCGGGCCACAGGCTGATCCCGATACTGGCCGATATATGCAGCGGGTAGCCCTCGATGGTGACCGGCTCCTCGATCGCAGCCACCAGTCGCCGGGCCAGGTCCACAGGGATCTCGTTGTCGGTGAAATCATTGGCCAGCACCACGAACTCGTCGCCACCGTAGCGGGCCACCGTATCGCTTCCCCGGGCCGCCTGTTTCAGGCGACGCGCCACCTCGACCAGCAGCTGGTCGCCGATCCGGTGGCCCAGGGTGTCGTTGATCAGCTTGAAGCGGTCCAGGTCGAGCATCAACAGGGTCACCTTGCTGTTGAAACGCTGCGCCCGGGTACAGAGTTGCCGGAAGCGATCCGCCAACAGGGCCCGGTTCGGCAGGTCGGTCAACTCGTCGTGGTAGGCCATGAAATCGAGCCGCTGCTCGAGTGCCTTGCGCTCGGTGATATCGTGCTGGATACAGATATAGTGGGCGATATCGCCATCGGACCCACGCACCGGGGAGATCGAGACCAGGTCCCAGTAGAGATCACCGTTTTTCTTCCTGCTCAACAACTCGCCCTGCCACACCTGGCCCTTGCTGATCGTCTGCAGCAGTTCGCTGTAGCTGGTTGACTGGTTGTCCACGGGGCCCTGCAAGTCGAACAGGTGACCGATGATCTCGTCCGGCCGGAAGCCGGTGGTGCGGTAGAACTGGGGATTGACGTACTCCACCACGCCCCGGGTATCGGTAATCACGATCGAGCTGATGCTCTGCTCGATGGCGGTGTAGAGCTTGCGCAACTGGTACTCGGCGCGCTGGCGCCGGTCGCGGTCGTGTTGCAGGTACTCGCGCATCACCTCGAAGGCGCGGGCCACGTCACCGAACTCGTCGTTGGAAATATCCTGCCGGGTTGTGGAGAAGTCACCGCCGGCAATGATATTGGCGGAGTCCTCCAGGGTCTTCAGTGGCGCCAGGATACGGCGGTAGGTGACCACGAAGGCGACAAAAAAGATGCTTAATACCAGCAGCAGGGTGGCGAACAGCGCCGCCACCGTGCCCTGGGAACGACGCTTGATCAGGTCGATATCGTCACTGATATGGAGATCGATGGCGCGTGAGAAACCGACGATCGCATTCACCGCATCAGTGGCCCGTTCAAACCACTCCGGGGCAGTAACATGGTAGGGCTGGCCACTCCGGCTGCTGGTAAGTACCCGGTTTCGTAACAACTGGTACTCCCGGTTGTAGGTTTCCCGGAACTCGGTCCGGGCCTGATCGATCTCCGGTGTGCGGGGGAAGAAGTGGACAATATCGTTGATCTGCTGCTCGATCATGCGCCGGGTATACTGGAAGTTGGCCAACTTCTCATACTCCCCATCACTGAAGGATCGTCCCTGGGCGACTACCGCGCTGATCAGTGCCCGCTCCCGGCCGGCGTTCTCACTCAGGTTGAAGAACGCCTCCTTCACCGCGGAGCCGTAGAGGATGGCGTGGTCGGTCTCGTCAACCGGAGCGGTAACAACCCGATTGATCGCGGCAATTTCCTCGATCAGGCTGGTGATCGCCACAATCCATTCGGTATAATGGTAACCCACACGGCCCCGGGACAGAGACAGGTCAACCTGGTCTCTCGCCATCCGCAGCCTGGAAGGCAGCAATCCGACCCGCCGGGAGACACTGTGCACCGTGGGCAACCTGGCGTAGATCTCCACCTGTTCCTTCAGCTTTGCCACTCCCCCGTCACTCTTGGCACGCAACTGATCAAGCGCCGCCTGGCTCTGCTCCGTCATCGCAACAGGGTTCGCCAGCAGGGCGGCGGTAAGCCCCCGCTCCCGGGCCAGGTAGACATTCAGCGCCAGGGACTGCTGGCCGACCGCGTTGGCGCCGGCCATCTGTCCCGCCTGCCGGTAATCTTTATACACATGCAGGGCATTCCAGGTGAGGGCGGCAGCGGCGATCAGGGTCAGCAGACCGAAGATGAGCAGCAGCAGGGAGCGCACCCGGAGCCGGTGCCGCACCGTGCGGTCGCCATTCGGTTGCCGGTCGGCCTGATGTGGGATATCCGCTCTGCTCACTGCCACTCCGATCCCTGAATTGAACGTTTAAGAGACTCTCTGGATACAGAAACCCCGCGCTGCTCCGTACTGCACCACTCCCGGGGTTTCCGTCATTCGAACCGGGACGGCAAGAGAGGCCGGCAACGACCACGATTACCGTCGAAAGTAGAACCGGGAGCAGGGGATTGCTCTCCCCCGCTCCCGCCCCTTGCCGATACCATTTGCCGGACGGCGCCGGGAGTCTGCAGGGCCTGTCCTCAACAGATCAGTGTCAAGCCCGACAGCCCCCTAGACCTTGAAACTGCTCACCATCTCCTGCAGCTCGGCGGCCAGCTTGGTCTGGTCCACGCTGGCGGCGGAAGTCTGCTTGGCACCGACCGCGGTCTGCTCGGTCATCTCGTTGATCTGCACGATATTGCGGTTGATCTCCTCGGCGACCACGCTCTGCTCCTCGGCGGCACTGGCGATCTGGGTGCTCATGTCGTTGACCCGCTGGATCGCACCGGTGATGCCGCTGAGCGCCTCGCCGGTCTTGGCCGCCTGCTCCACCGCCATGCGTGCCAGCTCCTTGCTGCTGGTTACCGCGCTGACCGCCTGTGACGAACCGGACTGCAGCTTCTCGATCATCTGGTTGATCTCCTCGGTCGAGACCTGGGTCTTGCTGGCCAGGTTACGCACCTCGTCCGCCACCACCGCGAAACCGCGGCCCTGCTCTCCGGCCCGGGCCGCCTCGATGGCGGCGTTCAGCGCCAGCAGGTTGGTCTGCTCGGCAATGCCCTTGATCACGTCCAGGATGCTGCCGATCTCCACGCTGTGCTGCTCCAGCTGCTGGATCACGTCACCGGCACCCTCCACCTTCTCCGAGAGCTGCTGGATCTGGGAGATGGTGTCGTTCATGGCGCGCTGCCCCTCGGACGACTGGCGGGTCACCTCGTTGGCCGCCTCGGAGGTGTTGGCGGTATTGGTCGCCACCTCCTGTACCGTGGCGCTCATCTCGTTCATGGCGGTGGCCACCTGTTCGGTCTCCTTGAGCTGGTTCTGCACCGACTGGTTGGTCTGCTCGGTCACCACCGAGGTCTCCTCGGCCATGGTGGCGAGCTGCCCGGTGGCGCCGGAGATCCGGCTCACCACGCTCTGGAACGCCTCGGTCATGCCGTTGAAGTCACCGGCCACCTGCTGCAGCTCATCCCGGGTATCCAGGGCCAGGCGGGTCTGCAGATCGCCCTCGGCGATACTGCGGGTCGCCTCGCCGATCAGGCGCAGGCTGTTCATTACCGCGTAGTAGAAGCCGGCGAACAGGTAGATCACCAGGGCCAGCACACCGATCACCACCGCCAGGGTGGTTCTCTCCACGGTAACGGCCTCATCCAGGCGCTCCTGGAACAGCCGCTCCAGCTCCACCGCGATGGAATCGTAAAGCTCGTAGGAGCCGGAGATGGCCAGGGTGGCGGTATCGAACACCTTCTTGTCACTGACACTGATGGTTCGGCTGTCCTGCAGCACGACATGCAGCAGTTCCTGCATCTCGGCAATGGCCCGGTTGTTGGCCGCCACCGCGCTGCTCAGCTCCTCACCCACCGAATCGTTGGCCTTGATCGCCGCGGCCAGACCGGCCGCGGAACGCTTGGCATAGGATCGGATGTTGCTGGCCAGGACCGAGAGCCGCACGAACGACTGCTCGGTGTGCATGCCCCGGGCCGCCGCACCGGAGCCCACGGCCCGCGCCTGGCCCATGTTCTCGGTCAGATTGATGATGTTGCTGACTACCGCGTCACCCAGGTAGTAGGTGTCCAGGCGTGGATCCAGGGTGATCTCCGAGGCATCCGCCACCTCGCTCATCAGGCCGATCATGTCGGCCAGCAGGTCTGTATGGGCCTTGATCGCCTTGGCTGGCTCCTGGTCCAGGGAGTTGGCCTTGATCATCTCCCACTGCTGCTGGATGCGCGCCATGCGGCCACTGGTACCCAGGACCTCGCCCAGCTCCCGGTCCGCCTCGGCCAGCTCCGCCAGCTTGGCATCCACCACGCTGCGTTTGTCCATGATCCGGCTGCGGAAGTCAGTGGCACCGTTGAGGAAGGCGCTGGTCATGCCCCGGTGCTGCTGGATATGCTCGATCGGCTGGCGCACCACCTTGATGTAGGCCAGGCCCCGCTGTTCGTTCTCAACCAGCAGAATGTCCTGATTGACTTGGTTGATCAGAAAGACCGACAGCATCACCAGGGGTATCAGAACCACCAGGAAGATGAGACCGAACTTGAGCGGGTAGCGCAGTCGGTCCATCAGGTACATTGCGGGTAGCAGTATGCTTTTCATCTCTCACTCTCCTTAAGGATGGCATTTCACTCTTGTTATCCGGCATCGGCCGACCTGTCAGAGGGACCTCGCAGCCGCACAACCACGCGGTGTTAGCGACAGATCGCCATAACGCCCCCTTCGACACAAAGGGGGCTGAAAACTGACTATTGATAATTTGCCAGAGTGGCAGGAGAAGGGCCTTCTGGAGCCGCCTGACAGTGGCGGCAGGGGCCTGCGACGGGGGAGACAAGTCACCCTGTTGCAGGCTTTGCGGAGATCACGGGGAGAGGGTGATATCCGGATGCTGTGTGACCTCGTCCGTCGAGTGGTCCAGACCGCGTAACGGGCGACGCCTTGGACTCTCTATCGACAGTCGGCACAAGAACTTTAGTACCTACTGACAATTATCATCCCCGATTCATGCTGCAGAAGGATGACCGATAGCGAAACAGCGACAGAAAGGTCAGTCGGGACCGCTCTGAATCAGCTCCCGGAACCGCTCCGCCGGCTGCGGTCGGCTGAAGAAGAAGCCCTGGAAGCAGTCGCACTCCCGGGCCAGCAGGAACTCCAGCTCCTCCCGGGTCTCCACCCCCTCGGCCACCAGGTTGAGCTGCA
>JAPHTA010000149.1 GCA_026196475.1 Sedimenticola sp.
AACGAGAGTGAAATGCCCTTGAGGTCGAGGATCACATCCCCGATGGGTCGTTCTTTCATACCGGGTGTCTCCTCAACTCGCCTTTTTCATGGGTTCGGTCAGATGGGTCACGGCGTTGCAGATTCGTACATCCGCCTCGATACGGCCCTTGCGCCCGTCCTCGTATTTCACCTCGGTAGCGGTGTGGATCGTCTCCACGTCGCTGTAGAGGGCATCCACCAGGTCATGATACTTCTCGGAGATGAAGCGACGGCGTACCTTGCGTGTACGGGTCAGCTCGTCGTCATCCGGGTCCAGCTCCTTGTGCAGGATCAGGAAGCGGTGGATCTGGGATTCGCTCAGCATCGGGTCGTCGACCAGCTCCCGGTTGACCTGGTTCACACAGTCCAGGATCAGGTCGTACACCTCCGGGCGGCCTGCCAGGTCGGTGTAGCCGGAGTAGGGGAGACCGCGGCGCTCGCCCCAGTTGCCGACCGATTCCAGGTCGATGTTGATGAAGGCGCAGACCTTGTCCCGGTCGTGACCGAAGGCCACCGCTTCCTTGACGTGGGGGAAGAACTTGAGCTTGTTCTCCACGTAGTTTGGGGCGAAGATCGCACCGCTTGAGAGCTTGCCCACGTCCTTGGCCCGGTCGATGATCTTGAGGTGTCCATCCTCGTCCAGGAAGCCGGCGTCACCGGTCAGGAAGTAGCCCTCCTCGTTCATGGTCTCTGCCGTATCCTCCGGACGCTTGTAGTACTCGGTGAAGAGCATCGGTCCCTTGACCAGGACCTCGCCGTTGTCGGCGATCTTGATCTCCACCTTGGGTGCCGGTATGCCCACGGTATCCAGCTTGACGTCGCCATTCGGCTGCAGGCAGACGTAGGCGCAGGTCTCGGTGGAGCCGTAGAGCTGTTTCAGGTTGATCCCCAGGGAGCGGTAGAAGCGGAACAGGTCGGGGCCGATGGCCGCGCCGGCGGTGTAGGCCACGCGCAGTTTGCTCATGCCGAGTACGTTGCGCAGCGGTCCGTAAATCATGAAATCGCCCAGCCGGTAGAGCAGACGATCCCAGGTTGAAACTTCATCGCTGCCGGCAAGGATCTCGGCGCCGCAGCGGCGCGCCACCTCCATGAAGTAGTCGAAAATACGACGCTTCAACGCGCTCGCATCCTGCATCCGGACCATCACCTGGGTCAGCAGGTTTTCGAATACCCGGGGCGGTGCAAAGTAGTAGGTGGGGCCGATCTCCCGCATGTCGGTCATCACCGTTTCCGCCGATTCCGGGCAGTTGATGGTGAATCCGGCCACTAGGCCCTGGGCGTAGGAGAAGAGATGGTCGCCAACCCAGGCCATGGGCAGGTAGGCGAGCATGCTGTCGCTGGAATTCAGTCCATCGAACTCGGCAGCACCGGCGGCGGATTCGATGAAGGCGTGATGCGTCATGCATACCCCTTTCGGCTTGCCGGTGGTTCCGGAGGTGTAGAGAATCACCGAGATGTCGTCGCTCTGACCCTTGGCGATCTCCTGTTCCAGGAACCCGGGATGCTTGGCCTGGAACTCCCGGCCCCGCTCCTGCAGGGTCTCTATATAGGTACAGAAATCCTTGTCGTAGTCGCGCAGGCCCCTGGGATCCTCGTAGATCACCGCTTTCAGCGCAGGGTACTGCTCTTTTACCTCGAGCATCTTGTCGGTCTGTTCCTGGTCCTCGACCAGGGCGAAGTGGACCTCGGCATCATCCAGGACATAGGTCATCTCCTCGGCCACGGAGTCCTGGTAGAGGGGGACCGGAATGCCGCCCAGGTACTGGGCCGCGGCAAAGCCCCAGTAGAGCCGGGGGCGGTTGTCGCCGATGATTGCCAGCTTGTCTCCGCGCTTGAAGCCCATGGCTGCCAGGCCACAGGCCAGGGCGGCTACCTCGTCGGCCACCTCTTTCCAGGTCCATGACTGCCAGATGCCAAGATCCTTTTCACGCATCGCCACCTTGTCGCCACGTACACGGGCGTGGTCGAGCAGCAGCCTGGGGAAGGTGTCCAGCTTGCTGTTCTGCCCATCCGCTTGGTTTGGGGGTAATGACATTCCCTCAACTCCTCTCACTTTCAAAGATCCGGCGATCGGGCGCCGGTTTCATGTGTTATTCGGTTCAGGCCCAATTACGGCGCTGAAAAGGCGTGTTGGATCTGCTTGGTCTGCTTGTTCTTATATCAATCGCGGTTTACGTAAACGTCAATTATATTTTATTACCGTTTACGTAAACGTAAATTAGATGCAACACTAATTAAAAAACGGTGAATGGTCAATACGATCGCCAGGTTTAATTCGGAAGAGAGCCTCCCCGCACCACCCTGCTGTGTGCACAGGCGGCTGCTCTTTTGCGAGGGTGACAGCGCTGCCCGTTGGCTTCAACATCAGTGCGACATCAACACCGGTGTGGTCATACGTTCAAATATCTTTTGTGTCACGCCGCCCAGGATCAGTTCCCGGAACCGGTGGTGACCATAGGCGCCCATCACCAGGAGGTCGGCCCTTTCGTCCGAGAGGGCATTCAGGATCAGGTCGCCCTCGTCCACACCCTGGGTTGAGAACTGGTCGCCCTGGGCCTTGATGCCGTGGCGCCCCAGGTGGGCTGCAATCTGCTCGGCACTCACCCCGGGTTGTTTCCGGTCACGTTTTTTCGGGTTTATGGCGACTACCTTGACCCTGCTCGCATTCTGCATCAACGGGATGGCGTCGTTGAGGGCGCGGACCGATTCGCGGCCGGGAGTCCAGGCCACTACCACCTTGTCGCCGAGGGAGGTGAATTCACCGGCATAGGGGACGATCAGGACCGGGCGGCCGGTCTCCAGTACCAGGTGTTCCGGCATGTCCTCGGGTACGCTGCCGTCGGCCTGGCTCTCGTCGTGCTGGCCCACGATAACCATGTCCACCTGCTGGGTCTGCTCGATCAGCCAATTGGTCACCTTGTCCGGGGTGCTGGGCAACTTGGCGGTGATCCACTCCATGGAGATACCCTCATCGGCGGCCAGTGCCTGGTACTGTTCGCGGCGCTCTTCGGCCAGCGCCTGGTGGGCCTGGTGGCGCTTGTCCATGTGGGGTTCAAATCCCTTCAGGTCGGGATCGGCGCGGCAGAAGAGGGCGGTGAGTCCGGCCCCGTTTTGCTTGGCGATCGCTATCGCGACCCGAACCCGTTTCTCGCAATGGGTGGTGTCATCGATATGAACCAGGATATCTTTCAGTGCCATGGAGCAGTCTCCCCCTCGTGCCGGATGGTTATGTGAACGTCTGCCACTGTTCTGTGTAAAGTTATTTGCGGCCCGTTACCCGATCTGAAAAAAATATTACGTTTACGTAAACGTAACTCAGGAGCAAACACTAATTAAAAAATCACGGGTGGTCAACAAGTGATGGTGCCTGATTTCATTTACCGGAACCCGGTTACTGGAGACGATCCGCTCCGGTTCTGAAAGAGTGTAGACCGCCTAACGCGGATGGGTGGGGGTGGATTCCGGGTGCGCTGAGATTTGGGACGTGGCTGCATCCGGCGGGGCAACATGAGCAAGCACACGATTTCGCCCCTGGCGTTTTGCCTCGTAGAGCTGGCTATCGGCTCTCGCCAGCAGGGATTCGCAGCTGTCGTCAGCCTCGAACTCGGCCACCCCCACGCTGATGGACTTGTGCAGTTCATCCTCCCCGGTGTTGAGGCTGGATGCTATACGTTCACGTATCCGCTCCATCAGCCGGACCGCGCTCCCGGCGTCACACTCCTGGAACAGGATTACGAACTCGTCACCGCCCCAGCGGGCGATAACGTCGTTCTTGCGGATGTGCTCACGGGCCAACAGGGCGACCGACTGCAGTAGCCGGTCCCCGGCCAGGTGTCCCTCATGATCATTGACCGTCTTCAGGTGGTCGATATCGAACAGCGCCAGCGAGAGGCGGGTGGTGTGGCGGCCCACGTTGTCCATGGCATGGCTGAACAGGACATCGAAGAACTGTCGGTTGTAGAGGCCGGTCAGCTTGTCGGTGCGCGCCATGCTCTCCAGGCTGGAGTGGAAGCGGTGTATCGTGAAACCGCTGATCAGCAGCACCAGCAGGGTGATCACCCCGCTGATCGCCAGGTTGACGTAGAGTGCCTGGCGCAGTGGGGCGAGGGCGCTGTTCTCGGTCTGCTCCACCAGCAGAAACCAGTCCAGCTCCGGGATATAACGATAGGACAGTAGCACCGTGTCGCCATCCCGTTCATAGATATCGAAACCGTTGTCCCCACTCAACAGGGATTCTGCCACGCTGGAGATGCCCTGGGTTTTCAGTATATTGACCCGGTCGATCATGGAGTGGTCAGGGTGGCTCTTGATGAATCCCCGGCGGTCGACGAAGTAGATGTTGCGCCGGAAATTTTCGGTGTAGCGCTCGATCATGGCGGCCACGTTGACCACGTCCAGACCGAGCCCGGTGACGCCGATGAAATTTCCGTCAAAGTCATCCAGCTTGTGGTTGACGAAGATGGTCAGGTGGTTGCGGTTGGCCTCGTTGGCGTCCACGTCGACCCGGTAGTTCTTGTCGTGGGACGACATGCTGAAGAACCATTCATCCTTGGGTACGTTCGGCGAGACCTGCTTCAGGATGCCGCCGGTATGGTAGTAGTTGTGGGAGTTGGTGGAGACCAGGAAGGCCGATGCCACCTGGTACTTGTTCTGGATTTCGGTCAGGTAACGGGTGATCCGCTCCAGATTCTGCTCGCCATCCACCACCCACTCCTTGAGAAAGGTGTCGTTGGCCATCAGGGAGGAGATGTAGATGGGGCGCAGCAGGCTGGCCTGGATTTCCGAGTAGATATTGTTGCTGGTCAGTGGCAGTTCGTTGTTGATCAGTGCGGAGCGGATCGAGTTGCTGGAGACCAGGTAGTTGGCGTAGTTGACGCCGACAAACCCGCTTACCAGGATGGTGCCGAGAATGAACAGCAGTTTCCAGCGTGAGGCGATTGGGGGCATGGCGGAAGCGGGTTTGATCCCTGTTGCTGTTGTTAAGACCCGATTAAACAGGAGTGCGCTGCCTGGGGCAAGGTGCCGGAACCCCGCCTTTCGGGCAGCTCACCCCCAGGCCGCCCTGAAGGCGGCCAGATAGCTTCGGAGGGTGTCTCTCAGCGCCCCTTGAACTCCGCCTTGCGCTTCTCCAGGAAGGCGCCCATGCCCTCTTTCTGATCCTCGGTGGAGAAGCAGAGGCCGAACACCTGGCTCTCCAGTATGCAGGCGTTATCCAGGTCCATATCCTGTCCGCGTTGTACCGCCTGCTTGGTCAGGCGCACCGAGACGGGACCCTTCTGGGTGATCAGCCGGGCTGTCTCCAGTGCCTTCTCCATCAGCTCGTCGGCGGCGTAGACGTGGTTCACCAGGCCCCAGGCCAGGGCTTCGTCGGCCTTGATCTGGCGACCGGTAACCAGCAGCTCCATGGCCCGGCCGCGACCGACCAGCCGGGTCAGCCGCTGGCTGCCGCCGAAGCCGGGGGAGACGCCCAGATTGACCTCCGGCTGGCCGAACTGGGCCTTCTCCGAGGCGATGATCCAGTCGCAGCTCATGGCCAACTCGTTGCCGCCACCCAGGCAGTAGCCGTTGACCACCGCGATCACCGGAATGTCCAGGGTCTCCAGGCGGCGGAAGGCACGCATCCCCTTCTGCGAGAAGGCCTGTCCTTCAACGCCGCTCTTCTCTTTCATCTCCGGGATGTCGGCGCCGGCCACGAAGGCCTTGTCGCCGGCCCCGGTAACCAGCAGTACCCGGGCGTCCGGGGTATTGGCCAGCTGTTCGCCGGCAGCGTGGATCTCGTCCAGAGTGGCGCTGTTGAGCGAGTTGAAGCTACGCGGGCGGTTGACGGTCAGCTTGTAGATACCGTCCTCGACCTGTTCCAGGAGGATGTTTTCAAATTCCATAGTGGCCTCGTAAGTTGGCTGTTTGGTGGATGGTTCCTGCCGTATTCTTCTGCGCATCCGGGGCAACCGGCTTGGCAATCGGCCCGAGGGCGGGCCTCCTACTGGTCATACCAGCCCGCAGGAGCGGCGCCCCCGCCGCGAACCAGCCGTACGTAAGATGGGAGAAGCGAAACGCTACCCATCAACCGGTACCAGAATGATGGGTTACGCCTTTCCGGCTTCACCCATCCTACGGTATTACCCTGCCTGCAGAGGTGGTGCCCTCTCCACGATATGCTACTCCGTTTATGGAGGGTGGGCACCCAACCCCTTTCGGTCAGTAGTCGTAGAAGCCCTTGCCGCTCTTGCGTCCCAGGTAGCCGGCATCCACCATCCGGCGCAGCAGCGGGCAGGGGCGGTACTTGGTGTCGCCCAGGCCCTCGTGCAGCACCTCCATGATGGAGAGGCAGGTGTCCAGACCGATCAGGTCGGCCAGGGCCAGCGGGCCCATCGGATGGTTCATGCCCAGCTTCATCACCTCGTCGATCGCCTCGACGGTGGCCACGCCCTCGTAGTAGGTGTAGATCGCCTCGTTGATCATCGGCAGCAGGATGCGGTTGGAGACGAAGCCCGGGCTGTCATTGACCTCCACCGGCACCTTGCCGATCCGCTTCGACAGCTCGTCGATCAGCTGGTAGACCTCGTCGCTGGTCTGCAGGGCGCGGATCACTTCCACCAGCTTCATCACCGGTACCGGGTTCATGAAGTGCATGCCGATCACCTTCTCCGGGCGCTGGGTCTCGCGGGCGATGCGGGTCAGGGAGATGGAGGAGGTGTTGGTGGCCAGCACCGCGTCCGCCTTGCAGATCCGGTCCAGCTCCTGGAAGATCTTGCTCTTGATCTCCAGGTTCTCGCTGGCGGCCTCAACCACCAGGTCCACGTCCGCAAGCTCCTCCAGGCTGGTGACGCCACGGATGTTGGCCAGGGTGTTGTTCTTGTCCGCCTCGCTGATCTTCTCCTTCTTCAGCATCCGGTCGAGGCTCTTCTCTATGCTGGCGAGTCCGCGCTGCAGCGGCTCGTCGGCGATATCGTGCAGCACCACCTTGAAGCCGGAGGCGGCGAAGACCTGTGCAATGCCGTTACCCATGGTACCGGCGCCGATGACACCAACTGAATTAACTTGCATATTGACCTCTGAATAACATGAAAAATAGTTCCTAATTACAAAGGATTTTTTGCCGCAGTGCAAAGAGTGGAAAATTCCCTGGCTCAGGGAGTGTCTGAAGATCCGGAGAATATATTTATCTTTTCAGAAAGATATGAGCATCTCTTAAACACTGGCTGAATGGTGGCCGGGGTCCGTCCGGCCACCATCCGGCATCACATGTTGCGCCGGTACTGCCCACCCACCTCGTAGAGGGCGTTGGAGATCTGTCCCAGGGAGCAGGACTTCACCGCGTCCATCAGTTGCACGAAGATGTTCTCGTTGTTGATGGCGGCCTGGCGAATACGCTCGAGAGCGACCTCCGCCTGGTCGGCGTGACGCTGGTTGAATTCCTGCAGGCGTTTGATCTGGCTCTGCTTCTCCTCCTCGGTGGAGCGGGCCAGCTCAACCGTGAACTCCTCCTCGCCCTTCGGATTGAGGAAGGTGTTGACACCAATGATCGGCAAAGAGCCGTCGTGCTTCTTGTGCTCGTAGTGCATTGACTCGTCCTGGATCTTGCCGCGCTGGTAGCCGGTCTCCATGGCACCCAGCACGCCACCACGCTCGGAGATGCGTTCGAACTCGCTCAGTACCGCCTCTTCCACCAGCTCGGTCAACTCATCGATGATGAAGGCGCCCTGGTTCGGGTTTTCGTTCTTGCTCAACCCCCACTCGTTGTTGATGATCAGCTGGATCGCCAGGGCGCGCCGTACCGACTCCTCGGTGGGGGTGGTGATCGCCTCGTCGTAGGCGTTGGTGTGCAGGCTGTTGCAGTTGTCGTAGATCGCGATCAG
>JAPHTA010000211.1 GCA_026196475.1 Sedimenticola sp.
CCGCCCGTAATAAAAACGAATTTGGTCATAGACTCTGTGTCTTTTGGTGGAGGAAATAAATCATTCAGGACGGGGTTTAATAGTACGCGAAACCGTGCCTGCCCTCAATCTAAAGCGCACCTGGAGTGACCTGGTACGCCGCCCACCTGGAGGGCGGCGCCAGACCGCGAACAATATTCCCGATAGCGACTACAATTGGTAAGGATTGGCCCGCAGGGGGCAGCAGGTTGCTTAGCTCCGTGGGTATATCGAGGTGTTAACAACAGCCAACAAGAGAGCGGACAGCCGGGACGGCGACATACCTCCGCGAGCAGCGGGAAGGGCAGCGGACGGTCGAGCTGGAAACCCGACGGGAAAAGTTCTTGATCCAGAGCAAAGCAATCTGCAGAATATCAACCTCGACAGAGAAGTAAGGTAGTGATGTGAGCGAACATAAAGTCGTCTCTTTTGACAATATCAAGGTTGCCTGCAGAAACTGTAGCCTTGCTTCTCTTTGCCTCCCGATGGGACTGACACCGGAAGACGTGGATCTGCTCGATTCCATCGTCAAGCGGGACCGCCCGCTTCACCGGGGCGACCACCTGTTTCGACAGGGCGACCCGTTCCGCTTCATCTACGTGGTCAAGACCGGCACGGTAAAGAGCTTCGATCCGGGTGAGGATGGCAGCGAACAGGTTCTCGGTTTCCATCTTCCCGGCGAACTGATCGGCCTTGACGCCATAGAAACCGGGCATCACCACTGCTCCGCCAAGATCCTGGAAACCACCGCGGTCTGCGAGATCCCATTCACCCGCCTGGAGGAGTTGAGCAGCACCATCCCCAGCCTTCAGCACCAGATGTTCCGCCTCATGAGCCGGGAGATCGGCCATGACGAGGATATGCTGACCTTGCTCGGCAAGCGCAACGCCGAGGAGCGGCTCGCCTCCTTTCTGCTGAGCCTGTCGGGCCGCTTTCAGCGCCGTGGTTTCTCACCCTCAGACTTCTACCTCAGCATGTCACGTCACGAGATCGGCAACTACCTGGGACTGGCAGTGGAGACCATAAGCAGGCTCTTTACCCGCTTCCAGGAAGAGGGCCTGCTGAATGTGGAGCGCAAACATATCCAGTTGCTGGACATCAAGCGGCTGAAACAGACCCTGCACGGCAACCAGGATGGAATTCGTAAACAGGCCACCTGAGCGGTAGTCGCTTATTCTCCGTCAGGACGACGATTCCAGGCGCCGCCACAGGCAGCCGTCCGACGCCCCCTTCTCTATCGCCTCCAGCCGCGCCTGGTGCGCTGCCAGCTCCTCGGCCGTGGCTGCCACCACCTTCAGTGGGGGACGTCCACCCGCCAGACGCCGGATCGCCTCGCCACCGCCACCCCCCTCTGACGACCCGCTATCCAGCGACAACGCGCCCTGTCCACCGGTCATCATCAGGTAGACATCGGCCAGGATCTCGGCGTCCAGCAACGCACCGTGCAGCTCCCGATGGCTGTTGTTGATGTCATAGCGCTTGCACAGGGCGTCCAGGCTGTTGCGCTGTCCCGGGTGCATCTTTTTCGCCATCACCAGGGTATCGATCACGCCGCACACGGCATCCAGTCGAGGTCGGTCACCACCCAGCCGTTGCAGTTCGTGATCAATGAACCCGACATCGAAAGGTGCGTTGTGGATTACCAGCTCGGCCCCTTCGATGTAGGCCAGGAAATCATCCACCAGATCGGCGAAGCGGGGCTTGTCGGCGAGGAACTCGTTGGTGATGCCGTGCACCTCGATCGCGGCCTGGTCTATTTCTCGATCGGGCTGCAGGTACTGGTGGAAGTTGTTGCCGGTAAGTCGCCGGTCGATCATCTCGACACAGCCGATCTCGATGATACGGTGGCCCTGGCTCGGCTCCAGTCCGGTAGTCTCGGTATCCAGGACGATCTGCCGCTTGCTCATTGTTTCAACTCCTCCACCCCGCGATTGGCGAGCTGGTCTGCCAGCTCGTTCTCGGCATGGCCGCTATGCCCCTTCACCCACGACCACTCCACCTGGTGGTTTTGCACCAGTTCGTCAAGCCGCCGCCATAGATCGCAGTTCTTGACCGGCTTCCGCGCCGCGGTACGCCAGCCGTTGCGTTTCCAGTTTTCAATCCAGCCGGTAATCCCGTTCTTCACGTAGGTTGAATCAGTGGTCACCCGCGCCTTTACCGGGCGCTTGAGCGCCTCAAGGGCACGGATCACCGCCGTCAGTTCCATGCGGTTATTGGTGGTCTCAGGCTCGCCGCCATAAAGTTGCCGTTCACTGCCCCGGTAACGCATCACCACGCCCCAGCCACCGGGCCCGGGGTTTCCCTTGCAGGCCCCGTCGGTAAAAATCTCCACCCGTTCCGTCACTTACTCTCTGCCCCTCAACTCTCTGACCCGGTTAGCGGTCGGCTCTACCATTCGCCCCCGAATTGAGCGCGGCCTGAGTTTCCAGGCCGGCTTGATCGGTGTCAGGCGGGAGACCCGTTTGACCGCGAGTATCATATACACAGCAGCCAGAGGCGGCCAGAAGCGACGCCCGACCCGTTCAAGAAAATCCAGGCGCTGCATTACACCCTGCCGCTGCAGTGGGGGCCGGAACATCAGTGACTGTTCGGTCTTGTGCTGGAAGCCAAGCAGGGATAGCCAGTCATGCACCCGCCAGGCGGAAAGGAAGTGGCCACACCAGGGCACCCGATGACTGCGTAACCTGAACAGCTGCCACAGCCCCCACAGGCTCCACGGATTGAACCCGACAATAATGACGTGTCCCTCGGGGATCAGTACCCGCTCAACCTCACGCAGCAACTGGTGGGGATCACGGCAGAAATCCAGTGTGTGGCTCAACAGGACCACGTCGATACTGTCGGACGCCACCGGCAGATGGTGAGCATCGGCCACCATGACTCCCCCGTCGCCGAGCACATCGCTCTCATTCGACACCTGGAGAAGGCGATACTTGATACGGTGCGTATTGAGCGGTTCCAGGGTCATGCCGAGGCTCCCCAGCTGCAAAAGGTAGTGCCCGAAACACTCCTCCAGCAACCCGTCCAGCGCCGCCTGTTCCAGGTCAAACAGCTCCCGTCCTGGCGTGCTGTTGAACCAGGCCCGCAACTCGGCAGTCGATGGACTTCGCTTGACACGTTTGAAGAGTCTTTTCATGGTTTGACGCTACCCGTTTACCCAGATACACCTTAACCCAAAAGTTGTGACCGGTCGCTGCCAGATCAACATAACGCAATGATTTTAAAAATTATATTGTCACACATGTGACCGGAAAAGCCTGCCCCGGTGCACCACCATTTCCCGCTTTCTCAACAACTTACGCGGCCTGACGTTTCCGGAACCAGCCCCCACCCCCCATACCGCATCCATCCCTGACCCGAATGCGATGCTGGAGGCGGACGGTTTCACGCTGCCATTCGAACCGAATGCACCTATACCAAGGGCGCGGCCGGAGTGCGAAAAAGCGGCAGTGATCACATCCCGGGGTGGGCCTGTTTCCTGGAAAAATGAGGGTTAATTGCGTATGATCGCAAAAATTTTCCCGAAGCCAGACCGCCCGGATCAACCATGCAGACAGCCCAGAGAAGCCTGACCCTAGTTGCTGCCCTCGCTCTCGGCGGATGCAATACCCTGAGTACCAGCCAGGCCCCCGATCTGGCCAGGCCCACCACGACATCAGCGGAAGTCGGGCAGGAGAAGGAGCGGGTGGAACCGATCCGGGTACCGGAACTGCAGAGAACTGCGCTGATAGCTGAGCGATCCCCTGAACTGCCGAGCGAGAGGGTCGACCTGTCGGCGGAACCTCCGGTTGACCTGATGGAGCGGATCAGAAAAGGATTCAGGCTCGAAATTCCTGACAATTCACGGGTCGAGAGCCAGATCAGCTGGTATGCCTCGCACCAGGAGTACCTGGACCGGGTGCAGGAGCGCGCGGCCCCCTACCTCCATTTCATTATCGAAGAGACCGAGAAGCGTGGCATGCCGACCGAAATGGCACTGCTTCCGATCGTGGAGAGCGGCTTTCAGCCATTCGCCTACTCGCCGGGCCGGGCCGCTGGTCTGTGGCAATTCATCCCCTCCACCGGCAAATACTACGGCCTCGAGCAGAACTGGTGGTACGACGGACGGCGCGACGTGGTCGCTGCCACCCGCGCAGCGCTCGATTATCTGAATGACCTGGCGAAACAGTTCGACGGCGACTGGGAACTGGCCCTGGCCAGCTACAACGCCGGAGCCGGTACGGTTCAGCGGGCGATCCGGCGCAACCTCAAGCGCGGCAAGGGAACCGATTTCTGGTCCCTGGATCTGCCCCGGGAGACCATGGGATACGTGCCCCGGCTGCTGGCGGTGGCCAGGGTGGTCGCGCAACCGGAGGTTCATGGAATCACTCTCTCGCCGATCCCAAACACGCCCCATTTCGAGCCGGTTGCCATCGGCTCGCAGCTAGACCTGGCGCTGGCAGCGGAGATGGCCGGGATTTCGATCGAAGAGATCTACCGACTGAATCCCGGCTTCAACCGCTGGGCCACGGCGCCGGAGGGACCGCACCGTCTCAGCATACCGGTGGAGAAGGCCGACCGGTTCCGGGACGCGATAGCCGGGCTGGCACCTGAGAAACGCCTTCGCTGGCAGCGCTACAGGATCCGCCAAGGCGACAATCTGGGCAGTATCGCCCGTCAGCACAAGACCACCGTGGCCCTTTTGCAGCAGATCAACAACCTGGATGGCCACCGGATCCGGGCCGGCAGGCATCTGCTGATCCCGGTTGCTGCCAAGGGGCTGGAGCAGTACACCCATACCACCGAGGCCCGCCGGAAGCGCACCCAGAACCGGGAGCGCAGCGGAAATCGCATCACCTACAGGGTGCGCTCTGGAGATACGTTGTGGGAGATCGCCCGTCGCCACGATGTGAGCCACAAGGCGCTGGCCCGCTGGAACGGAATGTCGCCCAGGGATACCCTGCGCCCGGGCCAGAGCCTGGTGATATGGAAACAGAGTACTGCCGATGACAATCGGCTGGCCGCTCTCAACCTGGATACCTCGCCCCCGCTTAATACCCGCAGCAAGCTCCGTTACCGGGTACGCAAGGGTGACTCCCTGTCACTTATTGCACAGCGCTTCAATGTTTCCGTCTCCGATCTGCGGCGCTGGAATTCGCTGGATGGCGGCTACCTGCAACCGGGACAGCGGCTGCAGCTGTTCGTGGATGTTACCGAGCAGACGCTCTGAATCCCCACATCCGGCCTGCCGCCGGATTTACCCCTCCTGTTCGACCTTGAAACAGCTCACCTCGCGCCCGTCCGAGAGACGGGTCACTGCAGGATAACGCTCTCTGCACACCGGCATCGCCACCGGACAGCGCGGATGAAAATGGCAACCTGACGGCGGGTGTGCGGGAGAGGGCATATCGCCCTGCAGCCGGATCACCTCACGCTTTGAGGCCGGGTCAGCCACCGGTACCGCCGACAGCAGCGCCTGCGTATAGGGGTGTCGGGGCTCAGCCAGCAGTCGATTCACCTCGCCCCGTTCGACGATCCTGCCCAGGTACATCACCGCCACCTCGTCCGCCAGGTAGGCCACCACTGAAATGTTATGGGTTATGAACAGGTAGGCCAGACCATGGCTGTTCTGCAGCTGCTTCAGCAGATTGAGTATCTGCGCCTGCACCGAAACATCGAGAGCACTGGTGGGCTCATCACACACGATCAGCCGTGGATCCACCGCCAGGGCGCGCGCGACACAGATACGCTGTCGCTGTCCGCCAGAAAACTCGTGCGGATAGCGGCTGACCGCATCCCCGGGCAGCCCCACCTGCTCCAGCAGTTCCCGCACCCGTTCACGGCGTTGCAGCGCATTGCCTCCAATCCGTTGCGCCTTCATCCCCTCCTCCACGATATCACCCACCAGCATGCGCGGGTTCATCGAGGCCATCGGATCCTGGAATATGATCTGCAGATCGGCCCGACGACTGCGCAGGGCAGCACCGCGCAGCCGGGTCAACTCGTCACCATCGAACTGGACCCGGCCTGCGGTCGGCCTTATCAGCTGCAGAATGCCCTTGCCTACCGTGGTCTTTCCGCAGCCGGATTCGCCCACCAGGGCGACGGTTCGGCCGGCGAAAATCGAAAGCGAGACCCCATCCACCGCCTTGACATGACCCACGGTACGCCTGAACACACCCTTGTGGATAGGAAAATGAACCTTCAGCTGATCAACGTTCAGCAGCGGCGACAAACCCTCTCCCCCCATAGCCGGCGCCTGCACCGCCTTCACCGGCGTCATCGAGACCCGGAATTCAGGCTTTCCCGCCAGGTAGCAGCGTACCCCCTGCCCCGGGCCCAGCTCGGTCCACCCCGGGGCGGTCTGGCAATCGGCAAAAGCGTGCTCGCAACGATCAATAAAACGGCAGGCACTGAATGGCTGGTCCAGATCCGGTACGCTGCCGGCAATCACCGACAGCTGGCTGGCCCGCTTGCCGGCATCCGGCAGCGACTGGAAAAGTTTCTGGCTGTAGGGGTGTCGGGCGTGCCCGAAAAAACGTTCGCATTCGGCCAGCTCAATGATCTGTCCGGCGTACATCACCGCCACCCGGTCCGCCACCTCCGCCACCACGCCCAGGTCATGGGTGATCAGCAGGATGGCCATGCCGGTATCCCGCTGCAGCTCCTTCAGCAGGGCCAGTACCTGGGCCTGGATAGTGACGTCCAGCGCGGTGGTGGGTTCATCGGCAATCAGCAGGTCGGGTTTTCCGGCCAGGGCCATGGCGATCATGATGCGCTGCTTCATGCCCCCGGAAAGCTGGTGCGGGTACTCGTTCATCCGCCGTTCCGGATCAGGAATGCCCACCGCCTTCAGCAGCTCCAGTACCCGCTTCGCCAGCGGCTGCCCGATCTCCCCCTCGTGCACCCGGACGGCTTCGCCGATCTGCCTGCCAATAGTCAGAACCGGGTTCAGAGAGGTCATCGGCTCCTGAAAGATCATCGACATGCGCCCGCCACGCGCCTCGCGCATCCGGTACTCCGGCAGATCCAGCAGCGAGGTTCCACCCAGCAACACCTCTCCGCCCACTATCCTCCCGGCCGGCGGCAGCAGTCGCATGATGGATAGAGCGGTCATCGACTTGCCGCACCCGGATTCACCGAGCAGGGCAAAGGTCTCGCCGCGACGGATCTCCAGGTCAACCCCGTCCACCGCGCGCACCGGGTGCTCGCCATCGCCCAGCCAGGTTTTCAGGTTTTCCACTTTAAGCAGGGTATCAGTCATGCGGTCTCAGGTTCCCCGTTGGCGATTCAGCGCGAGTTTCGCAGGCGCGGATCGAAGGCGTCGCGAACCACGTCCGAAAAGAGGTTGGCGGAGAGCACCAGGGTGAACATGAACAGCATGGAGGCAAGCAGGGACCACCAGACCACCGGCTCCCGGGCCATCTCCAGGCGGGCGCTGTTGATCATGTTGCCCCAGCTGTTCATGGTCGGATCGACACCAATGTTGACATAGGAGAGTACCGCCTCCGCCAGCACCAGGCCGGAAAAATCCAGCACCACGGTGATCAGCACGATATGCAGGACATTGGGCAGGATATGCCGCAGTATGATCTGGAAATGGCCCACGCCGAAGGCCTCGGCCGCCTGAACGTAGTCCACCTCCCGCAGCTTCATCGCCTCACCCCGCAGCAGGCGGCACAAGCCGGTCCAGCTGGTGACACCGAGAATGATGCAGAGGAACAGCAGGCGCAGGTCGGCCCGCTCCACCAGGCTGTTGAAATCGTCCGCGTGGTTACTCATGTAGATCTGCAGCATCAGGATGGCGGCGGCGATAAGGAGTACACCGGGAATCGAGTTCAGGGTGGTGTAGGTGTACTGGATCAGGTCATCGACCCAGCCGCGGAAGTAGCCCGCCATGATCCCCAGCAGAATCGCCGCCGGCAGCATCACCAGGGTGGTCAGGGTACCGATCAGAAGCCCGGTCCGGATACTCTTCAGGGCCTGGTAGAAAACATCTTCTCCCACCTTGTCGGTACCCAGCAGGTGGTAGCCGGTGGAGAGCTCTATCGACACCATCACCAGTATCAGCAGCACCCCCAGGGTGACCAGCGCCACCCGCCAGGGAACGATTGTCCGGCCCCACAGCACAGCCCTGGCGGCATCGCCAAACCCCATCCGCCAGCGTCCCGCCAGCAGGGCCAGGAGGATGTTACCCACCACCAGGGTCACCAGCAGCCCCTTGGACAGGCCGATCAGTCCCAGTTTCAGTACATCCCCTGCCCAGTCCCCGTGCGGATCCTCCAGGTGAGCGCCTCCGAACTGCAGGCGCGGGTAGTCACGGAGCACGCTGCCATCCGCCAGTTCGATCGTCTCCTTGGCATAGAGATGGGTCGCCAGCGGTGCCGAGTAGGTCTTTTCGTGACGCTCCCGTAGCGGGGTTACCAGGTGATCGAACAGGCTGATCACCTCGCCGGAACGGACAGACTCGACGCCGGCCTCCTGGGAAGGTGCCAGTGGATGAAAGTGGATCGAGTCGAGGAGCCCGACAATCACGTAGAAAGCAAGTACCACCAGGGTGCTGACACCGACCCGGCTGCGCACCACCAGGCGCCAGGGACCACGCAGGTGCTCGCGCCGCGAGGCGTAGACACCGAAGACGACGGTAAACAGGAGCAGCAGGAAGATCAGCCCGTCAGTCCACAGGATCACCAGTCCGCCGGTCATGACAGCCTGACCCTCGGATCAACCAGGGTGTAGGAGATATCGGTCAGCAACAGTCCCAGGATATAGAGCACCGAACCGAGAAACACCATCGCTCTGACGATGGCGAAGTCCTGCCGGTTGATGGCGTCGATGGTATAGCTGCCGAGCCCGGGGATACCAAAGAAGGACTCGGTGATCAGGCTGCCCATGAACAGCAGCGGCAGCACCACCACCACACCGGTAAGGATCGGTATCATGGCGTTTTTCAACACGTGCCGGAACAGTACCACCGCTTCGGACAGGCCCTTGGCCCGGGCGGTACGAACATAATCACGGTTGATCTCCTCAAGGAACAGGGTCCGGTACCAGCGGGTTCCGGAACCGATCCCGCCGATGACACCGATAATAACCGGCAACACCAGGAACTTGATCGCGCTCACTCCGGTGTCGTAACCGGAAATCGGTACCAGGTGCAGCAGCTTGCTGACCAGGTACTGGCCGCCGATGATGTAGAACAGCCCCGAGATCGACATCATCACCACGCAGAGGACCACGCTCCAGATATCGATGTAGGTGGCCCTGAAAAAGGCGATCAGCAGGGCGTAGGTGATATTCACCAGCAGCCCTACCAGCAGCACCGGCACCGCAATCGCCAGGCTCGGCCACATGCGCTGCGATATGTCGTAGCCGATATCCCTGTCACTGTCAGAGATACCGAAATCAAACTGGAACAGCTTTACAGACTTCTGGAAGAAAATCGTATCGGTCAGCGCTTCCAGGCCCTCCCGGCTGTCGTTCAGCAACAGGGGCTTGTCGTAACCCCGCTCCGCCTTCCAGCCCTGGATCGCCTCCGGCGTCACCCGTTTCATGCCCAGGTGCATTCGCGCCATGTCATCCGGCGAATTGACCACGAAAAAGAGGACGAAAGTGAGCACATTGACACCGATCAGGATCGGTATTGCATACAGGATTCGGCGCAGGATATAGGCGATCATCGGGCCGAACTCCTCTCCCGCTTCCGGTAATGGTGTATCGCTGGCACCACGGTGACGACCAGCAAAAGAAAAAGCAGGTAGAGCGGCCAGACAACCGGTGGATTCCACGCCTGCTGCCTCTCAAGCCGTGTCCGGGGATCGATCCGCTTGTACTTCAGCGTATTGTTCGCCATCAGGTTCGGTTTCACATTGCCGTACCAGCCGTGGTAGAGGGAGAAGCCCTTGGGGTAGAAGCCCCAGATCCAGGGCGCATCGTGACGCAGGATTTCCACCATGCGGTCGATGATCTCCTGTCGTTGCGGCGTGTTATCCATGTTTTTCATCTGTTCGAACAGCCGATTGAACTCCGGGTTGTCGTAGTTCACCGCGTTCTCGCCGGCATGCTCCACCTTGCCGTTCGGGCCATAGAGCAGGAACAGGAAGTTCTCCGGGTCAGGGTAGTCCGCATTCCAGCCGAACATGAACAGCTGACCGGTGCCCTTGCGCAACTTCTCCTGGAAGCGGTTGTAGTCGGTGGCGCGAATCACCAGCTGGATACCCAGCTTGCGGAACTGCTTGCGCATCCAGTTGAGCAGGTGCTTGCTGTCGGGACCCGCCGACGCTGATTCGTAATTGAGCACCAGCGCCTTTCCCGTTGTCTCGCTCTTGCCGCCCGGATAACCGGCCCGGGCCATCAGCTCCCGCGCCTCCTGCAGCGACTTGCGCCGGGGCTCGCCATCGACCACATCGAAGACCACCCGGTTGATCCCATCAATGCCGTCCCGACTGCCGAAGATGCCGGGAGGCAACGGACCCTGGGCCACCACACCCCGGCCGTTGCTGAAAATTGAGATGTACTCCTCGAAATCGACCGCGATCGATATCGCCTGCCGCAGGTAGCGATTCTCCGCCGAGTCGCCACCAATCACCGGATCGGCCATGTTGAAACCGAGGTAGAAGATCGAGGTCTCCACCGCGGTGGCCAGGCGAATATCCTTCTGCCGCATCTCATCGGTCAGGGTCGCCTCGCCACCGCTCCCGAACTCCACCGCCTGGTCAAAGCTGTCGGAACTCACCCCCGAGGTATCGTAGTACCCCTGCAGGAACTTGTTCCAGCGCGGAATCACCTCCTTCTCCAGGCTGTAGACCGCCTTGTCGATCAGCGGTAGCGGCTTGCCCGCATCCTCCAGCATGCCCGCTTCCCGGTCCCCCGGTTCGCCCTGCGAGGGATAGGGCTCACCGTGGAAGTTGGGATTTCGGGTCAGCACCATGCGCAGGTTGGGATTGTTTTCCGACAGCATGAAGGGACCACTGCCGATGGGATACCAGTTGAGGTTGATGTTGCGTTCCGCCATGCCCGGTTGACTGTAGAAGCGATCCGCTTCCCACGGCATGGGTGCAAAAAATGTCATCGCCAGCCAGTAAACGAACTGGGGATACTTGCCATGCAGACGGATCCTGAAACGGTAACGATCCAGCAGTTCCACGCCTTCCAGCGGATAGCTGCGCAGATCGAGCCAGCCACTCTCCCCGGGCAGTGATTTCCGCGCCCCCCCCAGGGTGGAGACAAACTCCGGAAAACCGACAATATACTCCGACATGATACTGGCAATGGGAGAGTGGATGGAGGGATCCGCCAGCCGCTTCACCTGGTAGACATAGTCCTCCGCCGTCACTTCCCTGAACCCGGTATGCGGGAAGTCGGCCAGCCGGTTGACCGACTCGATCCGGGTCGGGTCCAGCTCGTGATAGCGGTAGCTTCCGTCGGCTGTTTTTGCCAGCGCAGGGTGAGGCTGGTAGTTCATACCGGGGCGAATCCTGATTTCGTACTCGCTGAAGGCGATCCGCTCGACCGGCGCATCGTCGGGCAGCCGGTTGCCTTGCCGGTCGAAAAAGGCGGGGTGCGGCACCTCTTCCGCTGACAGGGGAACAAGCTGATAGGGGCGTTTCAGAAAATGGTACTGCAGCGGCGGTTCATATATCTGGCCGATAAAGGCGTACTCGTTGGCGGCATAGGAGCGCGCCGGATCCAGGTGTTTCGGCCGCTCGGAAAACGAGCTGTACAGGGTGTTGGATTCAGCCTCGCTGGCCGGGTAGGGTGCGTTCCAGGCACGCTCTCCGCAACCCGCCAGCAAGGGCAGGATAGATGCCAGCAGTAAAACCAGTCGCCGTGACAGCCAGCCACCGCACCCGGTATCAATCGCAGGTTGTCGCCCGAATCTGAGCATGGTCTATATTTGTTTTCCGGTCATTCCGATCTGCACCAGCTCCATTGAATCGGGCATGGATACCTGTCCCGAGGATACTTCCGGTCCGCGGCGCATTCAGCGCGACAGGCCTATGCAGCATATCCTACAACAGACCAACAAAAAACCGCCGGGTTCTTTTCCAGAGGCTCCTTTTCCGGTAACTTAGGGCGGGTTTCCTGCCAATCCGATTGGCACACTCGGACTTACACACTGACGAAGTTTCAAGGAACTGACATGGGTTTTCTACAAGACAAGCGCATCCTGATCGTGGGTGTCGCCAGCAATCGCTCCATCGCCTGGGGTACCGCCCGGGCAATGCATCGCGAGGGTGCGCAACTGGCCTTCACCGCGCAGGGTGACAAGTTGCTCGGACGGGTGCAGAAGATGGCGGCGGAACTCGACTCCGATATCGTGCTACCACTGGACGTCACATCGGACCAGGAGATCGAGTCGGTCTTCAGCGAACTGTCCAAGCGCTGGGACGGCCTGGACGGGATTGTCCACTCGGTTGGTTTTGCTCCACGCGACCAGCTGGAAGGCAGCTATATTGACTCGGTGACCCGTGAAGGATTCAGCATTGCACACGATATCAGCTCGTACAGCTTCGCCGCCCTGGCCAAGGCCGGCCGCTCCATGATGCAGGGCCGCAATGGCGCATTGATCACCATGAGCTACCTCGGAGCCGTGCGCACCATCCCGAACTACAACGTGATGGGTATCGCCAAGGCCAGCCTGGAGGCAAGCGTGCGCTACATGGCTGATTCGCTTGGGCCGGAAGGGACCCGGGTCAACGCCATCTCGGCCGGACCGATCCGCACCCTGGCCGCCTCCGGAATCAGCGGCTTCAGGGATATGCTGTCGGAGGCCGAAAAGAAGAATCCGCTCCGTCGCAACGTCACGATTGAAGAGGTCGGCAATGCAGCGGCATTCCTCTGCTCCGACCTGGCTAGCGGCATTACCGGGGATATCGTGTACGTTGACTCCGGATATCACATCGTTGGCATGGCCTGACAGCGATACCGATTATCTTCCACGCATAAAAAAAGCCGCGCTGCCGTATTTGGCAGGGCGGCTTTTTTATATTGTTGCAACTACTCCGAAGCTGATTCGGCAGGGATCTCAATCTCCGCCTGTGAATAGAGATTAGCCTGCAGATGCTGGAAGTAGCTCTTGCCACGGGAGCGGTGCATGGCGTCTTTCAGCGCCGCCTCACCGCCCACCTCGTTGGCATCAGCCATGGTGCCATCAACCACCTCGCTGAGTGAGACGATAGCCAGGTCGCCGCTGGCCAAGGCCAGGAAGCTGTAGTTCTTGCCGTCATCTACCGGCCTGGGCATGGTGAAGAGGTGTTCGATCAGGTCGGCAGGATACTCCCGCTCATCCCGCCCCACCTGCTTTTCGGGCACAACCTCCAGCCCCAGCTCCCCGGCCAGGGCGTCCAGTGCCAGCCCCTCTTCCAGGCGTGTCACCAACTCCTCTCCGCGCTGTTGGGCCTTCTCCATGGCGCGTTCCACCCGGAGCCTGTCCCTGATCGGCTCCCGAACCGCATCCAGGGACTTGATCGTCCGTTCCTCGTGATCGACAACCCGCAACACCATGACGTGTTCCGGATCCAGCTCGATCGCCTCGCTATTGTTTCCCGCGATCATCACGTCTTCACTGAACGCGGCGCCGACCACCTTGGGTGCGGCCAGTATCCCCTCGCCACCTTCGCGGGTAATCCAGCCACTGGTTTTCACCTCGAGGCCAAGTGCCTCGGCGGCCGGCTGAAGACTGCCCGGCTCCTCGTAGGTGATATTGGCCAGCTGTTCCGCATATTCGTAAAAGAGCCTGCCCGCCTCACCCCTGAGGTACGCCTCCTGCACATCCTCGCGCGCCTCCTGGAAAGACTTCCCCGCCGGCTCACGCACCTCGGTCAGCTTGATAATATGAAAGCCGAAGGGAGTACGAACCGGCTCGCTGATCTCTCCAACGGCCAGCCCGAACACGGCCTCTTCAAATGCCGGATCCATGATACCGGACTCGAAGAAACCCAGGTCACCACCCTCCTCGGCCGACCCCGGATCCTGGGAGAGCTCCTTCGCCACCCCGGCGAACGGCTCCCCACTCCTGACCCGCTGCAGGGCATCCTCGATCTGCGCCCTGGCCTGTTCAACATCCGCCTCGGGACTCCCCTCATCGACCGGAATCAGGATATGGCTGGCCCGCCTCTGCTCCCGCGTCTTGTACTGGTCCTCGTGCTCGTTGTAATAAGCCCTCAGGGTCTCCTCGTCCGCCTGCAGACTGGCAGCTATTCCGTTCAGGTCCAGGTCCAGGTACTCGATCTTTACCCGTTCGGGCGCCATGAAACGGTCCGGATTGGCCTCGTACTCGGCCACGATCGCCTGTTCAGGGACCTCGATACCCTCAAGGAGACGGGCCGCCGGTATTACAAGGTGCGAGAAAGTGCGCTGCTGCATCCGCAGGCGAACCAGGCTCTCCAGCTCACTTGCGGTGGTAAACTCGGAGACGGTAACCGCCTTGGAGAGCTGTTCACTCACCATGCCGCGACGCATCTGCTCCTCGAATCCGGCTGGTGTCAACCCCTGCAACCGTACTCCACGCTCATAGGCGTCCTGGTTGAAGCTACCTCCAGCCTGAAAGCTTGGAATAGAGGCAATCACCTGCCGTACCAGCTCATCCGCCACGCGTAATCCCATTGCTTCGGACTTCTGTGTCAGCAGGTTGTTGCGAATCATCAGCTGCAGCACTTCCTGTCGCAGCTTCGCCTCGTCGATCATCTCTGGACGATAGTTCTCACCCAGTCGCTGGCGCAGGCTCTGGCGAAAATCGCGATAGCCCTTTTCAAATTCGCTCTGTGTGATCTCCTGGCCATTGACC
Source organism: Sedimenticola sp. (assembly GCA_026196475.1). Lineage (GTDB taxonomy): Bacteria > Pseudomonadota > Gammaproteobacteria > Chromatiales > Chromatiaceae > Sedimenticola. The sequence goes on from JAPHTA010000211.1 coordinate 14,786, forward strand.
GTCGCGGCAACCGTTTCCGAGCCGCCACCGAGGTAGGAGTTAATGCCGAAGAGTGCAAAAGGAATGCTGATGAGGATGACGATGAACCAGGCGACAACTCCCTGGGCGCGTTCCCTGATGGACTGAAGCATGACGTACCTGAAATCCGAATTCTGGAATCGTAAAGAAAAAACGGGGTATCCAAGGATACCCCGC
>JAPHTA010000085.1 GCA_026196475.1 Sedimenticola sp.
GATGCACGCCAAATACCTGGCAGAGGCGACTGGCCGGGTAGCTCCCTTGAAGTCTCTGGATTATCGCGAATTGTTCAGCGAGTCCGACATCAAGAGAGCGGTAGCCTTTTTTAGGATTTCTTTCTCCTGCTCAACCCGCCTGAGTTGCCTCTCCAGCTCCCGAATCCGCCTCTGATCCGGTGTGAGCCCTGTGCCGCCGGTCGACTTTCCAGCTCGTTCCGCTCGAAGCTGCCGTACCCAATACTCCATCGTTGATTTGCCTACACCAACTGCGTCGCAGGCCGCTCGTACCGTGTAACCTTGATCTACTACCAGTTGCGCCGCTTCCAGCTTGAACTCGGGGCTGAATGTCCGCCTTCTGTTTGTCATTTTGTCACCTGAATGTTTGTTGAGAGTGATGATATCACTCATAATCAGGTGGCCAAATTCACTATGCCACTACACAAAGAGTAGTAATGAATACTTGCTGTCTCTTGTAATGGACCAAGATCAAATGCCGATACAGATCGAAGGTCAATAATTGAAATAATACTAAGGAGTCAACGATGACCAAAGTCTTACTGAGCTGTTTATCGGCTCTATTAGTTACGGGTTGCGCAACTGTGAATACACCAGAGAACCAACGCGGAACGATAAAAATAGAAACCTTGAGTGAAGGAGAACGGTTAGAAAAGGTCGAATGCCGACTTAAAAATTCAGAAAATGAATGGCGTCTCTATACTCCGCAAGAGGTAATGATCCACAACTCGTTCAGTGATTTGCAAATTACATGCTTCAAACCAAATTATGAGCCAGCCCATGTATACCTGAAGTCTGATGTGGGAGGAGGCAATGGGCTGCAGGGGAATGCATTAATGACACTAGCTGGTGTGGGTGCAGCAGTTTCTACACATGTGGCAGGATGGGCTTTAACCGGCCCAGCTTTTTTTGCTGTAGATGCAGTTAGTGGCGCGGGCTACCGATATATTCCCAAGCTTTCCATCGAGATGGGTCCGCCAATTTCAAGCAAACTTGAGGATTATAATAAATCTGGTCAAATAAGTAGCTATAAAAAATCAGGGATAAGAATGCTTCTGTGGGATTCGAATACAGAAAAATACTTGCCAGAAGATGAATGGAAGAAAAACCAAGAATTTTTTGTACGACGTCATTTTGATGCTCGGACGAACAACTAAAAAGGATTGCGGGAGTAAGTAAAGATGAAAAAAATATTTTTGGTGCTGGTTCTTCTGTTTGTTGCCTCGGTAGCACAGTCTCAGGACTCAGCCACGAGTGAAATACGTGACATTTCAATAAAAGCCGGTCTAATGTCGGAATTTGCATTTAAATGCGGCTGGAATATGCGCGTGAAACAAACCGCTGAGTGTGATTCATTTTTGAAGCTCGTTAATAACTTTTTAAGTAACGATGCGGAAAAATTTGAAAAGCTATCTTACGATCCTGTTGTGTTACGGGAAATTGAGAATAACGAGATACTCTATAGAAAAGTAATTAAAGCGAAAATGGATATTCAGCATCTAAAAGATGTACTTTCTTACCATTCGCTTTTTAGTAAGGCAAATTCAAACTAAACTATGTCTTTTTCATTTCATAAAGCGGAATCAGCGTAAGAAATGATTCTGCTTTCTAATGACAGATGAGTAGTGAAAGGAGTTGTCGGCGTCAGCCCGAAAGCTGACGCCGACAACTGGTTTAGGCTAGCGGGTTACCTATCAACCAAAGCGCTGCCGGATCACCTCCGACCGCAGCCGGGCCCGGGTATAGCGGGCCAGGGCCTTGACGCCGGCACCGCAGGAGCGGAACACGCAGACGCCCCGGTCCTTCATGGCGGCGACCAGGGGTTCGTAGAGTTCACCTCCATCGACGATGCCGATCAGGGGCTTGTTCAGGGCCTCTGCCATCTTCGGCATCTGGTGGGCGATGCTCGCCTCGTCGCTGATGTCGTAACCGGGGCGCAGCTTGTTGTCCACCAGGGTGCGCATCACCGGGGACATGGGGTCCAGGCCCACCACCACGGCATCGATGTTGGGATCTTCTGCCATCGCCTCGGCACACTGCAGGTGTGCCTCGTCGTCGGCGCCGGGGTTGATGTCCATCGGGTTGCGGATCTCCATCAGGGCGTCGAGTCGTTTCGCCTTCAGGATCTCGCCGATGCGGGCCTCGGTCTCCGGGGCCATTGCCGCCACCTCCAGGGAGAAGGTGTCGCTGGCGACGTTGTCGGCCATGCCCACCGCCTCGAAGCCGGCACCGCTGACCGCACCCAGCCGGTTACCGCCGATCTGTTTGTCTTGCAGGCAGTCGGCGATGTAGAAGAGGTCGTTGAAGCGGTCGAAATCGTCACAGACGATACCGCCGGCCTGGGTGATCACTGCCTCAAGCAAGTCGAAGTCGCCGGCAATGGAGGCGGTGTGGCCCATGGTGGCGTTGGCACCAAACCGGGAACGGCCTGCCTTGTAGAGCACCACCTGCTTGCCCTTCAGCACCGCCTTGCGTACCCCCTTGGCGAAGTGCAGGCCGTCCAGGTCGCGGAAACCCTCGGCATAGATGCCGATGGTGTCTATCCCCTCCTGGTCGGCGAAGTAGTTGACCATGTCGCCGTGAGTGATGTCGTTCTGGTTGCCCAGGGCGGTCATGTAGGCGGGGTCGAGCCAGGGGTTGTGGCTGATACGGGTGATCATGAAGGCGCCGCTCTGGCTGATCAGGGCGGAGTTGCGCTGCAGCTTCTTCTGCCCCTGGGGCAGGCGGTTCTTGGGGATGAACCAGGTATCGTACTCACCGGGGTGGGAGACGATGCCGAGGCAGTTGCCGCCCAGGAACACCGGGCCGCCATCCTCGCTGCGATGCGCGTCGTTGATCCGCTTCATCATTGTCGCCGCCTTGTCCCGGCTGGCGGCGGTCTCGCCCAGGCCGCCCGGGATCAGCATTACCGCCTCGGCGGCATTGGTCCCGATCACCTCGTCCACCAGGTCAAAAACGGCATCGGCGGCGATGGCGACCACGAACAGGTCCAGCTTGTGCTCCAGGCTGGCCAGGCTCTCGGCGCACTTCACCCCGTCGATCTCATCCTCGTTGGGGCGGATGATGGTGATCTGGGAGGCCGGGTAGCCGCTGGCCAGGATGTTCTTCAGGATGATGCGGCCGAAGTTCATCTTGCTTCCGGAGACGCCGATGATGCCGATCGATTTGGGGTGCAGCATCTTGCCAATTTTTTCCACCGGGCGCGGTGCCGGGGTGGGCTCGGGCCGGCTGAACTCGCACACCGCGTTTTCGAAAGCGACGCCGTCGTTGCCGATGCGGCAGGGATCGAGTTCCAGTCGGTCTATCACGAACGGCGCCTCGTCACGGGTCGGGGCGTAGTGCTGGCCCAGGTTGACCAGGGCCTGGAAGCTGCTTTGCAACGCCTGTTCGTCAACCCTTCCGCCCAGCAGGCGCCAGGCGATGGTCTCCCGGAAGTCGTCCAGCAGGTCCTCGCCGCTGGTCAGGTCGGCGGCGGCGCTGACGCTGCCCCGGCCCTTCTGCAGGGCGCCGTTCAGCAGCTCGCCCTGGGCGCCGCCCAGGCCGACGCTGACCACCATGCCGAACTCCCGGGTGTTGATCAGGGAGAGGGCCAGCTCCGCGCCGTCGTTCTGTTCGTTGCCCAGGGGCAGGCCGGCCATCTCCAGCAGCTGCCGCAGGTCGGCGTCGTTCAGGGTCTGCCGGCCGTCACCGGTGCGGGTCTGCAGCAGGGCGGTGATACCGTCCAGGTCGGGAGTGTTGTTTGTCATAGTGCTGTTCCTGGTTGTTGTCTGTCTGTTGTCTGTAGGAGCGGCGCCCCGCCGCGAATGCTTGCGACAAATCAGGGCGGGCTCCTGTCGTCTTGTAGGATGGGTGAAGCGCAGCGCAACCCATC
>JAPHTA010000073.1 GCA_026196475.1 Sedimenticola sp.
AATCGTTCCTCATTCCAACCTACCGGCAATGATCACTAATCGTGACCGCTTCCATAGGCCCGCGACGGGACTACTACGACCTGATCGAACGCGGGAACAACGCCTTCGTCGCAAAGAGATCCCGTGCATTGGCGTGGGCCTGCGAACCCCAATAACTCACATGGAAACAGCCAGACCAATCATGAGAGTGCGTCTGTCTGGCCAAGGATGTTGGGATTCGTTCCTCATTCCAACCTACATGCCATTCTGTCGCCCTGTGCAGTGGCTACTGATTCAGGGTCCCGCTCGCCTCGCTGAAGCCATTCAGTGACACCTCCAGGCCCAGGCTCTTGTTCTGGGCGTTGGCGAAGGTGACATTCAGTTTCTCACCGGCCAGCATCGCCTCCAGCAGCGCATCGCCCACCACCAGGCTGGCACGACAGCCATCCTGGACACAGACGTTATAGGCGACCTGCTGGTTTTCACCCTTGCCATCCACCTGCAGCTGCACGCCGGCAGTCAGGGAGACCCCCAATGGGGTGGTCAGCACCATCACCGGCCCCTGGCCGATCGGCGGGTAACCGAAGGTGACATAGAGTACGGTCTGGTTGTTCTCCTTCAGGCGCAGACGCTGGAAGATCAGACACAACTCGTTGCCGGAGGCCTGCAACACCTGGCAGCGCTTGCCCCAGTCGCCGAACACCTCCACCTTGGCCGACTCCTCATCCTCCGCTGCCGGCTGCTCCTGGGCCTGGACGGCGGACCAGGGAAGCACGACCAGCAACAGGGCCGCTCCAAACCATCTGCATCCTCGCATCAACATCATCTTCTCCTCCACGAATGGGTCTCCATTACAGTCAGCATACTCTACTCCGGTTACCTCCTGGAGAGAAACCGGACCCACCTGCAAGGCTGTCGTCACTGGATGCTTTTTTCCCTCGGGTGGTTTAGTCTTGGCCTCCCAATGCCAGCTTGCCAGAATGGACATGAGCAGACCGCAGCCGCTACAGAAAACCCGCAACATCGGAATCGCAGCCCATATCGATGCCGGCAAGACCACATTGACCGAGCGGATCCTGTTCTACACCGGTGCACTCTACAAGATCGGCGAAGTCCATGACGGTGCCGCTCACATGGACTACCTGGCGGAAGAGCAGAGCCACGGCATCACCATCACCTCCGCCATAACCAAGGCGAACTGGCAGGATCACCTGATCCAGATCATCGACACCCCGGGGCACGTCGATTTCACCATCGAGGTGGAACGCAGCATGCGGGTGCTGGACGGCTGCGTAATCGTGCTCGACGGGGTCAAGGGGGTGGAACCGCAGACCGAGACGGTGTGGAGGCAACGCTCCCGGTTCAACCTCCCCTCGCTCTTCTTCATCAACAAGGTGGATCGCCCGGGAGCCGATTTCCAGAATGCCCTGAAGACCATCGACAAGCGACTCGGGGTACGCGCCCTGCCGGTTACCGTGCCACTGCCCGAGCAGCAGGCGGTGATCCACCTGATCGAGCGCAGCCTGATCCGGTTCAGCGGCGAGCACGGCGAACAGCTGTCACAGGAGCCCTGCGACGATACTCTCTGGGCCTCGGTTGCGGAACAGCGGGAGGCCCTGCTGCTGGGCATCGCAGAGACCGACGAGGCCTTCGCCGACCAGGTGCTGGGCGGCGAGGAACCGACCCCGGAGCAGATCTGGAGCGCCCTGCGCCAGGCCACCCTGAGCGGGGAGACCTGTCCCTGCTTCGGCGGCTCGGCGTTGCGCAACCTGGGGGTGCAGCCGCTGCTCGACGGGGTGGTGAAACTGCTCCCGTCGCCGCTGGAGCGACCACCTGCCTTGGCCTGGCGGGAGGACGGCAGCCGCACCGAGGTGGCGATGGTGGATGACCAGCCGCTGGTGGCCCTGGCCTTCAAGGTGCAGATGTGGGACGGGCGGCGGCACGTCTTCGCCCGGATCTATCGCGGCCAGCTGAAGCCCGGCGACCGAATCCGCTACCGGCTGCCCGACGGCGAGGAACGGCAGGAGCAGGTGGCGCGCATCTTCGATATGGATGCGGGGCGGAAAAGCCGTCTCGAGCGGGCGGGAGCGGGGGATATCATACTCCTGGCCGGATTGCGCCACGCCTCCACCGGCGACACCCTGTACGAGCCCGGCCATCCGTTGCTGCTGGAGCGGATCGACACCCGGGAGCCGGTGCTCAGCCTGGCCCTGGAACCGGCCACCTCGGAGCAGGAGGAGAAGTTCCTGGAGGTGATGGGCAAGCTGCTGGAGGAGGACCCCACCCTGCGCTTTGGCGAGGACCCGGAGACCGGCCAGAACCTGATCAGCGGCATGGGTGAACTGCACCTGCAGATCGTCATTGAGCGTCTGAAGCGGGAGTTCAACCTGGAAGTACGTGCCGGCAAGCCGGCGGTGGCCCTGCGTGAGACCATCACCCGGCGGGCCGAAGCCTCCCTGCTGTTCCAGCCACCCCTGGATCCGAACCGCAAGGAGCCCCTGATGGCGCGGGTGGCGGTGGCAGTGGCACCCCTCGGGCGGGGCCAGGGTGTGCACATCGAAGGCAGTCCCCGGATATTGCCAGAGGGCAGCCAGCTTAGCACTGCCCAGCAGGAGGCCCTGGACCAGGGTGTCCGCTTTGCCCTGGCAGGAGGCCCGCTGGAGGGGGCACAGCTGCAGGACCTGGAGATCACGCTCAGCGAGGTGGAGCTGTTCGGCAACCACTCCACGCCGGAGGCGCTCACCTCCGCCACCGCCCGTGCCCTGCGCAAGGCGCTGGGGAATGCCGGCCCGGCACTGTTGCAACCGATCATGAAGGCGGAAGTGAGCGTACCGGAGGAGAACATGGGCGCGGTGCTCGGCGACCTGCAGTCCCGTCACGCCCTGATCCAGGACACCGAGCGCGGCCTGGAGAACGCCACCATCCACTGCGAAGTGGCCCTCGCCAGCCTGCTTGGCTACACCACCGAGCTGCGCAGCATGACCCAGGGACGAGGCCAGTTCAGCACCCAGTTCGAACGCTTCGACATTGCTTAGCGTAGTCGGGATCAGACCGCCCTAGATCGGCCACAATCTCTATAATTTCAGAAACCACGGGCAGGGCACCTGCCACCGATCAACCGGAGAATGACTTCACCACCATGAGCAACCAGGACCAGCTGCACCGTTTCCTATTCGAGTCCCACGACATTCGGGGTGAGCTGGTCCAGCTGGACGCCAGCTGGAAGGCGATCCTGGAGCGCTACGCCTACCCGGCGCCTGTCCGCCGGCAGCTCGGGCAGGCGGTTGCCGCGGTAACCCTGCTCTCGGCCACCATCAAGTTCAGCGGCTCCCTGATCCTTCAATCCCGCAGTGAGGGCCCGCTGCATACCCTGGTGGCCCAGGCCACCCACCAGCGCACCGTGCGCGGCCTGGCTCGCTGGTCCGGCAATCTGCCGGAAGGCGACCTGGCCACCATCTACGGCAGCGGCCAGATGTCCCTCACCGTGGCCAGTTCCGGTAGCGACCGCTACCAGGGGATCGTGGGACTGCAGGGAAACAACCTGGCCGAGGCGCTGGAGGGCTACTTCAACAACTCGGAACAGCTCGCCTCCCGCTTCTGGCTGCACGCTGACGACAAGCGTGCGGCCGGGCTGTTCCTGCAGCAACTGCCGTCGGAACAGGACCAGCAGGAGGCGTGGCAACGTATCGGCATGCTGGCCGACACGGTAAAGGAAACAGAGCTGCTGGAGCTTCCGGCTCAGACCCTGTTGCACCGGCTGTTCCACGAAGAGCAGGTGCGGCTGTTCGATCCGGAACCGGTCTCGTTCCGCTGCGGCTGTTCGCGGCAGCGGATCAGCGACTCCCTGCGCGCCATGGGACGGGAAGAGCTGCATGCCATCCTGCAGGAGCAGGGCGCCATCGAGGTGGACTGTGATTTCTGCAACCGGCACTACCGCTTCGACGCGGTGGACGTGGAGGCCCTGCTGCACGACGGCATCCCGAGCGAGCCTACCGATACCCCCCAGTAACCCCAGGAGTCTCTCATGTCGAAACTGCTTGTTACCCTGGCCCTCTGCCTCTCGGCCCTGCAGGTCTTCGCCGACGGCGCTGACGCCACCTATGACCGCATCAGCCTCTCGGTAGCCGCCGGCGAGGAGGTGACCAATGACCGGATCGAGGCAACCCTGTTCCTGCAACAGGAGGGCAACGATCCCGCGCAACTGGCACAGCGTATCAACCGGGCCATCAGCCAGGCCCTGGAAAAAGCTCGGGACTACCCGGAGGTGGAGAGCCGCAGCCTGGACTACAGCACCCACCCGGTCTACCGCAACAGCAGCATCGTGGCCTGGCGGGTGCGCCAGTCGATCGGTCTGAAGAGCGCCGACAGCGGCGCCGTCAGCCGGCTGATCGGCGAACTGCAGCAGACCCTGAGCGTGGCCGAGATCGGCTACACCATTTCGCCCGAGCGCCAGCGCCAGGTGGAGGCCGGCCTCACCGCCGAGGCGATTGCCCGCTTCAGGGAGCGGGCGGAGCTGATCCAGCGCAAAATGGGCTATGCCGGTTACCGGCTGGTAAACATGAACATCGGCTCCGCCGGGGGTGGTCCACGCCCGCCCTACCCGATGCGGGCCATGAGCCTGAAGGCGGAGTCGGCACCGGCCCTGGAGGCGGGCAGCCAGCGTATCGAGGTGCAGATCAGCGGCACCATCGAGCTGCAACGCCAGTAACCGTCATCCGGGGCAGACCACCCCGGTACCACCGAGCCCGCAGTAGCCGGCAGGATTCTTCGACAGGTACTGCTGGTGATACTCCTCGGCATAGTAGAAGGGCGGGGCCGGCAGAATCTCGGTGGTGATTTCCGGGTAGCCCCGGGCATTCAGCGCCTGCTGGTAACGAGCTCGTGATAACTCCGCTTCGCGTAGTTGCCTATCGCCGTAGCAGTAGATGGCGGAACGGTACTGGGTGCCGATATCGTTACCCTGGCGCATACCCTGGGTCGGGTCGTGCCCCTCCCAGAACCGGTTCAGCAACTGCGGGTAACTGATCCGATCCGGATCAAACACCACCAGGACCACCTCGGCATGCCCGGTGGCCCCGCTGCAGACCTGCTCATAGCCGGGGTTCTCCCGCTGCCCGCCGGCATAGCCGACCGCGGTGCTGTAGACCCCTTCGGTCTGCCAGAAGAGCCGTTCGGCGCCCCAGAAACAGCCCATGCCGAAAAGCGCCTGCTGCATCCCCTGCGGGAACGGTGGCACCAGGGGATGGCCGTTGACGTGGTGCCGGTTGGTCGGTTGCATGGAGAGCCTCCGCAGTGGCCACAAAGCACCCCGGGGTGCGGTAAGGGCAGGTGTTTCGGTTATAGTGGAACAGAGTCACAACAACATCAGGATAGCCCCTTGAGCAGACAACGCCAACCCGACAGCCGCAAGGCACATCTGAATATATTCGGCCCGGTCGTTATCCTGGTGCTGCTCGCTTTTATTCTCGCCTACCAGTTCGTGCAGCCGGCGCCCCCCGACCACATCCGCATCAGTAGCGGCCAGCCGGAGGGCGCCTACTACCTGTTCGCCCAGCGCTACCGGGAGCGTCTGCGGCAGGAGGAGATCGACCTGGAGGTGCTGCCCAGTGCCGGCTCCATCGACAACATCGGCCGGCTGATACGGGGCGAGGCGGAGGTGGCCCTGGTGCAGGGGGGCACCTCCGGGAACAGCGGGGAAGGGGAGATGCTGCGCTCCCTGGGCAGCCTCTACTTCGAGCCACTGTGGGTATTCCACAGGGAGTCAGTGCCGGTGCAGCACCTCATCGACCTGCATGGCCGCCGTATCGCCATCGGCGGCGAGGGCAGTGGCACCCGGGCCCTGGCGCTGCAGCTGCTGGCTGCCAACGAGATCACCACGGACAACAGCCCGCTGCAGGCGCTGGGGGGGCGGGAGGCGGCCGACGCCCTGCTCAACGGGGAGCTGGATAGCGCCTTCTTCGTCGCATCGCCAAAATCGCCCGTGGTTAGAACGCTGCTGGAGGCACCGGATATCCGGTTGATGAATTTCCAGCGGGCCGAGGCCTATACCCGCATTCACCGCTACCTCTCTTCAGTGCTCCTGCCGGAGGGGGTTATCGACATGAAACGCAACATTCCCGGGCAGCCAACCACGCTGCTGGCGGCCAGCGCCAACCTGGTGGTGCGGGCCGATATTCATCCTGCGCTTATGGACCTGCTGCTGCAGGCGGCCAAGGAGGTTCATGGCGAAGGGGGGTGGTTCGAGCAAAACGGCCAGTTTCCGGCACCGGACTACCTGGCCTACCCGCTGAGCTCCGAGGCGGAACGCTTCTACCAGTACGGGCCGCCGCTGCTGCAACGCTACCTGCCGTTCTGGGCCGCCACCCTGGTGGATAGACTGAAGGTGATGCTGCTGCCGTTCCTGGCCCTGATGATCCCGCTGTTCAAGATCATGCCGCCGATCTACCGCTGGCGCATGCGCTCACGCATCTACCGCTGGTACCGGGAGGTACTGGCGATCGATCGCCGGCTGTTCGACGACGACGACCGCCAGCTGGACAAGGCCCACGACCAGCTGCAGCGCATCGAGCGCGAGGTGTCCCATATCGACATCCCGCTCTCGTTTGCCGAGGAGCTCTACGATCTGCGCCTGCACATCGGCCTGGTACAGCAGAAGCTGGAACGGCTGCGGCAGAAGCCGGAGACCGCTGCCGGCGGCTGAATCAGTCCAGGGCCGGTCCGAGCACGAAATCGAGCGAGCGGAAGCCCTGGGCATCCAGCGCATCCTCGATATCCTCCCAGGTAAAATCGGGGTTCGCCTCCTCCGCCGCGGCAATCAACCCGGTGGCGTGACGAAACGCCTCGTGCGACTCCATGTCGTCGGGAATCCTCACCAGGCGAATCCGCTCCGGCTCCTTACTCGGCAATACCATTACATTCGCATACATCTGCATCACTCCTTGGTTGTCTGCACGCGCAGGCTTAAGGTTGGTATTTCTGTTCCCCGCGACTGGCACACTCGATGCAGAGCGGGGTCGCGGGATCGATCTGCAGCCGGTTCGGCGCGATCGCCTCACCGCACTCTACACAATATCCGTACTCCCCCTCCTTGATGCGGCTCAACGCCTGTCCGGTCCGCTTCAGTTCCAGGGCCCGGCGGCGGCTGTTCTCCTGCGACATCGCCTGCTGCTGCAGGGCATCCATCCGCGACAGGCGGCCGACCCGGGTCTGGTCCAGGGTTACCGTGTCGGTGCCCTGCTGCGCCATCTCGGCAACTGACATCAGCGCCTCGCGACGGGCCAGCAGCAGGTGCTCGAAGCGGGCCGTTTCAGCCCCGTCCACGGATCACCTCGTACACCGCCAGAAGGTGGCGCGCCTCCTCCACGTGCAGGTTCTCCACCAGCCGCCCGTCCACCACGCAGACCCCGCTGCCGGCCGCCTCCGCCTCGCGCCAGGCCTGGATAATCCGCTGCGCCTGCTGCACTGCCTGCTCCGATACGCCAAACACCCGGTTTGCAGCCTCCACCTGACGCGGGTGAATCAGGGTCTTGCCGTCGAAACCCATCTCCCGCCCCTGCTCACAGGCCGCCTCGAACCCGCTCTCATCCTGCAGATCCAGGTGCACCCCGTCGAGAATCGCCAGGCCGTGGGCACGGGCCGCCAGCACGCAGAGCCCGAGCGAGGTGATAAACCCGGTCCGCCGCGGGCTGTGCCGCACCCGCAGCTCCCGGGCCAGGTCGGAGGTACCCATCACGATCCCCTGCAGGCGCGGATGGGCGCCGGCGATGCGGTCGATGTCGAGAATACCGCGCGGGGTCTCGGCCATGATCCAGAGCGGCAGGTCCGGGGCCGCTCCGGCCCCGTCCAGGGCGGCCAGCGCGGCATGCACCGTCTGCGGCTGCTCCACCTTGGGCAGCAGAACCACATCCGCGCCCGCCTGCGCCACCGCGACCAGGTCATCCTCCCCCCAGGGGGTATCCAGGCCATTGACCCGCACCACCCGGATGCGGTCACCGAAGCCACCCGCAGCGAGGGCACGCACCACTTCATCCCGGGCCTGCGCCTTGCTGTCCGGCGCAACGGCGTCTTCCAGATCCAGGATCAGGGCGTCGATGGGCAGCGAACGGGCCTTCTCCAGGGCCCGGGGATTGCTGCCCGGGGCATAAAGCACCGAGCGGAGTGGAGCATCTGTCGTGTTCATCACTATCCCCGAAAGGGTCCGGTTGGAGTGCCCGATTCGGGCAGCAAGGCAATCCATTCTATCCTACACCACCCCCCGTACAACAAGGCCCGGGTGTTGTTCTGGCTGGCAGAAATGTCTATCCTTCTGGCTCGATTTTATTCACTGGATAGAGAACACCATGTCTGAGTCAGAACAGCGCGTCATATTCGTTTTTCCCGGCCAGGGTTCACAGTACGCCGGGATCGGCAGCGACCTTTGCGATGAATTCGCCAGCGCCCGCCAGGTCTACGAACAGGCCAGCGACCTGCTTGGTTACGACATGCGCCAACTCTCCAGCGAGAATCCGGATGAAAAGATTCACCTGACCCGCTACACCCAGCCAGTGCTGCTGACCCACCAGATCGCCTGCCTCACCGTCTACCGGGAGCTGGCCTCGCAGCCGCTGCAGGCAGTCGCTGCCGCCGGCCACAGCCTGGGCGAGTACAGCGCTCTGGTGGCGGCCGGTGTGCTGAGCTTCGGGGACGCCCTGGGCCTGGTGGCGAAACGGGGCGAACTGATGGGCACCCATGGCGAGGGGGAGATGGCGGCGCTGACCATCGACCTGGAGAGCGCCCGGCCACTGGCGGACAAGCACTATTGCGGCATCGCCGGCCTCAACCTGCCGGACCAGACCGTGGTCGG
>JAPHTA010000191.1 GCA_026196475.1 Sedimenticola sp.
CCTCCCAGCAGCAGGGCACGGTAGTTCAGAAACGGGGTGTCACTCATGGGTCACTCTCTTGGGTGTACTGCTCAAGAAATCTCAGGCTGCGGGTGCCGTACCAGGAGTAGCTCTCGCCGTCGATCAGGCCGCAGCTGTAGCCCAGCTCCAGCAGCTCATCCCGGTAGCGCTGAAAGGGGAAGGGTTCACTGGAGAAGAGCAGGACCGTCTCCCGGGGATCGAGCGCCTGCAGCTCGATCTGCGGGTACTTCTCCCGGTGCCGGATCAGGCGCTGCCCCATCCCCATCCGCTCCAGCATGGAGTGGATGAAGGTCCCCTCGCCGATGGCCATCCAGGGATCGCGCCAGATCAGGTACTCGACCCGGTTCTGGGTTGTCGGTTTCCGCCACCACTCGATCATCCCCGGCAGGCTGTGGATGGCATCCGAGGCACGGCGGGCGCCGGTCACCTTACGCCAACGGTTTGCCACCTGCTGCAGTTCCGGGTTGTCGATCCGCTCGGCCAGGCGTTCGAACTCCGGGGCCACGTCCTCCACGGCGGTGATGTGCAGGTCTATGCAGGGATAGGGACAGCTCTGTGCCATCTCCAGGGTGTTCTCCTCCCGGTCCAGGATCACCAGCTCGGGGCGCAGGTAGGCCATCCCCTGCCAGTCCGCCTGCTTGGTACCGGCCACCTTTGGGATGGCCTCCACCGCCGGTTGCGGATGGATGCAGAAACGGGAGCGCCCCACCAGGTTGGCGTGGCAGTCGATCAGGGTTTCAGAGATGGAGGGAATCAGGGAGACGATTCTCATCATTTCCCTTCTACGTTCACATGGTCAAATGGGCAGTGGCGACAGGCGGAACCGCAACAGCTTCCCCGGCTGCGGTGGTAGCGCTCGGTGAAAACCATCAGGCCGTTCTCCCAGTAGTAGTGTCGTCCCTCCACCAGCTGCTCCAGCGGCCAGGGATCGACCCCGTTCTGTGGCTCACCCTCTTCCATCGGTTCTCAATGCCAGGGGCTGTTCGATTCGCGGGGTATCCGGCGCTTGTCCCCCTCGGCCTTGCGGCGCTCGTTCTGTTCCTTCAGGCGCTCCCCGTATCCTGGGGAGGTATCTGCTCCTGAGCTGCCGGAGTTGCTCCGCGTCCGGGTCTCGTTCAACATCTGCTGCTCACCTGGACGCAACTTTCCCGGGTAGCTGTTCCGCACCTCTTCGCTCTGTTTCGCCTCCGGTCCGCAGCGGGTATCCGAGTAGATAATCACCCCGTCCTTTTCACATTGGTAGGTTGCTGCGAAGAGCGGCATCACCAGAGTTGCGACACCAGCCAGCAGGATCACCCCCTGTAGTACATGATTTCGCCTGCAGTTCACTGTTCACCCCCTCGGTTACCTAGGCCAAATAGCACTTGCTAAAGCTTGGAACTCCCGTCATCCCGGCGCAGGCCGGGATCCACACTCACCCCCAGGGGGTCACTTCCCTGGATTCCGGCCTTCGCCGGAATGACGATTCATCTTCTTGCCCGGGAGTGGATCACTCAATCAGTGACACTTCAGCCAGGTCCGAAGCGCTTCCTTGAGTCTGGAACTCCCGCCATCCCGGCGCAGGCCGGGATCCACACTCACCCCCAGGGGGTCACTTCCCTGGATTCCGGCCTTCGCCGGAATGACGAACTACTCCTCTGAATAGACCGCCTCGTTAAGTGGCACTCCAGCTTGGTTCAATCGCCTGTGCCTACCTTGAATAATAGTCCAGGACGATGCGCTACTGTGCGGTCCAGCCGGAATCGATAGTCAACGATGAACCGGTAATCGAGGAGGCCTGGTCGCTGGCCAGGAAGGCCGCCAGGTTGGCCACCTCCTCCGGTTCGATCAGCTTCTTGATCGCTGCGTTCTTCAGCATCACGTCGGTGACCACCTGGTCCTCCCGGATGCCCCGGGTGCGGGCCTGGTCGGCAATCTGGTTTTCAACCAGCGGAGTACGCACGTAGGCCGGACAGATGGCGTTCACCGTGATCCCGAACTCACCACCCTCCAGGGCAGCTGTCTTGGTCAGGCCGATGACGCCGTGCTTGGCGGAGATGTAGCCGGACTTGAACGGCGAGGCAACCATGGCGTGGACCGAGGCGATGTTGATCACCCGCCCCCAGCCGTTCTGTTTCATCATCGGCCAGGCGTAGCGCATCAGCAGGAACGGGGCAGTCAGCATCACCGCCAGCAGCCTGTTCCACTGCTCCACGGGAAAATCCTCGATCGGCGAGATGTGCTGAAAACCGGCATTGTTGACCAGGATATCCACGCTGCCGTGCTGCTCAGCGGCCTTTTCAGCCAGCATCCGGCACTGTTCCGCGTCGGACAGGTCGGCCTGGATAAAGGTGGCACCCATGGCTTCCGCAGCGGCGCTGCCCGCCTCCTGGTTGAAATCGGCGATAACCACCTGGCATCCCTGTGACTTGAACTTGCTGGCGACAGCCAGGCCGATACCACTGGCGCCACCGGTCACTATGGCAACTCTGTTCTTCATCTGTTCACTCCCCTGGATAGCGGCGGCCTGCCGGCCGATGGATGGTTAACTGGAGGGGGATTATAACCCAGTCGATGGGGCAGCGAGCGGTGGAATGGCAACACAATGTGCAGGCTTTTGGACTGGCTGACGCGGCCGGAAATGCAGACGCGGTGGCCCCGAACCGGGACCACCGCGTCTGTCTGTTCGCTGTTTCAATCGTACCGGGAAGAGCCTGCGTCACCTCGCCGGGTGGCCCTTGTGGGGCCGGGGTGGCGAAAACCCTTGTGGGGCATGAGCCGAAGGCCGTTTCTCTCATCAATCTCTACAGTGGGTCCAGTATAGGGCGAACCGGTTAGGGAGTGCTTGCAAAGATTCATAACAAACGACTCCTATTTAGTTACTTTCGCTAATTTTTTAATCTATAGTAGCTATTAATATCAACTTGGCAACACTACGCAACATAACACACCAGGACCGACAACCATGAAACTCGACCGTACCGATCGCCGCATCCTGGACCAGCTGCAGCAGAATGGTCGCATCAGCAACCTGGAGCTGGCAGAGCGGGTCGGCCTCTCCCCCACCCCCTGCTCACGCCGGGTCAAGCAGCTTGAGGAGGCCGGCTTTATCATCGGCCATGCCACCCTGCTCAACCCGGACCGGCTCAACCTGAA